>DATECF010000205.1:0-4051 GCA_035287045.1 Gemmatimonadales bacterium | reverse complement strand
GTACGCCGCCATCGGTCGCGGGGAGGCCGACCTGGTGATCGGCGGCGAGCCGGCGCGCGAGGCGCACCTGGCGAAGGGCTCCTTCTTCCAGCCGACCATCTTTGCCGACGTAAAGCCCGATGCCCGCATCGCCATGGAGGAGATCTTCGGCCCGGTGACATCGGTCATCCCGGTCGATGACTGGGACGAGACGGTGCGCATCGTGAACTCCGTCAAGTACGGCCTCTCGACGTCGCTCTTCACGCGGGACATCAACCTGGCCTTCCGCAGCATCCGTGACTTCGACTCCGGGCTGGGATACGTGAATCACGGCACCATCGGCGCCGAGGCGCACCTGCCGTTCGGCGGCACCAAGGCGACCGGCAACGGCCACCGCGAGGTGGGCCAGGCCGCGCTCGACTTCTTCAGCGAGTGGAAGAGCGTCTACATCGACTACTCGGGCAAGCTGCAGCGGGCCCAGATCGACATGGAGTTCGTCGACCAGAGCTAAGGGGCCTCTTGCCGGCGGGTTCCGCCAGATACCACCGGGATTGGTGCTATCTGTCTCTGGGCGCGATCTCGCCGCCACCTACGCATGACCGTGGTGCTAGGCGGCATCGGGCGGCTGGGAGCTGCCCTCGCGACCACCTCCCACGCTCGGCGATGTCTTCCGCAGGCGCATCCGCTGCCTGCCGGCCCGCCTGGCACCACCCCGGTTAGTAGGTGGGGGAGACAGGAAGAGGAGCAGGCCCTCGGCGGGTCCCGGGTGCCGCAGCCACGCTCGTGCCGGACGCGCACGGAGCGAAAAGCGCGCGAGGAGCGGCGCAGCGGCCACCACCCGCCGCCGGTTCGTCGCTCCATCGGCCAGCAGAAGGCATGCCACGACCTGGGCCGCGTGCCAGCCGCGCTCGCGGGCGATGCCAGCCGCCAGGCGCGCCTTCGTGTCGATGCCACGCAGGAGCGATTGCAGGTCGGCGACGACCGTCTTGACCTCGACGACGAGCAGCGCCCGAGAGGGCGCGTGAAAGGCGAGCAGGTCAACGCTGCCGCGCTCGCCATAGCGGCTGAACGTCACCTCGACTCCCACCTGCCACCCGAGCCCCTCGGACCAGCGTCGGGCGGCCGCCTGCAGTGCGGCGTGGTCCGCGTCAAGCAGACGGTCGAGCTCACCGCCCCGCCACTCGGCCCGCAAGGCCAGCCGCATCTCTGCGGCGCTCGCCACGCGCCGCAGCGTGGCCAGCGAGAAAGAGGCGGCGTGCCCGCGCTCAAGGCTGGAGATCAGCTGCTGGCTCACCTCGCAGGCCGCCGCGAGGTCGCGCCGTCGCCATCCGCGTCGCAGACGGAGCGCCCGAATGGTGCGACCGAGCCCGGCGTCGTCCACGTGGGCAGGGTGGCGGGACGTGATTACTGGCGTCTTACCTCCGCTCAAGCGGTCCGCCATCGGCGCTCCTTTGCACGCGCCGTCGTGCCATGCCAGCATGGTCGGCGATGCGACTGCCACTCTTCCCCCTCCACGCGGTTCTCTTTCCGCACCTGCCGCTGCCGCTGCAGATCTTCGAGGAGCGGTATCGGGCCATGACGCGCGACCTGGTGGCCGATGATTCCGCGTGGGGTGGGCGATTCGTGGTCACGATGATCACGCAGGGGTCGGAGGTTGAGCCCGTGGGCCGTGACGCGGCGCAGCCGACCGGCGCTGCCCGAATCGGTACCGTCGCGGAGGTCCGTCACGCCGAGCAATTCGCCGATGGCCGCTGGGCGCTGCTCGCGGTGGGGGTCGAGCGGGTGAAGTTCGGCCCGGTGGATCGGACTGGAGCCTACGCCGTGGTGGAGGCCGATGCCCTCCCCGAGCTGGTCGGCGACGCGGCAGCGACCGAGGCACTGCTCCCTGAGGTCCAGGTAGCTCTCGACCGCTATCTCAAGACGGTGAAACGCCTGGTGGCCTCCACCGCGTCGGTAGGTGGAGATGTGCAGGAGATCAGTCGCGTGACGGCGTCCCTCGACGAGATCCTCAAGCCGTTCCGGCTCCCGGAGGATCCGCTGGCGGCCAGCTACGCCATCGGAGGAATGCTCCAGATCGAACTGGGGCGCAAACAGCGCCTCCTGGAGCTCCCGGACGCTGTCGCACGTCTGCATGCCGAGCTGGATCTGTTGCGACGCGAGACGGTTCTGCTGGGCGAGGGCTCGATGCCGCCGCTCGGCGCCAACGACCTGCGCTACAACCGGAACTGACAAGGAGGCGCCGATGAACGGCCGCGGTGCCCCGGTGTTCCTCGCTGTGGTGCTCTCGGTCGCCGCCTGCAGCACAGCGCCCAGCCCGTCCCCGTCGGCATCGTGGTCGGCAAGCGGCCAGCCATCGGCCACCGCCACCCCGTTCGGAACGACCTCCCCGACCGATACGGCGGCACCGACCGCCAGCCCCAGCCCGCCGGGCGTGACCTATGCCGTGCAGGCGGGCGACACTCTCTCCTCGATTGCACGAGCCTGGGGGACCACCATCCAGCAACTGCAGTCCTGGAACGCGGAGCGCTATCCATCGCTCGCCAGCGACCCGAACGCCCTGCAGGCGGGCTGGGTGCTCACCGTGTCCGGCGACCCGGGCACCACGCCGCAGCCCACCGTCGCGCCGACCCGGGTCCCGACGCCGGCGCCGACGGTCGCCCCGACCGGATGCAGCGCGGGGAACCGCGTCGCCGCGGGGAGCGCCCAGACCTTCTCGACCATCCCCGGCGCGGGGCACTCGGTGGCTCTTACCCTCGACATGGGCGGCCGCCTGGACCCCGGCGTCGACATCCTCAACTTCCTGATCGCCAACCAGGTCTGCGCCACCATCTTCCCGACCGGGGCGATGGCCCAGACCACCGGTGGCCAGGAGGTCATGGCCATCATCAAGGCGCACCCGGAGCTCTTCGAGGTCGGGAACCACACCATGCACCACTGCAACCTGGTGAGCGGTGGCGGTGGCTCCCCGACGACCGCGCCGTGTGCCACCGGAGGAGCTCCATCGGCCCAGTTCATCAAGGACGAGCTGACCGATGCCGCCGCCATCCTCAAGCAGCTATCCGGCCAGGATCCAGTCCCGTACTGGCGGGCACCGTACGGCTCCATCAACTCGGCCGTGCTGAGCGCCGCCGCATCGGTCGGGTACACCAAGACCTTCATGTGGGACATCGACACCATCGACTGGAAGCCGATCGGCGACGGCGGGCCGACGGCCCAGCAGATCGCCACCAAGGTGATCAGCCGAGCGGTGGATGGATCGATCGTGCTGATGCACCTGGGCGGCTACGAGACCCTCGACGCGCTGGAGATCATGGTGCCGGGGCTGCGGGACCGCGGCTTCGGACTGACCAGCCTTTCCGACATGCTCAACTGACCGCGCCGCCGCAGGAACCCGATCCACGCCCGATCCGCGCGGGCTGAAAGGCCCGCCGCATGCCGCCGAATGGCACTCGCCTGAGCGTGGTACCCGGCCGTAGGGTCGCGGTGGCTGGGGCGGTGGAGTCACCCGCCGCCGCGCTCCGCATGCAAAGGAGGTTGCAGCCGTGGTCCGCCGCGTGATGATCATGGGAGCCGCGGGACGCGACTTCCATAACTTCAACGTTGTCTATCGCGACGATCCGGAGACCGAAGTGGTGGCCTTCACGGCGACCCAGATCCCCGGCATCGCTGGGCGCCGCTATCCCGCCGAGCTTGCCGGCGATCGCTACCCGGAAGGGATCCCGATCCTCCCCGAGGAGGACCTCGAGGAGATCATCCGCCGCATGAGCGCCGATACGGTCGTCTTCGCCTACAGCGACGTGAGCCACGAGACGGTGATGCACATCGCCTCGCGCGTGCTGGCGGCCGGCGCCGATTTCACGCTGCTCGGCCCCGATCGGACGATGCTTGCCAGCGACAAGCCGGTGATCGCCATCTGTGCGGTGCGCACCGGTGCCGGCAAGAGCCAGACCACCCGCCGCGTTGCCGAGATCGTGGCCGAGACCGGCCGCGTCCCGGCCCTGGTTCGCCACCCGATGCCGTACGGGGACCTGGTGAAGCAGCGCGTCCAGCGCTTCGGGTCGCTGGAGGATCT
>DATECF010000204.1:0-5160 GCA_035287045.1 Gemmatimonadales bacterium | reverse complement strand
CCGTCATGCCGTCATGCCGTTATGCCGTTATGCCGTTATGCCGTAGCCTATTACCATGCAGATCTCGTTCTTGAACTCAGCCGCCCGCAACGCCATCCGCCAATTCGGCGCTCGCCTCGATCGCTACAAGCTGATGAACCGCCGCGTGATCCGCGGCGAGCTGCTGGGCGATCCGATCATCGCCCAGGCCCTGGAGCAACACTGCCGCACCCACGGCACCGGTCAGATGGACGCGCGGGTGCGGGTCGAGGAGTACGTCGAAGAGATCGTGCCGTTCTTCAACGTGCTATCGTACTACCGCCTCGGCTACAACCTCGCCCGCGGTGTGCTGCGGTTGTTCTATCGGGTCAGCTCCGAGTACCAGGATCGCGAGGCACTGAACGCCATCCCGCGGCGCGACGTGGTGGTGTACCTGATGAATCACCGCTCCAACGCCGACTACGTGGTAGTGGCGTTCGTGCTGGCCCGGGCGGTGAGCATCAGTTACGCCGTGGGCGAGTGGGCCAGGGTCTGGCCGTTGGAGTACGTGTTCAAGTCGTTCGGCGCCTATTTCATCCGGCGACGCTACCGCGAGCCGCTGTACCACACGGTCCTCGAACGGTACGTGCAGCTGATCACGCGTAACGGCGTCACCCAGGGCATCTTCCTCGAGGGCCGGCTCTCGCGGGACGGCCTCCTGGGCGCGCCTAAGCTCGGCCTGCTGGATTACATCGCGCGCACCTTGCGCGATCCAGGGTTCGACCGCGACATCTGGCTGGTGCCGGTGGCGCTCAACTACGATCGCGTGCTGGAGGACCGCTCGCTCATCCAGGAGCTGCTGGAGGACGGCACCCGCCCGCCCCGCTGGCGCCAGCTCGCCGGCGTCGCCCGGTTCCTGACGCTCAACCTGGCGCGACTCCTGACCGGCAACCTCCGGCGCTACGGCCGCGCGGCGGTAAACTTCGGGACGCCGTTGTCGCTCCGCCGCTGGGCGGCCGATCACCCGGACGTCCTGGATCTCCCGCGCGAGGAGCGCCTTCCGCAACTCGAGGGCCTGGCGCGCGAGGTCATGCAGCGCATCGCGACCATCGTGCCGGTGACCCCCGTGCCCCTGGTGGCCGCCGCGCTGCTGTCGTTCGGCCGGGACCTGGTGCGGCAGGGCGATCTCGTCGAGCGGCTGGATGAGTACTGCGATCATTTGATGGCGACCGCGGCGAAACTGGTGCACGCCACCCAAGGCGCCATCGCCATACTGGAGCGGGCCCGAAAGTCGCTCGACCTGCGCCGGCTGGTAGTGGCGGAAGGCGAGGCATTCCTGATCCTGCCGGGCCAGCGGCCGTTGCTCGAGTATTATGCCAACTCCATTCAACACCTCTTGCCAGTGCCTCGTGCGAGTGGCGGCCACCCGATGCTGGACCCGGATACCAGCCTGCCACGGTTGCGGGGGGCCGGATGGCACGCATGAGCCAACTGGTTGGAGAGCATTCACCGTGCCATGCCGCTACGCCGGCGTGCGGCATAGCTTCTGGGAACGATGCCGAGCCCCGTTGATCTGCCGGGTCTGAGTCCTGGCGCAAGAGTCCAGGAGGCCTTCCTGGTCCTCGACGTGGAAGCCCGCACCACGGCGGACGGCAACTCGTACACGGTGCTGGTCCTGGGAAACAGCACCGGCCGGATTCCCACGGAGCCGTTCTGGCTCGACCGCCAGGATCAGATCGCCGGCATTCGCCGCGGCCAGGCGGTCCAGGTGATCGGTGAGGTTACCACCTATCGCGATCGCCGGCAGTTGAAGACCGTTTCGGTGCGCCCCCTGCCCGACGGCCTGGCGGACCCCGCCGCCCTGCTGCCTTCGGTGGGCGCCGTGGACCGGTACTGGGCAACGCTCGATGGGTGGCGGCGCGACCTCCGGAAGCCCCGCCTGGCCCGGGTGGTGAGCCTGTTGTACGACGATGACGAATTCCGGCGCCGCTACGAGCAGTGCCCCGCGTCGCTCCGCGGGCACCACGCGGCCATTGGCGGGCTGCTCAAGCACACCACCGAGGTCGCGGCCATCGCCCGGACCATCGCCCGGGCGTGCGGCGCGGATCAGGACCTGGTGCTGGCCGGTGTCCTGCTCCACGACATCGGGAAGCTGGAGAGCTATGCCTGGCGGGGCCTGTTCGAGTACACCACGGCGGGATCCCTGGTGGGCCACGTGGTGCTGGGCGCACTGATGTTCGATCGGCGGCTGCGTCAGGAGCCGGAGCGCCCCTGCACCGAGGTCGAGCGGGAGATCCTGCTCCACCTCATACTGGCACACCATGGCCGGCTGGAATGGGGCAGCCCCGTCCTGCCGCTCACGCTGGAAGCCGAAGTCCTGCATTGGGCCGACAACGCCAGTGCCAAGACCGCCAGCCTGACCGATGCGTTGCGGGACGCGGAGAACTTCCCGCAGGGCATGGTCTCCACACCGCAGCGCTCCCTGGACTACCGCCGGCTCTATCGCGGCGTGAGCGATTGGGGGCTGAGCGATGGAGAAAACGGAGGCGGTGCGCGGGACCCGTGAGGTCACGCCCGCAGTCGCTCGATGGCCCGCTCGGCACGCTCGGCGGCCATGTCAATGGCGACCAATAGGCGAAGCTCCCGCGCGGTGACGCACCCGCGTGCCGCCAGCCACGAGGTGCAGCGGATGGCCTCGAGGGCTCCGCGCAGCTCCTCCAGGGCCGCCGCACGGAGCGCCAGGTGAACGGGCGGAACGGACACCAGCGGGCTCACGCCCCCACGATAGCGCGCGCCGGGACCCTCCCGCGTACCGGACCATCGCACTCCGGTGCCGAAAAGTGACGTACCGGTTCCTGCCTCACACCGCCGACATCCGGGCGAGCATCGAAGCCTCCACGTTCCGGGGCATGCTGGAGGACCTGGTGCAGGTGCTGCGGGAGCTGACCGCCGGCGATCGGCCGGTTCAGGCCCGCACCGGCCGCCTGATCGCCATGCAGGCGCCCGATCCTGCGGAGCTGCTCCTCGCCCTCTCACGAGAGATCCTGGACGCGTACCAGTTGGACGGGTTCGTCCCGGCCCGCCTGGAGATCGACACGCTGGCGCAGCCCCCGGGGCCCCTGTCCCTGCGGGGGCGGGTGATGGGGGAGCCGTTCGATCCCGCACGCCACGAGACGCAACCCGAGATCAAAGCCACGACCCGCCATGGACTGGTGGTGGAGCGAAACGCGCAAGGGTGGCGCGCCGAGCTGTTGTTTGACGTGTGATCCTCAGACGAGCGCGGGCGAGCGCAGACGCTGGTCGGTTAGTTTTGCACCTATGAAAGAAGCACGAGTCACGGTCGAGCAGGTCGATTCGTTCCGCTGGCGCGTCCCTCGCGCCGGCGGCATGCGCACCGACGGGTTGATCTTCGCGGACGCCGAGTTGATGCACGACCTCGAGGGCGATCAGTGCATCCAGCAGGTGATCAACGTGGCCCACTTGCCCGGCATCGTGGGACCGTCCATCGCCATGCCGGACATTCATTGGGGATACGGGTTCCCCATCGGCGGCGTGGCCGCGTTCGACGAGCACGAGGGCGTGGTGTCCCCGGGTGGCGTGGGCTACGACATCAATTGCGGCGTGCGCCTGCTCAGAACCCCGCTCGTCGTGGATCAGGCCCGGCCGGGACTGCGCCAGCTGGCGGACACGCTCTACCGGCAGATCCCCTCCGGCGTCGGCGCCTCCCGCTCCGACGTACGGCTTTCCGTCAAGGAGCTGGACCGGGTGCTCGCGCGCGGGGCCGAGTGGGCCGTGGCGGAGGGCTACGGCACGGAGCGCGACCTCGAGTGCATCGAAGCGGGCGGGCGGCTCGACGGCGACCCAGACGCCGTGAGTCATCACGCCAGGGAGCGCGGCAAGAACCAGCTCGGCACCGTGGGCAGCGGTAACCACTTCGTGGAAGTGGGCTACGTATCCGAGGTGTACGACCAAACGGCCGCGCAGCGGCTCGGCCTGCTCCCCAACACGGTGACGGTGTTCATCCACTCCGGCTCCCGCGGCCTGGGCTATCAGGTGTGCGACGACTATCTCGATCGGATGGTAAGGGCGGCGGCGAAGTACGGCATCGAACTCCCCGACCAGCAGCTCTGCTGCGCACCGCTCACCAGCCCGGAAGCGAAGGCCTATCTGGGCGCGATGAACGCCGCGGCCAACTACGCGTTCGCCAACCGCCAGCTCATGAGCCACTACGTGCGCCGATCGCTGGCGGAGGTGTTCGGACCTGGCGTGTCCGACGCGACCGACCTGGTCTACGACGTCTGCCACAACATCGCCAAGTTCGAGACTCACCAGGTTGCCGGCGAGCAACGTCGGCTCTGCGTGCACCGCAAGGGCGCCACCCGCGCGTTCCCCCCGGGCCACCCCGAGCTGCACCCGCGGTTTCGGGACATCGGGCAGCCGGTCTTGATTCCGGGCGACATGGGGCGTTATTCGTTCGTGCTCGTGGGAACCCCTGGAGCCTTCACCGAGACCTTCGGCTCGACCTGCCACGGCGCCGGCCGCCGCATGAGCCGGCACCAGGCCAAGAAGCTGGCCCGCTCGCGCAACATCCCGCGCGAGCTGGAGGAGCGAGGCATTCTGGTGCGCGCCGCCAGCCGCGCCACCGTGGACGAAGAAATCCCCGAGGCGTACAAGGACGTGGCCCGCGTGGTGGACGTGGTGCACGCCGCCGGCATCGGCCGTAAAGTGGTCAAGCTCACACCGCTCGCCGTGGTCAAAGGCTGAGCGTGGCGGACACCACCAACGGTAACGGCCCGCGCGGGCGCTACTTGCTCACGCTCTCGCTCGGCGCGCTGGGTGTGGTGTACGGCGATATCGGCACCAGCCCGCTGTACGCCATGCGCGTGGCGTTCCACGGCCAGCATGCCATCGCGGTCACGCCCGGCAACGTGCTGGGCGTGCTGTCGCTCATCTTCTGGGCGCTCATCATCGTCATCACCCTCAAGTACATCACCGTCATCTTGCGCGCGGACAACAAGGGTGAAGGCGGCATCCTCGCGCTGATGGCCCTGGTACAACACGGCCGCTTGGAAGGTGCGCTGGCCCCACATCGCGTCTTCCTCCTGTTGGGAGTGTTCGGCACTGCCTTCATGTACGCCGACGGCGCCCTGACTCCCGCGATTTCGGTGCTTTCCGCCGTCGAGGGCCTGCAGATTGCCGCGC
>DATECF010000203.1:0-2229 GCA_035287045.1 Gemmatimonadales bacterium | reverse complement strand
GGCGGGCGGACCGGCGCCCAAGAAGCGATGACGTGGGCCGAATTTGTCCAGCGGCTCCAGCTGGACCTGCTCTGGTCCCTGGTGATGGCCGTGCTGCTGGGCGGGGCGATTGGCCTCGAGCGGGAGCTCCGCGGCAAGGCGGCGGGTCTCCGCACCAACATCCTGATCTGCCTGGGCGCCACCCTGTTCACGCACCTGTCCATTCACCTGGCCGGTCCCACCGGCGACCCCGGGCGCATCGCCGCCCAGGTGGTAACCGGGATCGGCTTCCTGGGCGCCGGGACCATCCTCCACAGCAAAGGGGCCATCGCCGGCCTTACCAGCGCCGCCACCATCTGGCTGGTGGCCGCGATCGGTGTGGCCATCGGCACGGGCGCCATCTTCGAGGCCGCCGGTGCCACGCTGCTCACGCTCTTGGTGCTCCGCGGCCTGGGGATCCTGGAGAACCTCCTGCAACGCCAGCGCGTCACCAGCCGGCTGTCGGTTGAGATGCCGCCGGATCAGCATCGGGCGGACGAGATCGAGCAGATCGTCCGCCGCGCGGGCGTGGAGATTCAGGACGTGCGGCGCGAAGCCCGGGGTGACCAGGTGGTGGTGCACATCACGGTGCGCGGGACCAAGCGGGCGCAGGACGAGGCGCGGCTGGCCGTGCTCAGGTCATCCGGTGCTTACACATTGACTGTCGAGGAGTGACGGAATGCGAGCGGGGGTGAGTCCCTCCCGGCGCTGTGGTGCGGTGTGGACTCGACGGACTCGCCGCCCGTGCCCAACCCCACACCCTCGTCGCCGAGACCACACCGCACCAGCGCGCCCGTCGGGACCCACCCCCGTTCGCATTCGGCGGCTTCCATGAGACGCGTAGTTGTTGACCTGGTTTCGCCCCGCCCCTTGTGGTCTATCACCCCCGAGGTTGCTTCCACTATTCGCCGGGCGTTCGGCCGCGGGTTCGACGTGGTCGAGATCAACTCGGCAACCTCGAGCGACGGCGACGGCGGGGCGGGGTCCCCGGAGGCGGCAACCGCTGCTCGTGGCGCCGAGGTCTACCTGGGGTACGGTGTGCCGCCCGCCGTGGCCGTGGCCGCCCTGGGGTCGCTCAAGTGGGCCCACAGCGCCGCGGCCGGTGTCCGGGCCACGATCACGCCGGAGTTCCTCGCCACGGGGGCGGTCCTCACCAATGCCAAGGGCTTGCACGCGGAGCCTATGGGCGATTGGGCGGTCGCGTCGATCGGGTTTTGCCTCCGGGGCTTCCATTACGCCGTGGCGGCGCAGCGCGACGCCCGCTGGACCAAGGATGAGTTCACCGACGGAAGCGTGCCGGTTCGGGAGTTCGGTGGGACCAGCGTGGGGATCGTGGGGCTGGGCGGCATCGGGTCGGCGGTGGCCCGGCGTTGCGTGGCGCTGGGCATGGACGTCCGGGCTGTCCGCCGGCGACCGCGCGCGCCTCGCCCCCGCGGCGTGACCTGGGTGGGGGCCCCAAGACACCTGGTGCGGCTGGCCACGCGGAGCGATGTGCTGGTGATCGCGGCACCCGACACCGGGGCCACGCGGCGGGTGGTGAACGACGCGGTGCTGCGCGCGTTGCCGAGGGGCGCGTACGTGGTGAGCATGGCGCGGGGAAGCCTGCTGGACGAGCAGGCGTTGCTGATGCACCTTGAGAGCGGGCAGGTGGCGGGTTGCGTGCTGGACGTATTCAGCGCTGAGCCGCTGCCGCAGGATCATGTCTTCTGGCGGCATCCGCGCGTCCTGGTGAGTCCCCACGTGAGCGCCGTCTCGGACCGGTTCTGGGAACGGGAGACCGCGTTGCTGGTGGACAACATTCGCCGCTACCGTCGCGGAGCTAGATTGAAGAACCTGGTGGATCTGGACGCCGGGTACTAAGAAACGGCATAGCGGCATAGCGGCATGGCGGCATAGGGGCAGAGGGGCGCAACGGATCGAAGATGGAAAACATCATTAAGGCGGCGGTGGAGCGCGGCGCGTCGGACCTGCACATCAAGGCAGGCGACGTGTTTCGCGCGCGGATCGACGGCAAGCTCCAGCCACTGACCAAACAGCGCCTCACCCCGGAGCAGACCAAGGCGATCGCCTTGAAGCTGATCCCCTCGGAAGACGACCGGAAGCTGATCGACAAGATCCGGGACTACGACTGCTCCTGGGGGGCCCCCGGGATCGGCCGGTTCCGGGTGAACATCCTGCGGCAGCGGTCGTCGTTCATGATCGTCATGCGAG
>DATECF010000202.1:0-3157 GCA_035287045.1 Gemmatimonadales bacterium | reverse complement strand
CGCGACCCTCGTGGCCATCGCCGTGCTGCACATCTTCAACAATCTGGTCGTCATCGCGGGCCCCATGAAGAGCTACTCCGTGTACGCCGGGGTGCAGGACGCCTTCATGCAGTGGTGGTACGGGCACAACGCGGTGGCGTTCTTCCTGACGACCCCGTTCCTCGGCCTCATGTACTACTTCCTGCCCAAGGCCGCGGAGCGGCCGGTCTTCTCCTACCGGCTGTCCATCCTCCACTTCTGGACGCTCGTCTTCATCTACATCTGGGCGGGGCCGCACCACCTGCACTACACGGCGCTCCCGGCCTGGGCCTCGACGCTGGGGATGCTGTTCTCGCTGATGCTGTGGATGCCGTCGTGGGGCGGCATGATCAACGGACTGCTGACCTTGCGCGGGGCGTGGCACAAGGTGACCGAGGACGCGGTGCTGAAGTTCTTCGTGGTGGCCGTCACCTTCTACGGCATGTCCACCTTCGAGGGCCCGATGCTGTCCATCAAGAGCGTGAATGCGCTCTCCCACTACACCGACTGGACCATCGCCCACGTGCATGCGGGGACGCTCGGCTGGGTGGGGTTCATGGTGTTCGGGATGGTCTACTGGCTCCTGCCGCGCGTGTTCCAGACGGCGCTCTGGAGCCGGAAGGCGGCGGAGCTGCACTTCTGGATCGGCACCGTGGGGATCCTGCTGTACATCGTGGCCATCTATGCGGCGGGGCTGACGCAGGGTCTCATGTGGCGGGCCTTCGACGACACGGGCCGTCTCGCCTATCCGGACTTCATCGAGACGACGCTGCGGCTCATCCCCATGTACTGGGTACGGGTGATCGGCGGGAGCTTCTACATCGCCGGGTTGCTGCTGTGCCTGGTCAACGTGCTCATGACGTGGCGCAGCCGGCCGGATCGCTACACGGAGGCGGTCCACGAGGCGCCGGCACTGTCGGGCGGGTACCCGGTGGTCCCCGCGCCCGCGGGTCTGTCGGCATGGGCCAGATTCATGCAGGCGGGGTGGCACCGCCGCTGGGAGGGGCTGCCCACGACGTTCACGGTCTGGGTGGTGGTGGCCGTGGTCAGCGCCTCGCTGTTCGAGATCGTGCCCATGTTCCTCATCCGCTCGAACGTGCCGACCATCGCCTCGGTGCGCCCCTACACGCCGCTGGAGCTGGCGGGACGGGACATCTACGTGGCGGAGGGCTGCAACAACTGCCACTCGCAGATGGTTCGCCCCATCCGGGCCGAGACGCTTCGCTACGGGGAGTACAGCAAGCCGGGCGAGTTCGTCTACGACCACCCATTCCTCTGGGGCTCGCGGCGCATCGGGCCGGATCTGCATCGCGTGGGCGGCAAGTATCCGCATCTCTGGCATGTGCGCCACATGGAGGACCCCCGCTCCACGACGCCGCAGTCGATCATGCCGGGCTACCCGTGGCTCCTGACGGCGCCGCTGGACTGGGCCTCGCTCGGCGCGCACGTGAAGGCCCAGGTGAGCCTCGGCGTGCCGTACCGGCCGGAAGACGTCGCGCGCGCGGCGGATCTGGCCCGGGAGCAGGCGGCAGTCATCGCGCGAGACGTCGTGCAGCAAGGGGGGCGCGCGGGCCTCGGGGACAGGCAGATCGTGGCGCTGGTTGCCTATCTCCAGCGCCTCGGGACGGACATCAAGGGCCGAGCCCAGGTGACCGCGGGGAGGCCATGACATGAGCCTTGGGGACATCATGGGCGGGGCCGGACTGCATGTGTTCGCCGAGGTGGCGCTGCTGCTCGCGAGCGGCGGCTTCCTCGTCGTCGGCGTGAGTATCTTCCTGCGGCGGAACCGCGACGCGTTCGAGCGGGCGCGCCACCTGCCCCTGCGTGAGGACTAGATCCATGGACAGGACCGACCGGGACCGATTGCTGGACCACGAGTACGACGGCATCGAGGAGTACGACAACCCGCTCCCCGGCTGGTGGGTGTGGGTGTTCTGGGCGACCATCGTCTTCTCCGGCGTCTATGTCGCCTTCTACCACGTCGGCCCGGGGCCGTCCGTGATCGGCCAGTACGAAGAGGACCTCCGGCTGGCGGCCGGCCGTGCGGCGACACAGACGGCCGCCGCGGGGACGGTCAGCGAGGATGTGCTGGCGGTGCTGCAGCGGAACCCCGGGGCCATGGCGCAGGCGAAGCAGATCTTCGTCGCACGCTGCGCGGCCTGCCACGGCGATCGTGGCCAGGGCATCATCGGGCCCAATCTCGCCGACGACTTCTGGCTCCACGGCCACACGCTCACTGACATCTACCGCACCATCCGGGAGGGCGTGCCGGAGAAGGGGATGGTGCCGTGGAAGGACCAGCTCCAGCCCGCCGAGCTGTCGGCCGTGGCCGCATTCGTGGGGACGCTGCGCGGCACCAACCCGCCCGGCCCCAAGCCCCCGCAGGGCATTGACGGCGCCGGCGTGCCGGCGCCAGAGGCCAAGTCGGGATCCTGATGCCGGCGACCGTGCTTCTCCCGGAGCCGGCGGCCGGGCCGGTGCTGCCGACCCTGAACCAGGACGGCACGCGGCGCTGGCTTCGCCCGAAGCTGTCACGGGGCCGCTTCTTCCGCCGGCGCCGGGGGCTGGCGTGGGTGCTCATCGCCCTCTTCGCGCTGATCCCGTACCTGCGCCTGAACGGCAAGCCGCTCATCCTGCTGGACGTCGTGCGGCGGCAGTTCACGATGTTCGGCACGACGTTCCTGCCCACGGACACCGTGCTCCTGATGCTCCTCCTGGTGGGAATCTTTCTCGCGATCTTCTGGCTCACGGCCGTGTACGGCCGTGTGTGGTGCGGCTGGGCCTGCCCGCAAACCGTGTACATGGAGTTCCTCTACCGCCCCATCGAGCGGCTGATCGAGGGCGGATCGAGGGCCCAGTCGGATCTGGATCGTCGCGGCTGGGCGCTCAGGCGGCTCATCAAGCACGCGGTCTTCGTGGGGCTGTCCCTGTTCCTCGCCCACACCTTCCTCGCCTATTTCGTGGGCGTGGAGGAGCTGCGGCGCTGGGTCACGCGCTCGCCCGTCGAGCATCCCGCGGCGTTCCTCGTCATGGCCACCACGACGGCGCTCATGTTCCTCGACTTCGGCTGGTTCCGCGAGCAGGTGTGCATGGTCGCCTGCCCGTATGGACGGCTGCAGTCCGTGCTCCTGGACCGCCG
>DATECF010000201.1:0-4697 GCA_035287045.1 Gemmatimonadales bacterium | reverse complement strand
AGCGCCACCGGGTGCCGGGCGCAGGAGCGGGCCAGGCGGGTGGCGAACGCCCGATCCTCCGGCGGCACCCACACGCCGTCGTGCCCGTGAACCCCCGAGTGTGACCAGGTGAGCATGCCGGCCGCCGTCTCTGCCTCCAGCAGCCCCCGGCGCACGAACCACCGGAGCACCGCGCGGCGGAACGCTTCGGTCAGGGCGGTGCACCCTGAAACCCGGGGCGTCGCGCACCGTACTGAGCGATGTGAGCGCCCCTCCCGATCTCGCTGAACGCCATGCCGGTCCTCGGCGGGTCATAGCTCGCCGTGAGATCCGCCGGCGTGTAGGTGAAGCCGTGCGCCGG
Source organism: Gemmatimonadales bacterium (assembly GCA_035287045.1). GTDB lineage: Bacteria > Gemmatimonadota > Gemmatimonadetes > Gemmatimonadales > GWC2-71-9 > JACPAP01. Next base: position 4,357 of record DATECF010000201.1, on the reverse strand, counting down.
CCGCCCTGGCGGCGTCACACTGGTGAGATTCCCGTTGGCGTCGTAGCCATAGCCGACCACTCGGCCGTCGGGCACCGTCTGCTGCACCACCCGGCCCGCCGAGTCGTAGGCGAACGTGGTGGCCCGCTGCAGGGGGTCGACCACGCTGTCCAGCCGGCCCCGGACATCATAGGTGTAACGCCACGTTCGGGAGCCTTGGGTGGTCTGCGCCAGCCGGCCCCGGGCATCGTAGCTGTACCTCACCGTGTCCACCCCGGGCACCACCTCGGCGATCACCCGGCCCAGGCTGTCCACGAGCCCGCTGGAGGTGCGCCCTTCCGGGGTCGTGGCGGTAAACGCCCGCGTGGCGGCGTCGAACGCATTCACAAGCGTCCGCCCGTTCACCGTCAGCGTGTCGGTCTGGCGCACCAGGGTGAGCGGGTTGCTGGGGTCCGCCAGCTCCACCATCCGCGCCGCGCTCACCCCAGACACCAGCCCGCCGGGCGTGCGCACTTCCAGGCTGTCCAGCACGGCGCCCGCCGGGAAGCGGGGGTCGCGGCCCTGGATCACCACCGTGACCGTCCCGTCGGGACTCGTAGTCGTGAGCGTGGTCTGGCCCTGGGCGTCGGGCTCCCGCAGCGCGGTGCTGGTAAGCCCCGCCGGCGAGTTGGTCGTTCGGGTCTCCGCGCCCGCCTCCTGCGAGACCACGCCGTAGCTCGTGGTCCGGCCCTCCAGCGCCGGGGAGCCAAACGGCTTCGCTCGCGTTAAGTTGTTGAGTCATGGCTCGCTCACGGATGACCGCTCGGGTGGTGCCGCTTACGAGCGCGGAGGCAGGCGACCCGCGGATGGGAGGCACCGTGGAGGAGCGGGTTGCGGCGGTTGGCGAGTTGACCGTCGTGGCGTGGCGGCTCGCCGGCCGGGCGCTCCCTACCTATACCCGTGAGACCATGCCGATCGTCCTGGCCACGCTGCAAGACCACGCCGGCAGTACGTGATTGCCGATTTCCGGGACCTGCTGGCCGCTTTCGTCGCCCACGAGGTACGATTCCTCGTCGTTGGCGCGCATGCGCTCGCCGCGCACGGCGTGCCGCGAGTCACCGGCGACCTGGACTTGTGGGTGGAACCGACAGCGGCGAACGCCCGTCGGGTCTGGCGTGCCCTTGCGGCGTTCGGAGCGCCGTTGGGTTCTCTGAAGGTCGGCGAGCAGGATTTTCACCTACCGGAGCAGGTGGTCCAGCTCGGGCTCCCCCCGTACCGCATTGATGTCATGACCTCGGTCAGCGGCGTGGGGTTTGCCGACGCGTGGGAGAGCCGGCTGTCCGGGGCCCTGTTCGAGGTGCCGGTCGCGTTCATTGGTCGCGATGCATTCATCCGGAACAAGCGGGCAAGCGGTCGCCCGAAGGATCTCGAGGACCTGCGTTCACTGGGCGAATGAGGTCCCGCTGAGGCGACGGCTGCTTGAACTCGCGCCGCCCGCCCCCTCTTGGCCGTGCGGGCGGTTTCACTCCTCTTTCAGCGCCTCCGTGGGTTGTACGCGCAGGCCGCGCAGGGCGGGGCCGGCCGCCGCCATCAGCCCGACGGCCATCATCACCCCCGCTGCGATCAGCAGCAGGGCCACGAGGCGACCGCTGATTGGCCCACCCCGCGCTAGGCCTAAGGCCACCGCGGTCGCGAGTAGTACGCCGCTCACCACGCCGGCGCCAAGCTGGGCGCTCGCCCGGGCAAAGATGCTGCTTAGGAGGCGGCGGGGATCCGCCCCTAAAGCCTGCCGGATGCCGATCTCCCGCCGCCGCCGCGCGACCGTGAACGACATCATGGCATAGATCCCGGCCGCCGAGAGCAGCAGGACGCTCCCGGTCGCCACCAGAACCGCCAGGGCCCCGGCGAGCATGCCCTGATGGTCTTCGCGCAGGGCTTGGACCGCGGACTGGAGCTGGTGCAGCTGGAGCGTGGGATCCACGGCGGCGGTCATGTCTCTGAGCCGCTGCGCGAACCCGCTCGCCGGCCCGTCGGCCACCCGCACGGCCAGGGTCAGCACCGTGGGCGCGTTCGCCAGGGCCACGGGCCGATACAGCTTGGGTTCCGGATCGAGGTCGTCCTGGGACGGCACGTCGGGCACGACGCCCACGATCTCGAGCCAGGGCTCTTCCTCCCTCGCCTCCGGCCTTCCTTCGGCAACCACGCGGACCCGGCGGCCCAGCACGTTGGCGCCTCCCAGGACGCGCTGGGCGAAGACCCGGTCAACGATGACCGCGTTCGAGCCTTCGCGGCCGTCCGCGTCGGTGAACCCTCGCCCGGCGAGGATGGGGACGTCTATGCCCTGGAAGAAGTTGACCGCCACATCGTTGACGAACGACGTGGTCTTGGTCCCGGTCGCGGGACCCTCGACCTCGATGCGGCTGATCAGCTCGTCGCCGGGGAAATGCCGAGCGAACGCCACCGCGGCCACACCCGGCTCTGCCTCCAGCCGGCGCAGGAGGTCCGCCGCGCGATCGTGGAACCGGGCCTCGAACGCCCGCGCGTAGCCATCCGCCTCGGCGGCCGGCGGCGCCTCGTCGCGCTCCATGGACAGAGACGCGCGCAGGAACCGCTCGATGGCAAATCCGGCCCTGGCGGTTCCGCGCCGGTATAAGTCCCCGCTGAAGGACATCGCGTAGGGAAGGATGGCCACCGCGAGGGCGACCTGGGCCACGATCATCGCGGCCCACAATCGTCCGAGCTGCATCCCGGTCCCGCGGGAGGTCAGCTGCTGGAGTCCCAGCTGCACGCTCCGCCCGGTGGCCTTGAGGGCGGGGAGCACCCCCACGATTACGGCGGCCAGGATCGCCAGTCCGGCCACGTAGGCGATGAGTCCCGAGGACAGGCTCATGGAGGTCCAGAACGGGAGCTCGGCGCCCGACGCCACCGCCAGGCGCCGGGTGATCGCCAGCCCGGCACCCGCCAAGGTCAAGCCCAGCGCCGCCGCGATGCCGGACAGGACCAGCGCCTCGGCGAACAGCTGGACCAGGACCCGCCGACGGCTGGCGCCCAGGGCGGTCCGGATGGTGATCTCGCCAATCCGCGTGGCGGTCCGGGCGTACACCAGCACGGCCACGTTGACCGCGACCACCACCAGCAGGAGGCTGATGGCCACCTTGAGGGCCTGCAGGGCCAGGGCCATGTCCGGACTATCTACGTCGAAGAACGGATGGGCATAGGCCAGGATCACCGGCCGGAGATGCTCGTGGGTTTCCGGATACGCGGCGGCCATCTGCCGCCCGATGGTCGCCAGCTCGGCCCGGGCCTCGTCGAGGGTGACGCCGTCCGCCAGGCGGCCAAAGATGAAAATGGCGGGGCCGCCGCCCCGCTCGTATCTCGCCGCATTGAGCCGCAACGGAACCCAGTAGTGATGGCTGATGGGGAAGCGGAACCCCTCTGGCATCACGCCCACCACGGTGTGCACCTCGCTGCCCAGGCGCACCGGCCGGCCTAAGACGCCGGGATCGGCGTCGAACCGGCGCTGCCACTCGTCGTAGCCAATGACGACCACCGGCGGGGCGCCGTCGCGTTCGTCGTCCTCCAGCAGGGGCCGCCCCAGGAGCGGCGGAACCCGGGCCACCCGGAAGCCGGCGGCGCTCATCTGCGCCACCCGGACCAGCTCGATAGAGCGGCCCGGGATGATCAGGTTGCGGCGGTCGGAGGTGAACGCGCCCAGGTCCGTGACCGAGCGCAGCTGGTCGCGCCACGCGAGGAAGTCGTGCAGCGCTTGCCGTTCCGGGTTACCGGGGTTTCGCGCATCGTTGTTCTGGAGCGACACCACGCGCTCGCCCTGGTCCAGCGGCAGGGTGGGATTGGTCCAGGAGCTGATGAAGCCGACGACACCGGCACCGATGGCGATCGCCACCGACATGCCCACCACCGCGACCAGCGAGAGCCCCGGGTACTTCCGGAGCATTCTCAAGCCCAGCTTCACGTCGAGCCAGGAAAAGGTGAGCTGGTCGAACAGCTTGAGCCCCCGAGCGTCCCGCGCGTCGTTCTTGTGACTGGCCAGGTGGCCGAATTCGAGGCGGGCCCGGCGGGCCGCTTCCTCTGGGGCGATACCATCGTGAATCAGGTGGGCCGTCCGGAGCTCCAGGTGTAGCCGGAACTCGGCGGCGATCTCCGCCTCCACGTCGTCCCGCCGCCGGATGCCGCGCCACACCGAGCGCGCCCGCGCGATCAGCCCCGCGATCATTCCTCCTTCAGGGCCTCCGTCGGTTGGACCGCCAGTCCGCGCCGGGCGGGGCCGAGGGCGGCCAGCAGACCAATGGTGACCATCAGCGCCACCGCCAACGCGACCAGGGCAACACCTCTACCGGTGAGTAAGTAACTCCCGCCAGCCCATGAGACCGCAACCGCG
>DATECF010000200.1:0-61015 GCA_035287045.1 Gemmatimonadales bacterium | reverse complement strand
CGCCAGGAGGGCGCCTGCCGCGTCCAGGGCCGCCAGGTCGTGCCGCGCGAGCGTCATCACGATGGCGAACCGCTCATCGGTGAACTGCCGGTGGCGCTCGGCCTTGCCGCGCTGGCGCGCCAGGCTGCGCGCCTGCGTCTGCACTTCCGCGATCAAGTCCTCCAGCCGAACGAGATCCTCGGCGGTCTTCTCCAGCCGGCGCTCGGTGGAGGTCTTCCGGTCGCGATAGAGGCCGATGCCGGCCGCCTCCTCGAACAGCGAGCGACGCTCTTCGGCTCGGTCCGACAGCAGGCGCTCGATCATGCCGGCTTCCATCACCACCCCGGCGTCGCTGCCCAGCCCGGTGCCCCGCAGCAGGTCTTGGACGTCCCGGAGGCGCACCGGCGATTGGTTGATCAGATATTCGCTTTGCCCGCTCCGGGTGAGTCGGCGGGTGATGGCAACCTCGTGATAGGCGATGGGGAGCGCGCCGTCGCCGTTGTCGAACACCAGGGAGACCTCGGCGAGGCTCACCGGCTTCCGCCGCACCGATCCATGGAAGATCACGTCTTCCATGCGCAGACCGCGGAGCAGGCGCGTGCGTTGCTCACCCAGCACCCACCGCACGGCGTCCGAGATGTTGGACTTGCCGCACCCGTTGGGGCCCACCACCGCGGTGACGCCTTCGTCGAACGCGAGCTCCACGGGTACGGCGAACGACTTGAATCCCGACAGGTCGAGCCGGGTCAATTTCATCGTCTGGTCCCCATCCGGTACGCGAGCGTGGTCTGGAGTCCGGTCAGCCGAAGGAGAGAGTCGGCCGCGCGGGCCTGGTCCGGTGTCTCGAACGCGCCCACAACGACGAAGGCCGTGCCATCTGGCGCGGGAACAATGTACGCCGCTACCCCCCGCCGACGAAGCCCCTCGGCGGTCTCGCGGGCCGCCTCCGGGCTGGCGTTGTGCTCTACCAGGAAGGTATGGGGCGTTCGGAGAATGGTCCCGTTGGGACGCTCCACCGTGCCGCGTTGCCACCAGGCACGCAGCAGGGAGTCGGCGTGGGCCGGGGTGGCGAAGGCTCCCACGATCACCCGAAACCACAGTCCCTGGCGCCCCAACTGTACCGGGCTCACGGTGGCTACATCCGCTGCCTCGAAATCCTCGGCGAACGCGGCCGCCTGGTCGGCCTGGCTGAAGGCGGCAACCTGTACGCTGTAGAACAGCGAGTCGCCGGTAAGCGGCGCCGGAGGGGTCGCAGGAGCCGCAGGGAGGGCGGCGCCGCCCCCGAGGTCTGCGGCCATGGGGGCACCCCCTGCGCCCCCTGCGCCCCCTGCGCCCCCTCCCGATCCCACCCCCAACGTCACGGCCAGGACCGCGGCGATGCCGATCACCCCCACGGTTCCGATGACGGCGGGGCCGATGACCGGCCGTTTGGGCGGCCGTCGCACTCCCAGGGACGGACGACGCGACGGCGGGGGGGTGGGACGGGGAGCCGACCGCTCATTGCAGACGATGGCGATCAGCCGGGTCCCGCGCTTCAGCCGCTCCCCGATGCCGGGAAACGTGAGGCCGTCGGGCGCGTAGCCGACCGGCGAGAGCACCACCAGACCGTCCAGCTCCAGATTCAACCGGGGCAAAGCCGCCGGCGGGACGTAGAGGAGGAGGACCGCGCCCTCCTGGCGGAACCCGCGCGCCAGCCGCTGCCAACGCGCATGGGCCCAGACTTCGTTGGGATCGGTGGAGATGCTGCCGACCGCGATAAAATACAGATCGGGTTCCTGCTCGCGGGCGACGTGCCCCATGGAGACGCCGAAGGTGAACGCGTCCACGATGCCCTCGTCGGCCGTGTCCCGGGCGCCTTGGTGCAGGGCCGGGCGCTCCAGGCTCAGGTCGATCAGGCCCACGCGCCGCCCCGCGCGGGCTACGGCCCGAGCGGCGCTCCAGGTAGCGCTGGCCGCCCAGGCCACGTCATTCGTGGCGGGGGTAAGCGCGACGACGGTGCAGTCGGCAATGAGGGTGGCGGCGAGGTTCGGGAAGTGTGTCGGCGTGACTTCCCGGGGCATCATCGAGGTGCTTCCTGCCCCTCACGCATGAAGATCCAGAAGGGCCGGCCCAGTTTGCGGCCGGCGGTCTCCGCCGCTTCGCGGGTGGGGTAGGGACCGAGCACGACGCGGTAGGGCTCGTCGGTCGTCGTCGGAGGGAGAACGCCAGCCCGCATCCCGGCGGTGCGGAGCTGCCGTGCCGATTCCTCCGCCCAGGCCTGGTTCGCCGTGCTACCGACCTGGACATAGATCGCCAGGCCCGCCGCGATCGGCACGACCGCGGTCGCGGTGTCGGCGGCCAGCTGCAAGGCCGGCCGCCGCGGATCCCACGCGGCTGCCAACCAGCGATCCCGCGCCCCATCCGCCACGCGCCCCCCCACCGTGAGGGAATCCGTCGCGTACGCTTCGATGTCTCGGCCGTGGGCGACCAGGATGCTCCCGTCCGGTGCGACGGCCGGGAGATCATCGCGCCAGGCGGCCGGAACCGTCCCCAGCAGGTGCGCCCCGGCCGGGTCTACCAACCAGATCGAGTCGCCCCTCGCCGGGCGGATCAACAGCAGACGGCCCAGAGGATCAACCCGCAGAGCGCCGGCGCGTCCGGGGAGCCGCAGGCGCTCAGCCGTCTCCAGCGACGCGCGATCCAGCATGAGCAGCTGGCGGTCCGCGGTGGCCACGTAGATCCGGTGCTGGGACGGAGAGATTCCGACGGCGTCCGGCGCCTCGGAGAGGGCATGGAACCGCCGCCGGGTGGAGTCCGCGGGGTCGAGGACCAGCAGCCCGGAGTCCACCGCCACCACGGCCAGGTCGCCCCAGTTTGACACGGCGATGGGACCGCCGGGGATGCGCTGCGTCACCGGGGGCTTGCCGGCCGCCAAGGCTACCAGCTGGCGTTCGCGCGGTGCAGGCAGCGCCACCAGCCGCTCGGTCCCGCCGCCCCAGATCGTCTCGGGCAGCGGATCCAGCTTGCCGGGCCAGGGGGTCACGGCCCGGAAGGTGAGGGATCCCAGGGACCCGTCGCGGTGCACCAGGTGCACCACGCCGGTGGGGCCCATGGCCGCCGCGACGACGCTCGTGTCAATGACGCGGGCGCGCCCGGTCGTGAGGTCGAGCGTGGTGAGCTCGCCGCTTGCGGTGAGCAGGTAGACCTCGTCCCGGTCGCGGGAGAACCCCACCATTCGCTCGACCGTGAGCCCGGGCGTACGGAATCGCCAGGCGGCCTCATTGAGTCCGGGCAGCACATACAGGCGGGCATCCCCACCGCGCTCCCCGGCAAACCGGAACACCACGGCCGCCGGCGCCTCGAGGGCGGCCCGGTGTTCGGCCATCGCGGCCTTGACGGGGTTGGCGGCACCCGGGTTACAGCCCTGGAGGCTCGCGACCAGCGGCAGAAACGGGAGGGTCAGCCTGGCGTAAGTTGCCACGGAGCTTAAAGATAGGCGGGGCAGGAGGGACGGACAATGGGGGTTAGGCGGATAGGCGGATAGGCGGATAGAGCGGATAGGTGGATAGGTGGGGAGGGTGGAAAACTATCCGCCTATCCGCTCTATCCGCCTATCCGCCTCTCTCAAAACGTCGGCCCGATACTCAGCGTCCAGTACGACGACTTCCCCGGCCGATCGAGCGGCTTGGCGTAGTCGGCGCGAAGGATGAGGAAGCCGAGCAGGTTGCCGCGGATGGAAGCGCCCCAGCTCTTGAGCGGCTGGCGTACCACGTCGGCGTTCTCGCCTCGACTGCGATTCCACACCAGCGTGCCGTCGCCCAGGTGATGATCGCGATTCCACGCCAGGCCGGCATCGAAGAACAGGGCGCCTTCGATGGGCGGCAGGCGCACGGGCAGGATGCCGAGGGTGAGGTTGCTGATCAGCGGGAAGCGCAACTCGAGGTTGGCTACGGCGATCCGCGATCCGATGAGCTGATCCAGCACCGAGCACCCAGTCACCGACCCGCCGAGGTCAATCAGGCACTCGTTTTGCCGGAACGAGCCGGCAGTGTATCCGCGGATCAGGTCCGGGCTCCCCAGGAAGATGGGGAACTGCCGGTCGTCCCGTCCCATCCGGCCAAAGAACATGAGCCGGCTGGCGAACACGATGGGGCCGAGCACCTGGTCGTAACGACGATAATCCGCCACAACCTGGTGGAAGCGCCACCCGCCGAACGCCGGCGCATACTCGAACCGGCTGCGGCGGCCGATGAACGGACCCACGTATAGCGAGATCGAGTTGTCGTTCACCAGGGCGAGGCTGGGTTGGAGGTAGTTGACCGCGCCCAGGCCGTCCGTGTCGAGCCGTTCATCGAGCAGCGCGCCCGACGTGGGATCGAAGTACTGCGAGAACGCGAGCCGGGCGCGCGAGATCCGGCTGGCCCGGAGCCCCATCTCCAGGCGTTGGAAGCGGCTGAACGGCCGCGACGCCTCGGCGAACGCCGTGCGAATCACGTACCGATCCAGTTGGGTGGTCAGCTGGCCGCGGCCCAGGGAATCCAGGCCCAGGGACGTTCCTGAGTAAAAGAAGATTGGCTGCTGTTGATACCCCACCGCCCAATTCACGCGGTGGTTGAGGTTGGCGTACACCGTGAGGATCTGGGCTTCCTCGATCCGCCCGTTGAGCTCGCCCGCGAGGATCAGGCGGCGGTTGCCCAGCATGTCGGACAGCGAGATGGCGGTCCCGCCGAAGAACCCGTTGCCGAAGTTGTCGCGCTGGTAGCCCACCGACGGCTGGACCACGAAATCCGGCGCGAGCTTGGCCGAGTACTTCTTGAGCGTGAACTCGGAGATGTCCGGCAACGCCAGCGTGGCGCTGTCGAGGAGCGCCCGGACGGACACCGGCTCCGGCCCGGCGGCGTGGCCGAAGCGGGGGTCGGCGGCCGAGGGCCGGAAGCCTCCCTGGCTCCGGTACACCGAGGCCGTCTCCAGGGGCGCCGCCTGCGGCAGCTGATCCGGTGGCGGGGCCGTGACGGTATCGCCGGGCGCCAGGTCGGCGGCCTGGGCGATCACCGGCGTCGGCGGCCGGTAGGGGAGCTGCTTCAGCGACCGCGGGTTATCGATGACGTAGACGTTGTAATCGCTCCTCTCGTAGTACGTGATCGCCAAACGGTCCGCCTGGCCGGCCCAGGAAATCGCGGGCGACATGGGTGTCAGCCCGGAGATGCCGGTGAAGGCGTTGGTGAGCTGGTAGGTCTCCCGATCCGTCAGGTCGTACAGGAAGACGTTAGGCACGCCGCTGCGGTCGGACACGAAGGCGATGGACAAGGCGTCCGGCGCCCACTGGGGGTTGATGTTGTGCCCGGCCATGCCGTCGATCACCTCGATATGCCGGTCGGCCAGGTGGTAGAGCGCGATGCGCAGCGGCCCGAAGAACAGGGTCTCGAGGTCGGTCTGGCCCCCGCGATCGGTGGCAAACGCAATGGACCGGCCGTCCGGCGACCACACCGGATGCAGTTCGGCGTACCGGTCCTGGGTCAGCCGGGTGAATCCGGCGCCGTCCGCCCCCACGATGAACAGGTCGGACAGGCCGCCGTCGTACCCGGTGAACACCAGCTGGGTGCCGTCCGGCGACCACGAGGGATTGGTGATGCCGTGGAGCGGCAACTTGATGCGGTGGTGCACCCGTTTTTTGGCCACATCGAAGAGCACCAGGTCGTCCTGACCGCCGTGCTTGGCGGCGATGGCGAAATAGCGGCCGTCGGGCGACCAGGAGCCGGTCGAGTAGATGAAACGCAGGCTCTCGAAATCCGAGCTGAAGGCGCTCTTGATCAGGCGCCGCGCCACCTTGCCCGTCTCCCCGTCCGCCAGGTAGAGGTCCACGAAGAACGAGTTGCCTTCGGACAGATAGGCGATGGATTTGCCGTCGGGGGACAGGGCGGGGGAGAGGTGCAGCGTGCCCTTGGACCGCCGCTGGGTCAGCAGCGGCTGCGAGAAGCGACGCGCGTGCTGGAGCTCGGCGACCTCGGGCAGATAGGTGCGCTGGACGGTCTCGCGCCATTCATCCGAGAAATCGTCCAGCGACATCCCCAGCGCGCGGCGGAAGCCGTCTTCGATGCCGGCGGTCGCCACGGCGTGGAGCACTTCGCCCACCACCGCGTCGCCCCAGCGCTCGCCGATGTACGACCAGATGGCGTGCCCGAAGCGGTACGGGAAGATGTAGGGGTTCCAGGTGAGCTCCTCGATGGTGGGGAGCTCTCCCTCGAGCGCGGCGTCGCGCAGCCACATGGCCGTCTGCGGCGTGGTGGGGCCGAGCGACAGGAACTCCGCCATCCCTTCCATGAACCAGAGCGGCGGATTGACCTGGATGAGCCGCTGGATGCCCCCCCCGATGCGGCCTCGGGCAAAGACGTCGAACTGGAACTGATGCACGATCTCGTGCTGCAGGACGTGCTCGAAGTCGGCGTAGGAGCCGGTGAACGGCAGCAGGATCCGGTGGCGGAACGGCTCGGTGACGCCCCCGGTGCCTTCGCCGATGTCGGTGACGTTGTTTTGCTGGAACTCGGTGTGCGAGGCGTAGAGGATGAGCGGCTGCCGCTCGCGATACTGATGGTTCAGCAGCCGCGAGAGTCGCGCGTAGGCCCGTTCGGCCATGCGGGCGGCGTCCAGCGCGGCCGCTCGCTCGTCCTCGTGGTAGTAGATGTCGAAGTGTTCGGTCTGGGCGACGGAGAACTTGAGCTCTCGGTACTGGACCTTGTTCTGGCCGAAGTATTGGGCCGAGGCAGCCCGGCCCGTCCCCAGGCACACCAGCCCCAGCCACAGCACGCTCCGCCGCACGGTCCGTCTCATGACTTCCCCCAGAACGCCTGCTACGATTGATGCGCGCCGGCCGAGTGGGTCGGCGCGTCCGCCCACAACCGCTCGAGCTGGTAGAACTCGCGCAGCGATGGGTGGAAGACGTGGACCACGATATCCACGAAGTCGATCAGCACCCAGCGGCCGCCAGCCAGTCCTTCGACGTGATGGGGCCGGCGTCCCTCCTGCCCGCACGCGGTAAGCACGTGGTCCGCCAGCGCCCGCACGTGAGTATCGCTGGATCCCGACGCGATCACGAAATAGTCCGTCGCGTCGCTCAGCTGACGGAGGTCGAGTACGACGAGGTCGTACGCCTTGTGCTCGCTGAGGGTGCGGATGACGGTCTGGATTTCCCGGCTCCCTTCAGGCCCGCGGAAAGGCGGGTCCGTTGCGCTAACACCTGTATTGATAACTCCGGCCGGGTTGAGGCGCCACCGCGAGGAAGGAGCAGGGAACGGCGTAAGGGGTGAGGGGTAAGGGGCCACCCCTGACCCCTTATCCCTCACGCCGTTTCTCACCGCCGTTTACTCCACCTGGTACGCCACCCCCCACGCCCCCGGCCCGATATGGGCGCCCAGCGCGGCGGTGACCGGCTGCACCAGGATGTCCACCGGGGTGTAGCGCCGCTGGATTTCCGCCTCCAGCTCCCGGGCAGATTCCTCCGCGTCGGCGTGCACGATGCCGAAGCGCACCCGCTCCGGCAGCGGCGTCAACCGGCGCTCCAGGTGTTCCAGGACCCGGGGAATCAGGCGCTCCCGGCCGAGCACCCGGTCCAGCGGCTCCACCACGCCCTCCTGGTTCACCTCCAGGATGGGCTTGAGGTGCAACCGCTCCCCCACCCACGCGCGGGCCCGGCCGATCCGGCCGGAGCGCAGCAGGTGCTCGAACGTGTCGAGCGTGAAGAACAGGCTCGATCGTGCCCGGATGCGCCGTAGCTCCTCCACGATGGCGGCCACCCGCAGGCCACGCTCGACCAGCTCAGTGGCGCGGAGCGCGAGCAAGCCGAGGCTGAGGCTGGTGGTTCGCGAGTCGAACACCGTCACCCCGGCGAGGCCGAGGCTCTTGGCCACGGCGGCTGCCGAGGCGTACGTGCCGGACAAAGCGCCCGAGAGCATGAGGGCCAGCACCTCGTCGGCCTGCGCCCGGCCGTCGATGAAGGCCTGGCCCAGCGCGCCGGGCGCCGGCTGGGACGTGGTGAACCGGGCGTGCTCGTGACGCATGCGGCGATACAGCTCCGGGCTGGTGATGTCCACGCGATCCAGGTACACCTTGGCGTTTTCAATGACCTGGACGGGGACGATGATGAGCCCCCGGCCGTCGGCCAGATCGTCCGGCAGGTCGCAGGAGGAGTCCACGACCACGGCCACGGGCCGTTGCGCCTGGGCCAGGCGCCGGTGCTGCTCCCGGACGTCGTCGGCCTTTTGGGCCGCGATGACGCCCCAGCCCCGGGCCAATGCGAAAACTTCTTCGGGCTGATCGGTGTGGACGTGCACCCGCAGCAGGTCGCCGTCGGCGAGCACCACGATGGATCCGCCGAGGCTTCGGAGGCCGGCGCGTACCGTGGTAGCCGCCGGGAGGGCGCTCCCGCGCACCAGCACCTCGGTGCAGAACCGGTAGTCCCGCTCCTGCGCGACCTGGGCCAGCGCCGCGGCCGACGCCGCGTCAGGCGACAGGCTCCGGCGCGCGACGCGGACCGGATGGCCTTCGATCAGCCGCATGATGCCCTCGAGGGCGCGCACGAAGGCCTTGGCCCCGGCGTCTACCACGCCGGCCTCCCGCAGGGCCGCCAGCAACTCGGGTGTGCGCTCCAGCGCGGCCCGCGCGCCGGTCAGGACCAGCCGCATGAACTCATCCACCCGCTCGGTGACGCCGCCGGCGCGCTCGGCTTCGTCCGCCGCGGCGCGCGCCACCGTGAGGATAGTGCCTTCCACCGGCTCGTCCAGGGACGCGGCCAGCTGGTTGGAGCCGGCGCGCATGGCCCGCGCCAGGTCCGCGGGACCCGCGACCTCGCGGTCCCCCAGCGCGTTGCGGAAGCCCAGGAGGAACTGTGAGAGCAGCATGCCCGAGTTGCCCCGAGCGCCCACGATGCAGCCATCCACCATCGCGCGGGTGACCGTGGGGAGCGGCGCGCCGCGCAGGCGGCGGACGGCGCCGGCCACTGCGCGGAGCGTCAGGGAGAAGTTGGTGCCGGTATCGCCGTCAGGGACCGGAAAGACGTTGATGCGGTTGAGCTCGTCGCGCGCCGCGTCCACCCACTCCGCGGCCGCGAACAGGGAGGAGCGGAGCCGGGGACCATCGAGGTGCGTGAGCGCCGCCGTGTCCAGCGCTACTCCTTCACCACCCAGACCCGGATCTCGCCGATTACGCCGGCCTCGAGCCGGGTCGGCACCTTGTAGATGCCCACCATCTTGATGGGCTCGTCCAGATCGATGCGGCGCTTGTCTACCGAAAAGCCCTGTTCCTTGAGCTTCTCGGCGATGTCCGCCGCGGTGATGGAGCCGAAGAGCTTGTCGCCCTCGCCGGTCCGGACGGTGAACGTGAGCGAGAGGGCCGCCAGGCGTTCGGCCAGGCCCGAGGCCTCGGTCCGCTGGGTCTCCAGCTGCGCGTCACGCCGCTGTTTCTCCACTTCGATCCGGCGCTTGTTGCCGGCCGTGGCCTGATAGGCCAGTCCACGCGGAATCAAAAAGTTCCGCGCGTAGCCGTTCTTGACGGTCACGACCTCCCCGGCCTTCCCCAGGTGGGTGACATCTTCTCTCAGAATCACTTCCATAGTTCAGTCGCTCCCAAAACCGGGTCAGATGACGACGCGATTCTCACGCAGAGGGCGCAGAGATCGCAGAGGACGCAGAGAGGGGAACGTGCCGGAAGCACTACGCCGGCGGCGTCGCCCACCGCCTGCGAAGGTCCATGCCCGCGTCAATCACGCCCAACACGATGGCGCCCGCCACCACCGCCGGCAAGATGAACATGGCCAACAGCCCGAACAGCGCCGCCGTGCCGCAACCCGCGCCGCCCATCACGGCGATACCGAAGGCCGTCACGGCCGCGCCACGGATCGCATACAGCAGCCCGGAGACCAGCAGCAGGTTGATGGCCGCCGCCTTGGCCGCGGCCAGGCGCGGCACCAGCAACACCAGCAGGCCCAGCGCCCCCACCCACCCCAGGTGCTCGGAGAAACGGAAGTCGCGGAACCGGCTGGGCGGGAGGCCCACCGGCGACCGGCACACGCGGTAGTAGATGGTGGCCGCGAGGGCCAGGCCCGCCAGCATCTGGATGGCGAGCACGGCGGCGTACTGCTCCGCCAGGAACCGCACGCCGGTTTCGAACCAGCGCTCCACTTCCGCGACGGGCGCGGCACTTGACGTCCCGGTGGCGGCGAGCTGTCCCAGCGCCAGCCGCACCGCGAACCCCGTGCGGTGCTCCACCCACCACCGTACCTGGTGCCACGACCCCCCCATGAGGGGGAACAGTGCCACCATCGCCACGGCGGCCGCGGTGACCGCGAGGAGCGCCCGGTGGGTGACCGTGCTCCGCGTATAGAAGGTGGCGAGGACGAAGGTCGCGCCGCCGATCACGGCAGCCGCCCGGGCCAGCTGATCGGGCGGATCGCCCGGCCGCGCCAACCACATCAACGCCAGGGCCGCGATCGCCGCCGCGGCCAGGATCTCCGACCGATGACGGGGGCGGGAAGCGAGCAACAGCGCGCCGAGCGGCACGACGCACAGGCCCACGGGTGCGAACAAGGCGAACCCGAGGGCGGCGAAGGCCACCCGCCCGAGGCCGCGTGCCCGCGGCCGCTCGGACGGCACGGAGTCTACCTCGCGTAGCCCCGGATGAACGGCAACAGCGCGAGCTGGCGCGCCCGCTTGATCGCGACGCTGAGCTGCCGCTGGTGCCGGGCGCAGGCACCGGACAGCCGGCTGGGCAGGATCTTGCCCCGCTCGGTCGTGAATCGCAGCAGCGTGCGCTCATCCTTGTAGTCCACCACGCGCACGCTCATCTCGCAGATGGGACAGGTCTTCCGGTGGCGCTTCATTCTTCCACCTCCCCCGGAACCACGACCTCGTCGTCGGTCTCCAACTCGGGCACGGGCCGCTCGACGGCGGGCGTGGCGCCTTCGTCAATCACCACGAGGTGGCGGATCACGCTCTCATCCAGCTTGATCAGCCGCTCAAACTCGGCCAGCTGTTTCGCGGCGGTCTCGAACTTGACCACCACGTAATAGCCCACCTCGCGGCGCTTGATGGGGTAGGCCAGCGTTCGCTTTCCCCAGTGGTTCACCTGGCGAACCGGTTCCGGGAATTCCGGGCTCTTGAGCAGGGCGTGGAATTTCTCCAAGTGCTCGTTCACCTGGGCTTCCTCCAACGCGCTGTCGAAGATGTATACGACTTCGTACCGATTGGTCATGGCACCGTCCTTTGGTCTAGAGCGGCCCCGAGCCGGTGCTGGCCGGAGCAGGTGGCTTGTGAGGCGGGAAGATACCCGGGTACGCCGGCATCTGGTAGCGGGGACCGAACTGCGTAAGGGGTGAGGGGCGTAAGGGGGACCCCTCACCCCCTTACCCCTTACGCAGTCTGATCGTCGTTCTCGACGTCTCGCGCGGGGCCACCCGTCTTCTTGTTAAACCGATTCATCGCCGGCTGGATCCCCTCGGCCACCCAGCACTCCACCGCCTCGGCCATTGCCGGCAGGAGGTCACCCAGGGTTGCGGCCTCCGCCCGCGTGAATGGAGCCAGCACGAAATCCGCCAGGTCCTCCACGTCCGCCGGCACGGGGCCGATCCCGATGCGCAACCGGGCGTATCCCCGCGAGCCCAGCACCTGCTCGACGCTTTCCAGGCCATGGTGCCCACCGGAGGATCCTCGGGCTCGAAGGCGGAACGTCCCCAGCGGGAGCGCGGCGTCGTCGACCAACAGCAGTAGGTGATGGCCGGCATCGAAATCCGGGTGGGCCAGGAGCGGCTCGATGGCCTCACCGGTCAAGTTCATATAGGTCTGCGGCTTGAGCAGCGTGACCGGCCAGTCGCCCACGTGTCCATCGGCCGCCAGGGCGCGCGGCGCGCGGCGAAACGGCGACAGGCGCCACCGGGCCGCGAGGACGTCCGCCAACCGGAAGCCGGCGTTGTGCCGCGTGTCGGCGTAATCGGGTCCGGGGTTCCCGAGTCCGACGATAACGCGCAGAGGTTACTCCTCGGCTTCTTCCGCCCCCTCGGCTTCGCCCTCTTCCTCGGCCCGCGGCTTGCGGATGAGCTCGGGCTCGGCCGGCTCGACGGCCGCTTCCGCCACCGGGGCCACCACCTCCTCGACCCGCGGCGGCACCACCGTGCACACCGTGTCGTCGAGATGCGTCAGGATGGTGGCGTGCGGCAGGTGGACGTCCCGCACGTGGAGCGACTTGCCGATGGTGAGCGCGCTCACGTCCAACTCCACCCGTTCGGGGATGTGCGCCGGCAGCACCTCGATCTCGAGGTCCCGGAGGACCTGGTCGAGCACGCCGCCCGCATTGCGCACGCCGTCTGGCGTGCCCACGAGATGCACCGGGACCCTGAGGGTGATCTTCTCGTCCGCGTGGATCTCGAAGAAATCCACGTGCACGATGTTGCGGCGCACCGCCGTCCGCTGGATTTCCCGGATCAAGGTCTTGACCGGCTTGCCGTCCACCGTGAGGTCAAAGACGGTGCTCGCCGCGGCGATGCCGATCAGGGCCTTCTCGAGCTCGGTCTGCGAAAGCGATAGCGCCTCCGGCTCGCGGCCGTGCCCGTAGATCACGGCGGGCACCCGGCCGGCGGCGCGGAGCTGGCGTGCGGCGCCCTTGCCGGTGCCGGTACGACGTTCCGCAGTGAGCGTGACTTGCTGAGCCATAGCGCGTTATCCGTTGTCGGTTATGCCGTTATGCCGTTATGCCGTTATGCCGTTATGCCGTTATGCCGCTATGCCGTTATGCCGTCATGCCGTCATGCCGTCATGCCGTTATGCCGTCATGCCGCCACTTGGTCAGTCAAACAAAGAGCTGACGGATTGATCGGAATGTGTATTCCGGATCGCCTGCGCCAGCAGCGGCGCGATGGACAGCACCTTCAGTCGGGCGAATCGCCGCTCGTCCGGGACCCGGATGGTGTTGGTCACCGCCAACTCGGCGATGGGGGCGGCCGTGAGGCGATCCACGGCCGGTCCCGACAGCAAGGCGTGTGACGCGCATCCGTACACTTCCCGGGCGCCGAGCCGCTTCAGGGCCCGCGCGGCCTCGCACATGGTGCCCGCCGTGTCGATCATGTCGTCCACGATCAGGCAATCCCGATCCTCGACTTCGCCCACCACATTCAGCACCTCCGCCACGTTGGCGGACGGCCGCCGCTTGTCCACGATGGCGAGAGACGCGTTGAGCCGCTTGGCGAAGCCGCGGGCCATCTTGGCGCCTCCCGCATCCGGGGCCACCACCACCAGCTCGTGCAGACTCTTCTGGCGGTAGTGCTGGGTGAAGACCGGCGCCGCA
Organism: Gemmatimonadales bacterium; assembly: GCA_035287045.1. Lineage (GTDB taxonomy): Bacteria > Gemmatimonadota > Gemmatimonadetes > Gemmatimonadales > GWC2-71-9 > JACPAP01. The sequence goes on along the minus strand of DATECF010000200.1, from coordinate 47,731 downwards.
TACAGATGGTCGACCGGGATGTCAAAGAACCCCTGTAACTGGTGCTGGTGGAAATCCATGGCCAGCACCCGGTCGGCGCCCGACGTCGCGATCACGTTGGCCATCAGCTTGGCGCTGATGGCGACCCGTGGCTGGTCCTTCCGGTCCTGCCGGGCATACCCGAAATACGGGACCACGGCGCTGATGCGTGCGGCGCTCGCCCGCCGAGCCGCGTCCATCAAGATCAACAACTCGATAATGTTGTCGCCGGGCGGATTGGTGGACTGGACGATATAGACGTCCTGCCCCCGCACGTTTTCATCGATCCTGACGAAGATCTCCCCGTCCGCGAAACGCCGGATGCTCACCTGGCACAAGGGCTGCCCGAGGTGCGCGGCGATCTCCTCCGCCAGGGGCCGGTTGGCCGTACCCGAGAGGAGGAGCATCTTGCTACGGGCCAGCGAGATATCGGCCATCAGAACCATTTAAAATAGTCATGCCGCGGCCGCGCGCCAAGGCAGCCCCAACGTGGCCGTCAGTTCGCGACCAGGTCCAGGTACTCCGGATGCCGGTCGATGTACCCTCTCACGAACCAACAGCTCGGGATCACCCGGCACTGCTGCGCTTTCGCATAGTCCAGCGCACATCGTACCACTTCGGTGGCGATCCCCTGGCCTCGCAGGTGCTCCGGCACGAACGTGCTGACGTAATCCAGGACGCCGTCGCCCGCGGGATGGTACAGGAGATACGCTTCCTCACCCCCGACCATCGCGGTGAACTTCCCAAGCGCGGGATGGTGCTCCACGGTGGGCATGGGGGTCCGCGCTAGACTCGGGGAAGCCAGGGAGCGGCCGGCGGCCCGCCCACCCGTGGCTCGGCGCCCTCCTCCGGCTCCGGCACCTTGTCCCCCTCGCCCGGCGCCAGGAAGAGGTTACGCTCCACGCCGTACTGTTTGGTGTACATGTCGTAGTAGCGTCCGCTCGCGGCGTACAGCTCCTCGTGCCGTCCGCGTTCGACGATGGCCCCGTCTTCCAGCACCAGGATCTGGTCGGCGCGGCGAATGGTGGAGAGCCGGTGGGCGATCACGAACGTCGTGCGCCCACGCATCAGGTGAGTGAGGCCTTCCTGGATGTAGGCTTCAGATTCGGAATCCAGGCTCGAGGTCGCCTCGTCCAGAATCAGGATCCTGGGGTCCGCCAGAATCGCCCGCGCGATGGCCACCCGCTGGCGCTGGCCCCCCGAAAGCTTGACCCCGCGCTCGCCCACCACCGTCTGGTACTTGTGCTCGAAGCGCGCCACGAACTCATCCACTCGCGCAATGCGGCAAGCCTCCTGCACCTCGGCCACCGTGGCGTCGGGCTTCGAGAACGCGACGTTGTCGCGGATGGTGCCGTCGAACAGGAAATTGTCCTGCAACACCACGCCCAGCCGGCCGCGGAAGGCGGCCAGGTCCATGGTCGAGAGGTCGATGCCGTCCACCACGACCCTGCCCAGGGTGGGAGTGTGAAACGCCGCGACCAGCCCGATCATCGTGGATTTGCCGGCACCCGAAGGCCCCACCAGCGCGGTGACGGTTCCCGGCAGCGCCGTGAAGCTGACGCTCTTGAGGACCGGCGTGCCGGCCTCGTACTCGAACGAGACCCGCTCGAATTCCACATGGCCACGGAGGTCTGCCGGCACGACGGTGCGTGCCGGATCGTCGTCCTCGCGACGCTCCGTCAGCAGCTCACGGGTGCGCTCCAGCCCGGCGAGCGCCTCGGTGAGCTGCGTGCCCACCGAGACGATCTGAATGATGGGCGCGATCAAGAAGCCCATGTAAATGACATAGGTCGTGAGGTTGCCGACGGTCATCGTGCCGGCCACCACCTGCCGGGCCCCGATCAACATCACCGTGGCGCCCACCAGCCCGGTTAGCACGCTGCCCGAAAGGCCCATGAACGCCATGGCGGTGAGCGTCTTGAGAATGTTGTCCAACAGGCGGCGAACGCCACCCGCGAACACCGTGGTTTCCTCGTCCTCGCGGTGATAGCCCTTGACCACGCGGATGCCACCCAGCGTTTCCGCCAGCCGGCCGGTCACCTCGGCATTGAGGACACTCCGCTGGCGGAAGATCGGCCGCAGCGTCCCAAAGGCGAAGTACAACGCCACCACGAACACGGCGAGCAGCACGGCCGCCACGCCGGTCATGATCGAGCTGATCCGGAACATCAACACCAGCACCAGCGTCGCGGACAGGAGGCCGCCCGCCAGCTCCACCATGCCGGTCCCGATGAGATTCCGGATGCCTTCCACGTCCGTCATGATCCGGGACACCAGGGCGCCGCTCTTGGTCGCGTCGAAGAACGCAATGCGGAGCCGGATGACGTGCCGCTGCACCGTTTCCCGCATCTCCGCGATCAGACGTTGCGCCGCTTTGGACAGGAGTTGGGTGAGCGCGAACGACGTCGTGGCCTGGATGGCGGTCGCGGCGGTCACCAGCAGGACCAGCGGTACCAGTAGCTGGATCTGCTTCTGACCGATCACGTCGTCGATGACGAACTTGGTCGAGGTGGGCAGGACGAGACCGGAAACCCGGTTGATCGCCATGAGCACGAACCCCACGGCGAGCAGCTTGCGGCGGGGCCACACCAGCGCCCACACGTCCGGCAGGACCGCGAGCAGCCGGGCGAGCTTGGGTTGCTTGGGCTGGTCCGCCTGGGAGGTTGGCGTGGGCATGGGCAGGAGTTTACCCAACCGTGAAGGCGGCGGTAGTGTGACGTGGCGCATAGCGCGGAGTTGGCCGGGTGCGCTTATTGGAACGGAGATGCAATGTATGTCCCAGCTTACAAACGTCTTGACCCGCCACCTGAGCGCGGCCCTGGCCACGGCGGGTGTGCTTGGCGGCTGCGCCGTTCCGGGCGCCCTGGGCCCGGCCGACGGCCTCACCCGGGGTCGTGCGGAGTTGGCAGCCGGCAATTACGCCAGTGCCCGCGACGCCTTCCGGACCTGGGTGGCCAGCCGTCCCGACGACGCCCGGGCCCAACTGGGGCTGGCGGCGGCTTACGAGGGTCTCGATCAACTCGACTCGGCGCGCGCGGTGTACGCGGGGATCGCCGCGACCCGGCTCCCGGGAGGGGTGCGCCGCCAACTGGAAGGCCGGCTTCGGCTGCTGGCGCGGCGAGAGATGGCCGAGGCCGCGAGCGCGGCCGTCGCCAACGAAGCAGTCCTGAGTACTTCTCCGCCGCGGCCCAACAGTGTGGCGGTCCTGCCGTTCCGGTACCTGGGCAACGACGATCAGCTCCGGCCTCTGGAACGGGGCCTGTCCCAGCTCGTGGTCACCGACCTGAGCCAGGTGAGGTCGCTGGTGCTGCTGGAGCGCGAAGCGGTTCAGCGCCTGCTGAACGAGATCCAGCTCGCCTCCGCCGGGCTGGTAGATCCGGCGACCGGCGCGCGCTCGGGCCGGCTGCTGCGGGCGGAGCGGGTGATCCAGGGGAGCTTCCAGGACCTGGCGGGCGAGCGGCTGCGGGTGGACGGCAGCGCGGTGGTCACGGCCACGGCCACGGTGGCGGCCGCGGCCTCGGCCGACGATCAGCTGCGCCAGCTGTTCGACCTCGAGAAGGCGGTGGTGTTCGAGTTGTTGCAGCGGCTCGGCATTCCGTTGACGGACGCGGAGCGCGAGCGGATCGCGGAGCGGCCCACGGCCAACCTCCAGGCGTTCCTGGCGTTCAGCCGCGGCCTCGGGGCCGAGGACCGTGACGCGTTCGCCGAAGCGGCCCGGGAATACCGTACGGCGGCACGTCTCGACCCCGGCTTCCGGCAGGCGAGCGAGCGAGCGGCGGCCGCCAACCTCATGTCGCAGGCGAGAGACCTCTCGCTGGTCGGTGTGGCCACCATGCTCGATCCCCTGGGCGACCTGGGGTTTCTCACCGACCAGCTCAACGACGTGATGGGTAGCGGCATGCGCTCCGCCGAGCGCGCCGACGAGCCGCAGGGTACCGGACCGCCGAGCGCGCGGGATCCGGTGGGCGACGTTGGCGGCGAAGACCGGCTCGGGGGCTTCGGGACGTTCTTGGTCTTCATCCGTCGGCCGTGATCCGGCGAGCGCTCGCGCTGGTGGCGGCCGCCCCCGCCTGGGTGGCCGCACAATCCCCTATCTACCCCGGCGCGAACGGCGGCCTCGGGCCAGAGGTCCGGTACGTCGCGTTCCAGGACGGCATCGGCTTGTCGCAAGCCTCCCAAACCGTGCTGCGGGTGTTCGGCGGGATGCCCGTGGGCCGCCGCCTGTTCGTGGATGTCGGCACCAACGTCGCGATCACCCGACTGGAAGCCTCCGACGGCTCGCGCCTCAGCCTCGACGGACTCACCGACACCCAGGCGCGGGCATCCTACACCATTGGGCGGGACCGGCTGGTGGCGTCGTTGCTCGTGAACCTGCCCACCGGCACCGAGCGCGTAAGCAGCGAAGCGCTACCGCTGGTTCGGTCTATCGCCCAGAACTTCCTGCCGTTTCCGGTCTCCAGCTACGGCTCCGGGGCGGGCGTCACGGGCGCCATCGCCGTGGCACAGCGGCTCGGCTCCTGGAGTCTTGGCGCCGCCGCCAGCATGAGGTACCTGGCGAGCTACTCGCCTTTCGCGGACGTGAACGACAGCTACACGCCCGGCCTCGAGACCCGGCTGCGGATCGGCGTCCGGCGTCCCATCGGGGAGGCCACGAGCGTCGTGGCTGGTGTCACCGTGAGCACCTTTGGCGCGGACGAGTTCACCGGCATTCAGAACTACACCTATCGGCCGGGCAGCCGGCTGGTGATCGAGTCGGCGATCTCGCGTCAGGTGGGGCGGACCACGGCACGCCTGTTCGGGTGGGTGTTCTTCCGGGCGTCGGGCGATTCGAGCGGGGCCACCGTCCTCAAAGCCCGCGAGGACATCTGGTACGGCGGTGCGAACTGGACCGTGCCGGTGGCGGGGCGGTTCAGCCTGGATCCGGGATTCGACGCGCGCTCGTGGCGCGCGGCGGACGGCGCGAACGGGGAGCTGGCGGCCATCTCCGTGGGTGCGCGGCTTCCGGTGCTGTCCCGTCTGGTGCTTGCCTCGACGCTGCGCGGCGAACGGGGGACTCTGCGCGTGGCGGAGGGCGTGGCGGCGGGCTTCACGGGGCTGGCGCTTACGGTATTCCTTCGGGTCGGCTCGTAGTTACGGCGAGGGGAGTCCCCGCCTTCATTAAGGGAGCCCCCTACGTGTGATGCGCGTCGCTGCACCGGGCGCCACACTGGTGGCAGGTTGGAGGCGGCGATTCCGGCAGGCGGGGTCGCCGTTTTCCATCACCGATCTGAGGTCGTACGGATGCTCTCACCTGGCCGGGGCTGGTCTTGGTTCTTCGGGACCCGGCCACTAGCGCTTGCAGCCGCCCTTGGGCTCGTCGCGGTAGCTGGTTGCCTGGATGGCGCCAGCGGGCCGGACGGGACCGGGGCCGGCCACATCGCGCTTCGGCCCGCACTCCCCGCTGACGTCCAGAACGGCCAGTTCTCCCTCGGGATCGACGCCGTTGGTCTGCGCCTCCAGCGGCCCGGCGGGGACGTGGTGGTGGACACGGTTTTCGCATTCCACCCGGATTCGGCGTCGGTGCATGCGGCGATTCGCGTCGCGATGCTGCGCCGGGTCGAGGAGTTTCACGCCCGCCTGACGCTGCAAGACGGGCAGCTGGTGCTGTTTTCCGGCTCCAAGCTGATCCTGCTACAACAGGGCCCCCCGGGCACCAACGAGGTCGATTCGGTCCCGGTGTCGTACGAGGGGCCGGGCCGGGATATCGCGAGCATCGCCATTCAGCCGGGCGACACGGTTCTCCCGTTCGGCCAAAGCCTTCCCCTCCGGGTGCTGGCCCTCGATTCCGCGGGCTCGGCGGTCACCCAGTTCTTCGTGTCCTGGAGCGTGTCAGATACGATGCCCGGGCGGCTCAACGCGTTCGGCATACTCCAGGCGCCCGAGCAGCGAGGCGTGGTGACCGTGTCGGCGCGGACCCCCAACGGTGCCAGCGCGTCGGGCCACATCACGTTCATCCCCGGGCCGCCCTATGAGAGTGTGGTGTTGGGCGGCGACACCGTGAATGCGCCCGTGGGGAGCGCGGTATCGCTGGCGGTGCGCGTGATCGCAACGGACTCCCTGGGGGTGCCGGGCGTGCCCGTGCGGTTCAGCGCGTCCACGCCCGGCGGTTTCGTGACGGACAGTGTGGTCGTCAGCGATTCGAGCGGGATGGCCGTGACGCAGGTGGTGGTGGGCGAGACGCTGCGCAGCTATGGGTACGAAATACGTGTCGGGACGCAATCGCCAAGTCAGTTCACGGTGGCGGCGACGGCGGGCCCGCCGGCGCTGCTGCGCATCGCGGGGGGCAATGGGCAGGCTGCTCCGGTGAACACCGAGCTGGTGGAGCCCATCGTCGTGAACCTGCGGGACGCACACGGCAACCCGGTGCGCGGGCAGCGGGTCAACTTCGTGGTGACGTCCGGCGGCGGCGCCGTATGGGCCGGCTCCAACAACACCAACGATTCGGGCGTCGCCATGGAGCGTTGGACCCTGGGTACGACGGCGGGTGTCGCGCAGCGGCTCGAGGCGCGCGCCGTGGATAACGTCACCGGGGCGCCGTTGCTGTTCGCGGTCTTCAATGCCACGGCGCTCCCGGGTCCGGCGACCTCGCTGCTGGTGCTGGGCGGCGACGGGCAGGCGGGGACGGTGGGCACGGCGCTGGCCGAATCCCTGGTGGTGTGGGTGACGGACCAGTACGGCAATCCGGTACCGGATGTCGCCGTTGGCTGGTCGGCGGAGCAGGGAGGCATCTCCCCCGCCTCGGCGGCGGCGGACGCGGGGGGCATGGTGCGGGCCGCGTGGGTGCTGGGGAGCGTTGCCGGAACGCAGGGGGTGACCGCGACCGCGGGCGCTCTCGTGCCGGTGGCGTTCACCGCGACAGCCGCCGCCGGGCCGCCCGCCGCGATCGAGACCCTGGGTGGGGTTGGCCAATCGGCGACCGCCGGTGCTGGCCTGCCCGAGTCGCTGGCGGTCCGCGTCACGGACGCGTTCGGCAACCCGGCGGTGGGGATCACGGTCGACTGGTCCACTGAAGACGGTGGGGTGGTGACCGGAGCGCCTCCCACGACGGACGCTGACGGCATGGCGCGGGCTGCCTGGCGGCTCGGCACGGCGGCCGGTCCGCAACTGGCGCGGGCGGTGGTCGGCGCGCTTGCCGCCGACTTCGAGGCCCTGGCCGTCGCCGGTCCTCCGGCGACGGTGACGGTGTCGGCCCCGGAGACCTTGCTTTCCGCAATCGGCTCGACCGTCAACCTGGGTGCCTCGATCTCGGACGAGTTCGGGAATCCGGTGGTGGCTGCGGACATCGTCTGGTCCAGCTCGAACACCTCGGTGGCGGTGGTGGACGGCGCGGGCATGGTCACGGCCCAGGGCAACGGCACCGCGCGCATCACGGCGAGCGTGGCCGGTTTCGCCGCCGGGTTCGTGGACCTCACCGTCGCCCAGGCCATTGCCACCGTCGACGTGACGCCGGAGCAGACGACGCTGAACGCGGTGGGCGCCTCGGTGCAGCTCGAGATCGCGATCCTCGACCCCAATGGTCATCCCGTGGGCGACGCAAGCGTGGCGTGGGCATCGTCCGACACCGACGTCGCCACGGTCAGCCCGAATGGGTTGGTGAGCGCCGTGGGACCCGGCGAGGTAACGGTCACGGCCACGGTAAGCGGCGATGTGGTGCAGACCGTGACGCTCACGGTGGGGGTGTCGATCGCCGTGACGCCGACCGTGGCGCAGGTCCGGTTGACGCCGACCCCGGTGACCCTGTCCGCCCTTGGGGCCAGTGTGGCGCTTACCGGCCACGCCGCGGACGGGGCCGGGAACGATGTCCCCGGCGCGGTCCTCTCGTGGGCGTCGTCGAATGACGCGGTCGCGACGGTGAGCGCGTCCGGGGTGGTGACGGCGGTGGGGAACGGGACGGCCATCATCACGGCCAGCAGCGGCGGCGTGTCGGGTACCGCCACGGTGACGGTGGCGCAGCAGGCGGCGGTGGTGGCGGTGAGCCCGGAGGCCACGACGTTGACCGCGCTGGGGGCGACGGCGCCGCTGGCGGCGACGGTGCGGGATGCGGGTGGGAGCGTGATGGTGGGAGCGGCGATTGCCTGGGCGTCCTCGAACGCCGCGGTGGCGACGGTGAGTGGGGCCGGGGTGGTGACGGCGGTGGGGAATGGGACGGCCACGATTACGGCCTCGAGCGACGGGGTGTCAGGCGCGGCCACCATCGTCGTCTCGCAAGTGGCGGCGGGCGTCGCCGTGACGCCGGCGACGGTTTGGTTGACCGCCCTGGGCGTAACCGCTCAGCTGGGCGCCACCGTGCAGGACGCCAACGGCGAGGGAATGCCCGGTGCCGCGGTGACCTGGACGTCGTCCGATCCGGACGTTGCGACCGTGAGTGCGACCGGTCTGGTGACGGCCGTCGGCAACGGGACGGCCATCATCACGGCGACCAGCGGTGGGGTGTCGGGCACCGCCACGGTGACGGTGGCGCAGCAGGCGGCGGTGGTGGCGGTGAGCCCGGAGGCCACGACGTTGACCGCGCTGGGGGCGACGGCGCCGCTGGCGGCGACGGTACGGGATGCGGGTGGGAGCGTGATGGTGGGAGCGGCGATTGCCTGGGCGTCCTCGAACACCGACGTCGCGACGGTCAGTGCCGCCGGGGTGGTGACTGCCGTTGGGAACGGGACGGCGACCATCACGGCGACCAGCGGTGGGGTGTCGGGTACGGCGACGGTCACGGTCGCGATTCCTCCGAGCACGCTGACGGTCCTGATCATGGCTGGCCAGGGGAACAACAAGGCGATCAATCTCGGTTCGCAAGGCAACACGCCGGTGGCGATCCTCACTACGTCGACCGGCGACGGCGAGTCGGTGACGTTCGATGCGGCGACGGTGAACGTCAGTACGGTGCGTTTTGAGGCCGCGGCGCCGGTGAACTTCTCTCTGGAAGACGTGGACGGCGATGGGGACACCGACCTGCGCCTACACTTCACGACTGCAGATCTTCAACTCACGCCGGGAAGCGCCGCGGTCACCCTGACCGGCCTGACGATGGAGGGCACGGCGTTCGAGGGACATGAAACCGTGGTGGTCCTCGCAGCCAGCCCGTCCAAGGGCCCCCGCCCGCGCTCCTGATTGGCCCCCTTGGATTCGAACCAAGATTACCGGATCCAAAGTCCGGCGTCCTGCCATTGGACGAGGGGCCACTGAACGCTCCAAACTAATACCTGCCAGGCTCAATCGAGAACCCGAGAGACGTAGGCCGCAGCTACGGCGCCTCAGGACCTGGGGCTGCCTGAGCCCGGGTCGCCGTTCGGATCACGCGGCCGTCCCCGCCGGCCAACCGTAGCTCGGCTGCCTCGCGGCTGGCGTCGTTTCGATAGATCGCGATCAGGGCGCTGCCGGATCCTGAGAGCCGCACGGTGAGCGGCCCGGTTTCCGCCAGCCGCTCGAACGCCGTTTTGAGATCCGGGTGGTCGCCGAAGACCACCGACTCGAAGTCATTCCCGCCCAGCCGACCGACGCCGCCCCAGGTGGTCAACGCTTCGGCATCCAGCGCGATCGCCCCCCGGCGCCCTTCGTGAACCTGCACGGCGTCGAGGCGTTCATAGGCCTGCTTGGTGTTCACCCCCGTGGGTGGAATCAGGAGGAGCGCCGGTGCGGCGGGCGGCGCCGGCAGCCGGAACAACCGCTCGCCGCGCCCCCAGGCGAGCGCGAATGGAGCGCCTGAGGCGAAGAACGGAACGTCGCTCCCCAGACGGGAGGCGTATTGCAGGATCTCATGCCGCGGCACCGCGTGCCCTGCGAGCGCGTTGACCGCGTGCAGGGTTGCCGCCGCGTCGCTGGATCCGCCCCCCAACCCTGCCTGTACCGGCACCCGCTTGGTGAGCACGATGCGGACGCCGAACCGCCGCCCGGTGGCGTCCAGCATGAGCCCCGCTGCCCGGTACGCGAGGTTCTCCTCGGCGGGACCGGTATCCGCCCCGTGGACGTCCAATCCAATGCCGTGGGAGATCCGCTCGACGACCAGCTCGTCCGCCAGCTCCAGCAGCGTGAACAGGGTTTCGATGCCATGGAATCCTGACGCCTCGCGTGACAACACCCGCAGGAAGAGGTTCGCCTTGGCATGCGCTGGAATGCGTACCCGGACCGGAGGGGTCGCAGGGGCCGCAGGGACACTCAAGGTTGATTTCCCCCAAGAACCGCGGCCTCTGCGCTCCCGGCGGCCTCTCCGCCCCCCGCCGCGGTCTTCAGATCGGCTAGATGCAAGTGCGCCCGCGACAGCGACCACAGTCCCAGCACGGAGATCGGCAGGAACACCGCCAGGTGATACGCCACGGCGAACGAGACGGCCTGGACCGGCTCGACACGGTACAATCCCAGCGTGGCGCGGGTGACGGCCTCGAACGGGCCGAAGAACCCGGGGGACGACGGAATGGCCACACCGAAGGCGATCAAACCCTGGAGCAGCAGCGCGGCACTGGGAGGCACGTCCAGCCCCAGCGCGATGAAGCCCATCCAATACGATGCGGCGGACGTGACCCACAGCACCACGGACCAGACCGTGACCAGCACGAACCGCCTTGGGCTCTTGAGCGCGTCGAGACCTCCCAGCAGCCCTTCTAGGATACTGATGAGCCGTGCGGCCCACCGGCGGGGCATGAGCCGTTCCATGGCGCCGCGCGCGATCCGCAGGGCGGGCCCCGGCCAGTGCACCATCCAGAGGGCGGCCAGCAGGGCCGGCACGAAGATCAACACCGCCACCATCGCGAGCCGCGCGAGGGACATGCCGCCCACAGCGGTCTCGCGGGCGAAACCACCCCACGCGATGCCGGCCGCCAGCAGCCCCACCAGAATCAATCCGTCGAACACGCGCTCCACCGCCACCGAGCCCACCGCCGCCGTGAACCGGACACCGGTGAGCTGTCGCGCGGCATACGCGCGGGCCAGCTCCCCGGCACGGGCGGGGAGCAGGTTGTTCGCCATGAAGCCGATGGCCGTGGCGTGCCACAGCGGCACCATGGGCAGCACGGCGCGGTCTTTTTGCAGGAGGTACCGCCAGCGGATGGTGCGCAACGGAAACGCCGCCGTGGCCAGCACCACGGAGACGAGGAAGGCCAGGGGGCGGGCCTGGCGCAGGTGGCCTGCGACGTCGCGCAGGGCCACGTCGTGCAGCGTCCACCACAAGAGCAGGACCGAGATGGCCAGGCCAACGGCGCCCGGCCAGCGGAGGCTTCTGGCCTCAGCGCCCGCTGGCGGCGCCAAGCTCGGCGAGATCGAAGACTTCCTCGATGAGGTCCTGGAGCGCCTCCCGATCCGGGTTGGCCCCGGCGAGCATGCCGCGGACCGTCTCCCGGAGACCGGTCAGGCGCTGCGTCGCGCCTTCCGCGCTATAGAGGAGTTCCGTGATGGGGACGACGTCCTCGGTGGCGGCAGGCGCGGCAGAAGCGGCTGAGGGCAAGGCAGGAGGGCCAGCCAGCAACGCTTCGACGGACGAACCTCCGAGCCCGAGCGCTGCCACTAAGCGGTCATAGCGCTGATAGCTGCCCACCAACCCCGGCCCCTCTTCTGCCGCGCCTGCCGCTTCTGCCGCCCCTCCCGCCATCGCGAAGGCCGGCCGCGTCACCGGCGCCGACGGCGCCGGCGGGCGGTGTGGGGTAGCCGGCGTGGGGCGCGTGGGTGGCGCGGCGACCACGGGAGCCGCCTCCCCTCGCAGGGCCGCGGTGACGGCCGCCAAACGCGACGCCAGGGAGGATTCGCTCTCGGTGGCGGCCGCGCTCAGGACGGCCCCGGCATCCCGGACGCGCCGCGCGAAGTTCTTGGTGTCGTGGAGGGCGCTGCCCCGGGCCACGGCCTCGCGGCCCGCCTGGGCGAATGCGCCCAGCGCCGTGCCCAGCGGCCCGGAGCCCGCGGAGGCCAGCGCATGGAAGGCGCCCACCAGCGCGTGGACTCTGAGCTCGCGTTGCACGGATGACAGCGCCCGCTCCAACGCATCGGCCGCCTGGCGCAGGTGCTCGCCGTGCGACACCAGCTCCAGATGGCCCAGCTTGGTCGGGCGCGCCGGCGGCACGCCTTCCTTGACGATGTGTGGCCCGGCGTCCTCGTAGTACAGCGACTCGATCGGCACGACTTCGCCCGCGAGGCCAAGCAGGTTTCCCAGGCGCCGGGCGAAATCCTGTGCCTCGGGCGCGTCCGGGTTGGCCTGGCCCTTGGCGCCGATCTCCTGCGCGGTTCGTGAGACCGCCCGGGCCGCCGCCCGAAACAGCTCGGCTGCGGACGGCACGGCTTCCTTGCGCGCCACCAGCTCCGCCACCGCGCGGTCGATCCCGTCCAGCAGGTCAGGCAGGGGAGGATGATCCGACAGCCCCGCGATGCCCCTGAGTGGCTGCATCCGCTTGAGCACCGATTGCAGGGGATTGAGGCTCTGCGGATTCTGCGTCAACGCCGTGGCCGCGTGGTCCAGGGCGCTCGCCAGGCCGGCGCCCTGCTGCGCGACGATCGCTCGCTGTCCGGGCGGGGCGACCTTGGCCGTTCCCGCCGGGGACGGGGATCCCCCGGTGGCGGTCTGGAGGGTGGCGGCGATCTGGTTGGCCTTCTGGCTGTCCGCGTCGGACCAGCTTGCGGCCTTGCGGACCAGGACCTTGAGGTCGTCCACCACCCGGACCGCGAGCTGCTTGGTGGCGGCATCCCACGGGCGGCTGCGGTCGTGCACCGATCGGGCCAGCCGCTCCAGGCCGGAGGCGGCGGCGGCGAACGCCTGTTGGTTCGCCATCAGCGCCGACCCGCGGAGTGCCCGGGTCAGCCGGACGAACTCCTCACGGTCCGGTTCCGGTGTCTTGGACACGGCGGCGTCGAGGCGTTCGAGGTAATCGCCCGCCTCCATCGCGAAAAACTGGGTCAAACCCATCTGCTCAGGCATGGCTCGGCCGCCGCGTGTGGGTGGCTAAGCTACGGTCCCACCGGAAGTTAGTCAACGCGACCCGTCCACCAGCGCCCGCATCTCGCGGACGGCCTGCTCCATCCCCACCGAGAGGGCGCGACTCACGATACTGTGCCCGATGTTCAGCTCTTCGATCTCGGAGATCCCCGCCACGGCCTTCACATTGTCGTAGGTGAGGCCGTGCCCGGCGTGCACCGCCAGGCCGGCCGCCCGGGCGTGGGCCGCGGCCCGCCGCAACCGGTCCAGCTCGCGGTCGGACTGCCGGTAGGCGTGGGCGTACTCCCCCGTATGCAGTTCCACCGCCTCCACCGCCAGGGCCGCGGCCCGGTCAATCACCGTCGGGTCAGGATTAACGAAGAGCGAGATGCGGATGCCCGTCGCCTTGAGGCGCGCGATGGACTCGACCAGTCCAGCGTCGGGGCGACCGGCGCCGGAGACCAGGTCCAGGCCACCTTCGGTAGTGATCTCCTCGCGCCGCTCCGGGACGAAGGTTGCCTGATGGGGCCGGAGCCGGGCGGCGATGGCGACGATGTCCCCCGCGCTTGCGAGCTCCAGGTTGAGGACGGTGCGCACGCGCTCGCGCAGCCGCTCCACGTCGTCATCCCGGATATGGCGGCGGTCTTCGCGCAGATGGACGGTGATACCATCCGCGCCGCCGGCTTCGCACCAGCGCGCGGCGACGACCGGGTCCGGCTCCGCCGCACGCCGGGCCTGCCGCACCGTGGCGACGTGGTCCACGTTGACGTACAACCGCATCCTTGTCTTGCCCACCGTATCGGAACCGTTTACGTTCGACAACGTTGAACATCACGATGACGCCAGCCCAGACGCAAGGTTTCCGAGCCGCGGCCCTCGCGGCGACCGCGCTGCTGATCGTGGCATGCGGCGGCCCGCAGAGCGTTGCGGCGCCCGCCAGCCCCGAAGCATCGGTCCGCGGTTTCCTGAACGCCGTCAAGGCCAACAGCCTGGCGGCCATGAGCGAGCTGTGGGGTTCGGCCCGCGGTCCGGCCCGAACCTACATGAACCGCGAGGAGCTGGACCAGCGTCTCACCGTCATCCGTACCTATCTCGCCCACGAGCGCTTCGAGATCCTGGAATCGCAATCGGCGTTGCCGCCGGGGCCTGACGGGCGCCGGTCGCTGCAGGTGCGGCTGACCCGGAACGGCTGTACGCCGGTCGTCCCCTTCACGGTGGTGCCGTACCGTGGCGGATGGCTGGTGTCGGATATCGATCTGTCCGCGGCGGGCAACCCGCAGCGCCGGTGCGCGCCGCAGGATGCCGGCGCCGGGGACCGGGAACCGAGCCCTGCGTTCCCGGGGTTTACTCGGTAAGCTCGAGCAGGATACCGGCCGTCGATTTGGGGTGCAGGAAGGCCACCCGATGCCCGCCGGCGCCCGGGCGAGGCTGCTCGTCCACCAGCCGGTACCCGTGATCGCGGCAACGAACCAGGGCTTCGTCCAGGTTCGGGACCCTGAAGCAGATGTGGTGGATCCCGGGGCCGCGCCGGGCGAGGAATCTGGCCACCGGGCTGTCCGGCATTTCCGGGATCAGCAGTTCGACGGCGGTCTGACCGAACGGCAGCGAAACGATCGTGGCTCCGTCCGCGGATTCCGCCGGCGCGGGCTCGACGCCCAGCACGTCGCGGTAGAAGGCCACGGCGGCCGCCAGGTCGCTGACGGCGACGCCGATGTGGCTGACCACGGCATCCTTCTTGGTCACGGCGGCTCCACGAGCGGTTGAGCCCCAACATAACGTGAGGGAGAAGAACATGGCAGTTGCTGATCTGTTGCACGTCACGGACGACGATTTCGCGCAGGAAATCGAGCAGCACCAAGGTGTGGCCATGGTGGATTTCTGGGCCACCTGGTGCGGGCCCTGCCAGGTCGTAGCACCCATCGTCGAACAAATCGCCAAGGAATACGACGGCAAGGTGAAGGTGGCCAAGGTGGATGTGGACGAGAACCAGCGCGTCACCATGCGCTTCAACGTCCGGTCCATCCCCAGCATCCTGTTTTTCAGAGACGGCAAGCACGTCGAGACAGTGGTTGGGGCCGTTCCGAAAGCGTATCTTGTGGAGAAGCTGGCCCGGCACCTGTCTTAATCCTGCGGCCTCTCCGCTCTGTGAGTTGACCGATGCGGCTGAGCGCGGTCCGGTTGGCCGAGACCAAGGTCCGGCTCGCCGATCTGATGTTCCCCTCCCAGCGGGTGCAGGTCCACCGCACGCGCCTGGCGTTTATTCACCTCGATAACCTGCTCCACTTCGCCAAGATCGACCGGGACGGGCGGGTGGACGGCTACCTCGCGGCCTACCTCCCCGATTCGGTGGCCCTGCTGTTCTTCAAGCGCGGCGAGGTGATGACGGCCGTGGCCTTCACCGAGGGCGGCCGCACGGTGGCGTCCATCGCCTCGGTGCTCCGCGAGATGGCGCAGGAGATGGAACGGGGCGAGTTGGCGTTCTGCGACGCGCCCATGGAGCAGCTTACCTGGATGTACCATAGCTGCGCGGCGGCGCGGGAGCCCAAGCTGGTGGACGTGCAGAACCCGGAGACCATCTTCCCGGCGCTCCAGCATGAGCGGTTCAGCGGCGTCCTCGAGCTGATCTCCAACGGCAAGGTGAGCTACTTCAGGTTTGACGACGGACGCTTCGTGAACGGCTATTTTAGCGGGAAGGCCGAGGAGTCCACGATCGCGCAGCACGTCGAGAGCCTGTTCCGGCCTGGGGCGGACGGCGCCCGGCCGCAGGTGGCGGCCTCGGTGTTCCGGCCGGACGGCGAGCTCCCCGAGCAGGCGTCGCCCGCCATGATCCAGAGCTATCGCGAGCTGTTCTGGCGCATCCTGGCGGTGGCCGAGCAGCAGGTCCCGGGTGAGGCCAACCAGCGGGGCATCAAGCTGCGGGACGCGCTGGCCAAGAGCGCCGGGCCGCTGGGCACCGTGGGGACTCCGCTGGATCGTGAACCGACCGAGATGGTGATCCGCCCGGATCAGTTGACCCAGGGCCTCGCCGATTGGACCCGGCAGCTCCTCCAGCAGCTGGAGATCATCGCCCCGGGGGTGGCGCCGACCATCGTCCGGGACGCGACCAGGGAGCACCGGTTCGCGCTGCAGAAGGCCGGCTTCTACCAGGCGCTCCCCTGGGCCGTGAGTTGGTGAGTCACGGGACGCTGTACGTCGTCGCGACCCCGTTGGGCAATCTTGCAGACCTCTCCGAGCGCGCCCTCGCGGTGTTGCGCTCGGTGGACCTGGTAGCCGCCGAAGACACCCGCCGTAGCCGCACGCTGCTCCAGCACGCGGGCGCGCGCCCGCGCATGGTGAGCGTGCACGCGCACGCCGCGGCCGGTCATTCGGCCCGGGTCCTCGAGGCGCTGGCTGCCGGGAGCGCGGTCGCGTTGCTCACCGATGCCGGGACCCCGGGGATCAGCGATCCCGGCGCCGACCTGGTGCGGCAGGCCCGGGCCGCGGGGGCGCCCGTGGTCGTGATTCCCGGGCCGACCGCCGTCGCGGCCGCGCTCAGCATCTCCGGGTTCCCCGCCGATCGCTACCTGTTCGTGGGGTTCCTCCCGCGCGCGGGCACGGCGCGACGCCGCCTGTTGGAGCAGGTCGCCACGAGCGAGTGGACGGTCGTGGCGTTCGAGGCTCCTAATCGGACGGCGAAGCTGCTCCAGGATCTGGCGGCGCTCCTGTCGGCGGAGCGTCCCGCGGCGGTGGCGCGGGAGTTGACCAAAGTGCACGAGGAATGCCGCACCGGGACCCTGGGGGATCTGGCGGGTTACTATCGGGACCACGCTCCGCGCGGCGAGGTGACCGTGATCGTCGCGGGCCGGGAGCGGGCGGGGTCGTCCGCTGATCCGGACACCGCGCGCGCGCATGCCCGGGCCCTGCTGGAGGAGGGCCTGAGCCGGAAAGACGCCGCCGGCCGGCTGGCGCGCGAACTGGGAATCCCGCGGAACCAAGCCTACCGCCTGGTTACTACCGTGAGAGGTGAGACGTGAGATGTGAGAAGTGGTTTCCCCGGGCCTTCTCACGTTTCACTTCTCACGTCTCACACCCTACAGTGGCCGTGTTTGCCGGCCTGGCGCTGTTGCCGGCGTCCGGCAGTGAGCGCACGGAGCTGACCATCGGCCGATTGCACTACGACGGCGGCGGCGATTGGTATGCCAACCCTTCGAGTCTGCCCAACCTGCTGGCGGCGATTCGGGAACGGACCGCGCTGCCGGTCGCCGCGCGCGAGCGGGTGGTGTCGTTGGACGGTCCCGATGTCTGGGAGACGCCATACCTCTATATGACCGGCCACGGGAATGTGCGGTTCACCGGCGCCCAGGTCCGGACGTTGCGCCGCTATCTCGAAGGGGGCGGGTTCCTCCATGCGGACGACAACTACGGCATGGACGAGTCCTTCCGCCGGGAGATCGCCCGGGTATTTCCGGATCGGCCCCTGGTGGAAGTGCCACTGGATCACCCCATTTATCAGATGCCGTACGCGTTCCCCCAGGGGATCCCTAAGATCCACGAGCACGATGGCCTGCCGGCGCAGGGGTTCGGGGTGTTCGTCGGGAACCGGTTGGTGGTGTATTACTCGTATCAGTCG
The DNA here is from genome assembly GCA_035287045.1 of Gemmatimonadales bacterium. Classification (GTDB taxonomy): domain Bacteria; phylum Gemmatimonadota; class Gemmatimonadetes; order Gemmatimonadales; family GWC2-71-9; genus JACPAP01. The sequence goes on along the minus strand of DATECF010000200.1, from coordinate 30,179 downwards.
GACCTGGGAGACGGCTGGGAGGATGCCGATGTGCATAATGATCCGGCGCCGACCCGGGAGCAGGCGCTCCGGATGGGCGTGAACCTCTTCGTGTACGCCGCGGCGGCGGTTCCGTGACGACGTCGGGGCGTTGGCTCGAGACGCGGCGCGCCGAGCTGGGGCGGCGCGAGGTGCTGGCCGGTGTGTTGTTCACCACCGGCGTGGTGCTGGTCGCGCTGGCGGCCGGCCTGGCGCTGGCGCGGCTGGGCGTGTATCGGACACGGCCGGTTGCCGTGCTCGGGGGTTGGGCCCTGGTCCTCGGCGCGGCGGCGTTCGGCATCTGGCGGGTGCGCCGGCGGCGCCGAGGGGATGCCCGCGCGGTGGCGGCGCTGGTGGAGCGGGGAGGCCGCCTCCGCCACGGCTCGGTGACCGGCGTGGCGCTCGACCCGCGTGGCGGCTCAGCCGCGCTCGCGGCCCTGGCGGACGCGCGGGTGGCGCGGTGGCTCGAAGATCACGGTGACGGGGCCCTGGGGGGCGCGCGACGCGAACGGCGCAACGCGCTGGGGTGGAGTCTGGGGCTCGCCCTGTGCGGAGGCGGGTTGTTCCTGGCCGCCGGACCGGGTGCGCGCGCCGGGTCTGATTTCTGGCGTCCGCTTTCGGCCTTGGCGCGCGCCGCCGGTCCGGTGACCCTCACGGCGGACCGGAGCGACGTGCGGCGAGGTGAGCGGGTCACCCTGGCGGTGAAGGCGCCAGGGCGCCGGAGTGCGGTGCTGTGGACTCGAGCCCCCGGGGAGCCGTGGCGGTCCACGGCGCTCGCGCTGGACAGCGCCGGTCGCGCCACGCAGGTGCTGGGCCCGCTGGAGAGCGATCGGTTCGTTCGCGCCTCGTCCGGGGGCAAGGAGTCCACCACGCTGCACCTGCGGGTGTCGTTGCCGGCCCTCCTCGCGGACCTGGAGTTGATGGCCACCTACCCGCTGTATCTCGACCGCGCGGATGAGCCGCTCGCCCCGGGCCCGGACCCGGTGCTGCTGCCGGTGGGCGCGGTCATCGAGACGCGTGGACGCGCCACCCTGCCGCTCAGGTCGGTCGCTTGGCGCCGTGAGGGAGGAGCGACCACGCTTTCGGTGGCCGGCACGGCCTTCCAGGGGCGGATGGTGGTTCGCGCCAGCGGCCGCTTTACGCTGGCGGTGAGTCCCGAAGGCGGCGTGCCGCTCGAGGGCGAGTCGCCGGAGCTCAACATCGTCGCCGTGGCGGACAGCGTCCCCGTGATCTCGGTGCCGGTTCCCGGCGCCGACACCACCGCGCCCCTCAGCCTGCGCCAGCCGTTGGTCATTGACGTGCGGGACGATCATCGCGTGACCCACGTCGAGCTGGTGAGCCGGCGGGTCAGTCGTCTGGGGCTCGCTACGCCGCCACGCACGGACACGTTGGTGCTGCCGGAGGGTGGGGCCGAGCGGGTCGTGATCCCGTGGACCCTGGATCTCAACGGGCGGGGGTTCCTGCCGGGCGACACGGCGTTCTACCGGGTGCGCGCGTTGGACAACGCGCCGACGGCGCACCTGGCGGAGAGCAGGGAGTACCGGCTCCGATTGCCGTCGAACGCCGAGCTGCGGGAGGCGCTCCGCGAGGCATCACGTGCGGTGGCCGCGGCGTCGGACTCGCTGGCTCGGGAGCAGCGTGGTCTGGCCCAGGCCACGGAAGAGCTGGCCGCCGAGCGCGAGCGCGCGTCCGAAGGCGCACAGGCGCGGCCTGGCGCCCAGGGCGATCTGCCCTTCCGCTCGGCGCAGCGAGCCGGCGAGATCGCGGACCAGCAGCAGCGGGTAATGGAGCGGGCGGCGCAGATGCGGGAGGAGCTGCGGCAACTGGCCGAAGCTGCGTCCAACGCCGGGCTCACGGACCCGCAGTGGCAGGCGGAGGTGAAGGAGCTGGAGCGGCTGCTGGAACGGGCGGTGACCCCGGAGCTGGAGCGACGACTGAATGCGTTGCGCGAGGCGCTCGAGAAGCTGGACCCGGAGGCGCTGCGCGAGGCCTTGAAGCGTTTGGCGGAGGCGGGGAAGGAGTTTCGGGACCAGTTGTCCCGCAGCCGTGAGCTATTCGAGCGAGCGGCCATCGAGGGGGAGATGACCACGCTGGCCCAGGACGCCGAGGAGCTGGCCCAACGCCAGCGGGACTGGAACCGGCAGACCGAGACCGCGGTCCCGGATTCCGCGCTGGCCAGGGCGGAGCAGGCGCTGGCCCGGGAGGCCGACAGCTTGACGGCGCGCATGAGCCAACTGGACCAGGGTTTGCGGAAGCAGGGGGAGGAGCAGGGGACCGCGGCGGAGCAGCAACGGACGGAGCAGGCGGCCCAGGCGATGGACCGCGCGGCCGGGCAGGCGCAGACGGGGGAACGACCGCAGGCCCGTCAATCGGGCAAGGAGGCCGAGCAGGCGCTGGACCCGGTAGCGCAGCGTCTCCGCGAGCAACGGGACCAGATGCGCGACCAGTGGCGTCAGGACGTGGTCCAAACCCTGGACTACGCGCTGTCCGAGACCGCGGATATCGCCCGGCGGCAGGTGGACCTGGCCCAGCGCATGCGCGGCGGCGACGCCTCGGCGGACGCGCGGAACGCGCAGGCGGCGTTGCGGGAGAGCGCCGACCGGGTGATGCAGCGGCTGCAGACCGCGGCCGGCAAGAACGCGTTGGTGTCGCCTCAGGTCGGCACGTCGCTGGGCTTCGCCCGGCTGCGGATGGCGGAGGCGGTCGATCGGCTGCAGCGGGCCACGCCCAATCCGTCGGAGGCCGGGGAGCTGGCCGGGCAGGCGGTGGACGGTCTGAACGCCATGACCCAGTCGTTGTTGCGCTCGCGAGGCGAGGTCCAGGGGGCCGAGTCGGGATCCGGGCTGGAAGAAGCCATCGAGAAGATGGCCCAGCTCGCCGCCCAGCAGCAGGCGCTGAACGGGCAGTCGGGCGGAATGTTGCCGCTGATGCCGATGGGTGGAGAGGGCCTGTTGCAGGATCTCCGGGCCCTGGCCGAGCGACAGCGGCGGCTGGCGGCGGAGCTGGAGCGGATGAACGCCGAGGGCCAGGCCGAGGCCGCGGAGGAGCTGGCGCAGGAGGCCCGTGACCTGGCCCGGCGACTGGAGGCCGGCCAGCTCGATCGCCGGACCATCGAACGACAGGAGCGGCTGTTCCGCCGGTTGCTGGATCAGGGGCGCACGTTGCGGGGGGAAGAGGAAGACGAGGAGAAAGACCGAACCAGTGAGACCGCGCGTCCGGAGCACGTGCGCTTGCCGCCGGCGCTCCGTCCCGGCGCGGCCGGCAAGGGGCCCAGGTATCCGTATCCCACCTGGGAGCAGTTGCAGCAGCTGTCGCCGGAAGAGCGGCGGCTGATTCTTGACTATTTCCGGCGCCTGAACGAGGGCCGACCATGATTCGTCGGCCAGAAAGTCTCAACGCGGAGGTCGCAGAGCACGCAGAGAGCGCAGAGGTGAGAATCGGGTGGGTTCCGCGAGGCCCCAACCATCGCCTCTGCGTACTCTGCGCTCTCTGCGTGCTCTGTGCTGGGATGTCGACGGCGCGCCGGGCGCTGGCTCAGGTGGAAAGCCGGGCGCTGGCAGAGGCCGGGGAGCTCGAGCGTCAGGGACGCCACGCGGACGCCGCGGCGCGGTATCGCGGGGTGCTGCGCACGGACCCGACCAACCTGCCCGCACTCCTGGGCCTGGAGCGGGTGTTCACGTCGCTCGAGCGGCTGGATTCGCTGGTCCCGCTGATTCGCACCGCGCTCACACGCGATTCGCTGAGCCAGACGACTCGATCCCTGGAGCTGCGGGTGTGGTTCGCGCTGGGGCAGCCGGACAGCGTCACGGCCGCGGCGCGTCGCTGGATCGCGTTGGCGCCGCGCAGTCCAGACCCGTACCGCGAGTGGGCGTTTACCGTGGCGCAGCGGGGCGACCTGGCGGGCGCCAAACGGGCCTTGTCCGAAGGAGTCAGCCGGTTGGGCGATGCCGCGCTGGCGCAGGACCTGGCCCAGCTCACCACCTTGGCGGGCGAGTGGATCGAGGCGACGCGGCAATGGGTGACCGTGGTGCGCGGGAATCCCGCGCTGTTGTCGGCAGCCACCGGCGGTCTCACGCGGGCGCCGGCGCTCGCTCGTGACGAGATGCTGAGCACGCTGCTGGGCGTGCGGGGCGACTCCACCTCGCGCCGGATGGCGGCGGATCTGCTGGTGGGCTGGGGGCGTCCGGACGAGGCTTGGCCGCTGCTCGACGCCACGCTGCCACCGGACTCCAGAGCGGCGGCCGCGTTGCTGCAACGCTTTGCCGAGCGGGCGGGGACGTCGCGGGGTCGGCGGAGCGCGCTGGCACGCGGCTACGCCCTGGAGCGGCTGGCCGGGCTGGTGGACGCCGCGGCGGCCGGTCGGGTGCGGCTCCAGGCCGCGCAGGCCTACGCCGACGCAGGCGACCTGGGGTCGGCACAGCGGATGCTTGACGCGGCGGGCGCGGCGGCCGAGGCGGGCGGGGCGGTCGGACCGGCGATGGCGAGTCTGATCCGCGCGCTGGCGGAGCAGGGGTCCGTGGAAGAAGCGGAGCGGCGACTCCGGGCGTGGCGCGACCGGCTCAGCGGGGACGACCTGGAAACGCTGCGTGAGTCGATCGCATGGGCCTGGACGCGGCGCGGCGAGCTGGACCGCGCCGAGGCGGTGCTGGCGCCGGATTCCGGCGTCGCCGCCACGGCGGTGCGCGGGTGGATTGCGCTGTATCGCGGCGACCTGAGTCAGGCGCGCGAGCATCTCCGCGCCGCGGGTCCGTATACCGGATCGCGAGAGGAAGCGACTCGACGCATGAGCATGCTGGTGCTGGTAGAGCGCCTCGGCACGGATCGCCTCCCGGAGTTTGGCCGGGCGGTCCTGGCATTGGCGCGTGGCGATACCCTCCGGGCGCTGGCGGATCTGGATCAGGCGGCGCGGAAGCTCGGTGGCGGGGCCGGCGGGCGGACGGGCGGACGGGCGGACGTCCTGGGGTTTGCCGGGGAGCTGGCCCTCGTCCGGAAGGACTACTCTGGCGCGGAAGACATGTTACGTCGGGCGCTTGCTGAGGATTCGGTGGGTCCGGCGGCGCCGGCCGCGGAGCTGGCGCTGGCGAGGGTCCAGGCGGAGACCGGGCGCACGGAAGTCGCGATCCAGCAGCTGGAGCACCTGATCCTGGCGCATCCGCAAAGCGCCATGGTGCCGCAGGCGCGGCGGCTGAGGGATCGGTTGCGGGGAGTGGTGCCGGAATGAAGCGGAGGGAGTTTCTGCAGGCGGTCGGCGCCCCGCTGCTGGGGCTCGACCGCCTGACCGCCCGGCCGCCCGTCCGCCTGTCCGTCCAACCGTCGCTCCTTCTCCCCATGGACGACGCCCAGGGCAATCACCTCAAAGCGTACGGCGTCACCTTCCGGGCGCTCAAGCGGGGCGGACGCGCGGAGTGGTTGCTCAACTATCGGGGCGGCAGCTTCCTCCTCCCCGCCGACCCCGCGACCGAACGCGACGCCGCCCTGGCGGGCGTCACGGTACAGCCCGCGTCCGACGGCGATGTGGTGGCGGTCCGCGGCGAGATCCAGGCCAACAACATGGACGCGGTGCCGCTGGAGAAGGCCCCCAAGGTCGCCGTGTATGCCCCGCCCAACGCGGCGCCGTGGGACGATGCCGTGACCATGTCCCTGGAGTACGCCGGCATCGAGTACGAGAAGATCTGGGATCCGGAAGTGGTGGCCGGGCGGCTCAAGGACTTCGAGTGGCTGCATCTGCATCACGAGGACTTCACCGGTCAGTTCTCCAAGTTCTACCTCACCTACAGTGGCGCGTTCTGGCTGTCGGAGATGGTGGAACGGAATCAAGAGACCGCGCGCCGGCTGGGCCTGCCCAACGTGCCAGCCCTGAAGAAGGCCGTGGCCCGCGAGATTCGTGGCTTCGTGCAGGACGGCGGCTTCCTGTTCGCGATGTGTACCGCTACGGAGACCATCGAGATCGCGCTGGCCGCGGAGGGCGTGGACGTGGCGGCGCCCTACGCGGACGGTACGTCCATGGACCCCGAGGCCTCGGCCAAGCTGGACTGGACCCGGTCGTTCGCGTTCCGCGACGTGAAGCTGGAACAGTCGTCCGCGATCGCCAGCTTTTCGGACATTGACGGCCACCAGGTCAACAATCCGCCCAAACGCCAGCCGCTGGGCGCCTTCACGCTGTTCAACTTCAGCGCGAAGATCGATCCCGTGCCGACCATGCTGGTGCAGAGTCACCGGCAGGTTATTCCGGATTTCTACGGCCTGACCACGTCGTTCCAGCGCGAGCGGCTCAAACCGGACGTCACGGTCCTCGCCGATGAGGCCGGCGCGCCCTGGGTCAAATACATCCACGGCGAGTCTGAAAAAGGTACGTGGACCTACCTGGGCGGGCACGACCCGGAAGACCCGCAACACCAGATCGGCGACCCACCCACGGACCTGTCGCTGCACGCCAACTCCCCCGGCTACCGCTTGATTCTGAACAACGTCCTGTTCCCGGCGGCCAAGAAGCGCGAACTGAAAACGTGAGCCGCCTGTTGCCGGAGGCCCAATCCCGTCTCGCCGCGGAGATCGCCGCGGCCGGCGGTCGAGAGGTGTCCTTCGTGGCGGACGTGGACGACGACGGCGTGGTGCTGAGCGCGGTCCCCGTGGCGCGGGGCACCGTGAGCGCCGTCCTGGCCCTGCCCGGCGTGGCGGCGCGAGGACAGATGGTGCTGCACAACCACCCGAGCGGCGTGCTCGAACCCTCCCAGGCGGACCTCAACGTGGCCGCGCGGCTGCATGACGCCGGCATTGGGTTCGGCATCGTCAATAATCCGGCGACCGAGTTGTACGTGGTCGTCGAAGTACCGCGCGCGCCGTCATATCAGGGAATTGACCCGGTGGAGACCGCGCGGGCCCTTGGGCCCGGCGGAGTGGTCGCGCGGGTGCTCGGGGCGTTCGAGGATCGGCCCAGCCAGCGCGACATGGCCGCCTACGTGGCGGACACGTTCAACGAGGGCGGTGTCTCCCTGCTCGAGGCCGGCACCGGCGTCGGGAAGTCGTTCGCCTACCTGGTGCCGGCCATCGCCTGGGCCAGGGCCAACGGCGAGCGGACCGTGGTGTCCACCAACACCATCAACCTGCAGGAACAGCTGGTGGGCAAGGACCTGCCCATGCTGGCCCGCGCGCTGGGCGAGGAGGACCGGCCGCTCACGTACGCGCTCCTCAAGGGGTGGCGCAACTATCTCTGCCTGGCGCGACTGGAGTTGGCGCGCTCGGGACAGGCCTCCCTGCTCGAGCCTGAGCGTCAGGACGAGCTGGAGGCGCTGAGCGCGTGGGCGCGGCGCACCACCGATGGCTCCCTGGCGGATCTCACCGACGAGCCCTCGGACGACGTGTGGGATGAAGTGAGCGCCGAGGCAGACTTGTGTACCCGGCTCGACTGCCCGCACTTCGACCGGTGCTTTGTGTTCACGGCGCGCCGACGGGCCGCGGAGGCCGACATCGTGGTGGCGAACCACCATCTGCTGGCGTCCGACCTGGCGGTGCGTCGCGCACAGGAGAACTGGCAGGACGCCGCGGTGCTTCCGCCGTACCGGCGCTTGATCCTGGACGAGGCCCATCACCTCGAGGACGCCGCCGCGGAACACCTGGGCGCCCACGTGAGCGCGCGAGGGGTGGTGCGGTTGTTGGGCCGGCTGGAGCGGAACGGACGCGGGCTCATTCCCGCCCTGTTGGGTGAGCTGGCGATGGAGGGAGGGGCGGTGAGCGAGGCCTCGGGTGACCTGCTGCGCCAGGCCCTGCTCCCGGAGGTGGCCCAGGCCAAGACCGGCGCAGATGAAGTCTTCCGCCTGCTGGCGGAGCGGCTGGCGGCGAGCGGCGAGAGTGTGTACCGCTTGAACGACGGCTTCGCCGCCGACCCCATTTGGCCGCAGGGGCTGGAGGTGGCCCTCGACAACCTGGTGGCCAACTTGAACCGGTTGCGGGACGGCGTGGAAACGGTGGCGGACCGGCTGGAAGCCGATCGCGACCACGACCGCCCGGCGCAGCGGGTTCAGGAGCTGCGTGGCGTGGTGCGACGGCTGCAGGCGGTGCTGGATGGCATGCTGCTCGCGCTGCGACCACAGCCGGGCCTCCCAGCCGTGCGCTGGATCGAGCGGCGGGGTGGGCGGGCGGTGGGACGCGCCCCGTTCGCCGTGGCGTTGGCCTCGGTGCCGTTGGACCTCGCGGGCGTGCTGCGGGAGACGTTGTTCGACCGGGTGGAGTCCATCGTGTTGACCAGCGCCACGCTCGCCGTGGGCGACGACTTCTCGTTCCTCACCGAACGCCTGGGGCTGGGTGAAGGGTTTCCCCGTCTCAAGTACCAGGTGGTGCTCCCTTCGCCGTTCGACTTCGCCAGCCAATGCCTGTTCGGCGTGCCGACGGACCTGCCGGACCCGCGGAGCGACGAGGCCGGACATGATGAGGCCGTGGCCCAGGCGATCGTGCAGCTGGCGCACGCGTCGGACGGGGGAATGTTCGCGCTCTTCACCAGTCACGCGGCGCTGCGCCGGACGGCCGACCGGGTGCGTCACGCGCTGGCCCACCGCTGGCCCCTCCTGGTCCAGGGAGAAGGGCAGCGGGACCAGCTGCTGCGCCGGTTCCGGGATGCCGGCTCGGCCATCCTGCTCGGGACGGACAGTTTCTGGGAGGGGGTGGACGTACCGGGCCCCGCGCTCCGGGTCCTGCTGCTCGCCAAGCTGCCGTTCAAAGCGCCGAACGAACCTTTAACGGCCGCGCGGCTCGAACGTCTGGCGGAGCAGGGGCTCGACGGCTTCACGCACTACCTGGTTCCGCGCGCCGCCCTCAAATTGAAGCAAGGGTTTGGCCGGTTGATTCGATCGAGGAGCGACGTGGGTGTGGTCGTGTTGTTGGATCATCGCGTGGTGAGCCGTCGTTACGGCGCGGCGTTGCAGGCGTCGCTGCCGCCCGCCCAGCGGGTCATCGGTCCCTGGGCGACGGTGCGATCCGCGGCCGAATCGTTTTTCGCCGGGCACGCCGCACCGGCGGTGAGCAGTGAGAGGTGAGACGTGAGCGGTCCATCTTACCTCTCACCTCTCACGTCTCACCGGGGGGACGGGGTGTGAGGGACGCTGTCGTCAGTCTCTTTGGGCGGCAACGCCGGCCGGAGACGCGCTCCGTCAGGTGGCGGCGGGGGGTGGTTGGGACGGCGTTCAGCCTGGTGGCGCACGTGGGCGTGTTCCTGGTGCTGTTGGCGATCGCCACCGAGCCGCCGCGTTCCCGCCAGATCATGCTGATACCCATGGAAGTCGGGTCGCCGGACGACCGGGTGACACCGTACCTCATGCCGGCTCCCGCCGGGCGGCCCGCCGCCCTGCCCCGTGCCCAGGCTACCACGGGATTAGGCGCCCAGGTGCTGCCGGAGCCACAGCCGGCGACGCGCCCGAGCGTGCCGGAGGTCGCCCAGACACTCGAGCGTCCTCTCGGGGTGGACAGCGCCGTGCCTGCCATCCTGGTGCCCCCCAGGGTGACCACCCGGCGCCTGCTCCGGCCGGGCTACGGCGACGGGCGGCTGTGGGTCCCGCCCATTGACGTGCTCCAGCTGGGGCGCCCACTGCCCGCCGCCGAGCCGGCCGTGGGGCCGGAAGGGCCCCACACCGTGGCGCAGTTGGACAGCACGGTGACGGCGCGGCTGCGCGCTTTTCTGGACACCCTGCCCCGCGACTCGTTCGCCCCGGGTCCGGCGCCGAGTTGGACCACCGAGATCAGTGGTAGGACCTGGGGCATAGACGGCAAGTGGATCTACCTGGGCGGGCTCAAGCTACCGGCAGCGTTGCTGGCGCTGCTGCCGTTCCCGCAGGGGAACATTGACCAGTCACGCGCGGCCAACGAGCTGATGCGCTATCGCGAGGATATCATGCAGGCCGCCCAGCGGGCGCACACGGCGGCCGAATTCAAGCGGTATGTGAACGAGCTGAGGAAACGGAAGGATCAGGAGCGGGAGGCGAGACGGAAGGCGGCTCGCGACACCGTCATTCCGTAGTAGATTCGGGCGGCACTTCGCGCCCACATCGAGGAACCATGCCCGGTCAGCAGGAGACGCCCCCGGTCTCGGGGCCCCTCCCGTTTGCCTCCCCGCCAGGGGCCCGCCTGAGTGGCCGGTTCCCGGGGGCGGAGGAAGCGGCCTACCACGAGAAGAAGTTCGAGGAGCTGCGCCGCTTCAGTCAGCGCACGTTCCTGAGCCTCCCCCTGTTGATCATCGGGCTGTGGATTTGGGACTGGGCCATCGACCCCAGCGCGGCCCCGAGGACCCTGACCCTTCGGTTGGGGATGGCCGCCTGCCTTCTTCCGTGCATTCTCGCGCTTCGGACCACCCAGGTGAACCTCAAGGCGTTCACGGTGCTGCTCTATGCGAGCGTCCTGGCGACCGAGGTCTTCTGGCTGGCCATCCTTCGCCGCCTCGACGGCGGCCTGGTGTACGGCATCGGCGGGTACATGTACTACGTGCTCGGGATGCTCCTGGTAGGGCTGCCCCTGCGCTTCTGGGACAATGTCATGGGTCTCTCGCTGGCCCTGATGGTGCCCAACGCGGCGGCCGCCGCGGGCTGGCTGCCGGGCTTTTCGTACACCAAGTACAACGCGCTGATCATCCCGGCCGGCGCCCTCTCGCTGTTCACGTTCTGGGCGTTCGACCGCCTGTACCGCCGGACGTTCAGCTACCAACGCACCATGGAGCAGCTGGCGGGGGAAGACGCGTTGACCGGCCTGGCCAACCGCCGCCAGTTCATGCTCGCCGGCGCGCAATTGCTCGAGCGGGTGCACCGCTACGGCCGCCCGGGCAGCCTGCTGGTGATCGACCTCGATCATTTCAAGGCCATCAACGACCGCTACGGGCACGCCGCCGGGGACGTGGCGCTGCAGGCCACCGCGCGCCTGCTGCGGGAACACCAGCGGGGAGCGGATCTGGCGGTGCGCTTGGGCGGCGAGGAATTCGCGATGCTGCTTCCGGAGACCGATCTCGAAGGAGCTGCGACGCTGGCCGAGCGGCTGCGGGCGGCCTGCGACGCCCTGCGCCTCGAGGTTCCGGGAGGGGCGCTCACCGGCATGCAGGTGACCATGTCCATCGGCGCGACGGGGTGCGGAGCGGAAGACCGGTCCATGGACGACGTGCTGCGCCGCGCGGACGCCGCCCTGTACCGGGCGAAGCACGGAGGCAGGAACCGCGTGGAGCTCGCCTAGGGAAGCGCGCGGCCGATGCGCTTCAGGCTCTCATCCTTTCCCAGAAGGCTCAGCAGGACGTTGACCGGCTCGGACACCGTGCTGCCGGTGAGCGCGATGCGGATGGGCTGAAAGACCTTGCCGGCGGCGAGTCCCACGGACTCGGCGAGCCGGCGCAGCTCGGCCTCCAGGGTCTCGGGTTGCCACGACGCGTCGGGGAGCGCGCCCAGGTGATCGGCGGCGTGGCGTAGAGCCGTTCGGAAGCCGTCGGCGTCCTTGGTCCTGGCCTGCTGCGCCTTCTCATCCAGGGTCACCGTCTGCCCGGGAAGCCGCGCCGCGACCTGGCGAGCGACGTCCAGCGTGGTTCGAGAGCGCTCCTTCACCACATCCGTGATTTGCGCCAGGCGCTCTCGACCAACCGTCGCGGGGTCCACGCCCAGGTTGCCCAGCAGCGGCGCGATGATCGGCAGCAGCTCGACGCCGGCCATGCGGGTCAGGTGTTGCCCGTTCATCCATTCGAGCTTGGTGGTATCGAAGACCGCGCTCTTCTTCTGAATGCCTTCAATCGAAAACCCGTCGATCAGCTCGCGTAGGTCGAAAAACAGCTCGCGGTCGCCGCCCGGACTCCAGCCCAGCAGGGCCAGGAAGTTCCGCATGGCGGCCGGCAGGATGCCGAGCTGCTGGTAGTCGCCCACCGCGGTGGCGCCGTGGCGCTTGGAGAGCTTCTTGCCGTCCTTGCCGTGGATCATGGGCACGTGGGCGAACACCGGCAGCGAGGCCTGCAGAGCCCGGTACACCGCGACCTGCTTCGGGGTGTTGGAGATGTGATCGTCGCCCCGCATCACGTGGGTGATGCGCATGTCGATGTCGTCCACCACCACCGAGAAATTGTACGTGGGAGTCCGGTCGGAGCGCAGGATGATCCAGTCCCGGATGTCTTCGCCCTTGAACGAGATGTGGCCATACACCGCGTCGTCGAAGGCGATTTCTCCCTGGGGCATGCGGAACCGGACGGCGCCGTCGTCCTCGTACGCCGCGCCGCCCGTGAGCAACCGGTCGGCCATCTCGCGGTGGCGCTCTACCCGGGCGCCCTGAAACACCAGGTCCTCGTCCCAATCCAGCCCCAGCCAGGTGAGCCCGTCCAGGATGACCTGGGTGTGCTCGTCGGTGGAGCGCTGCTTGTCGGTGTCCTCGATGCGGAGCAGGAACGTGCCGCCCGTCTTCCGCGCGTAGAGCCAGTTGAACAGCGCGGTGCGGGCACCGCCGACGTGGAGGTAACCTGTTGGCGAAGGGGCGAAGCGGAGGCGGGGCGTGTTGGAGGTCATGCGGAAGTCGGAGTCACTGTCAAGAGTCGGATAGAGCAGAATAGGCGGATAGACCGGATAGAGCGGATAGAGCGGATAGTGGAGCAGGCCGTGGAACGCACTATCCGATCTATCCGCCTATCCGCCTATCATCACGGAGAGGGGGGGATTCGAACCCCCGATAAGGCTTTTCGGCCCTATAACGGTTTAGCAAACCGCCGCCTTCAGCCACTCGGCCACCTCTCCAACTGCGGGGAGTCTGATACGTAAGGGGTGAGGAGTGAGGGGTACCCCCCACCCCTTACCCCTTACCGACGTTCCCGCCGCTCAATGCTAACGCCCCCACCGCTCAGCGCGCCACTCGTTCCTCCCAGGTGCACGCGAGGATCCGTTCCATGACGCCAACCGGTCCCCGGCGTGCCCAAGGGCGCCGGGCCAGCGCCAGGAGATCGGCGGCCTGCGGGGACCGCAGGGAATCCGCGATGGCGCTCAGACGCTCGCTCCGGGCTCGGCTGGGACCGGTGATGATCTCCGCCGGGTTGGCACACAGGCCGGTCCAGCCGGCCGAGAGGAGGTCCAGCCGCTCCCCGTCGGGCAGGGGAGAGCGCAGGACGACGCGTGCGAAGAGGGGCATCTCGGGCGCCTCGGCGGCGAGCCCCACGATGCCGGTGCGGGGCAGATCGGTCTGGACGGACCTGAGCGCGTCGCGGGCGGCCCGGAGGGCGCGGGCCTCGTTGGTCCGCCCATCCGCGTCCGCCAGCGAGGCCAGTGGCAACAGCACGTCCCAGCGGAGCAGGTCGTAGGCGGCGCGGACGTGCAGGGGCGACCGGAACAGGTGCTCTGCCACCGCCGCGGCCTCGCCCAGACGCATGACCGCGCCCGCCGTATCGCCGCGCTGGATCCCGGCGATGGCGCCGAGCGTGTTGAGGCGCGTGGCCTGGAGCAGGGTGAGGGCACTGTGTCCCCTGAGTTGGTCCAGGTCGGTGGTGGGGCCATCGAGCAACGCGGCGGCCACATCCACGGAGGACGCGTGCGCTAGGGTCTCAAACGCCTCGACCCGGGGATGCAGGGCCGCGGAATCGAGAACCGCCAGGACCTCCGGTGGGAGGGCGCGATCATAGGCGCGCTCCACGGTCTGCTGCAGCACCTCCTCGCGCGGGCCGGCCCCGAGAATGGTGAAGACCGCCGGCGGTGTGGGTGGGAGGGGATGCAGGGAGTCGCGGTCGAACAGTTGCCTCACCACCCGCCGCGCGGTCGTGTCGGGGAGCGGGGTTTGGGCCGGCAGGTACGGTGCCAGCAGGCGCCGGGTCTCGGCGTACGGGTCGGCGGCGGATAGCAGCCGCACGGCGCCGTTCAGCTCGGCGGCGCGTGGGGCGCTCCACTGAACGAATCGCGCCGCCGCGATCGACGCCAACACCACCTCGCCCAGGCCCAGGGCGATCACCGTGGCGGTAGCAATGGCCGCGGCCACCACCGTTCGGTGCATCCGCGGGCCGCGGGCGTAGGTCCGCGGATTCGCCTGGCCCGCGAGCGACCCGGGCACGGTCCGGTACCATTCCTCGACGTCGACATCGGAGACGGCGGCGGACCGGCGAGCCGACACTGGCCCCAGGAAGCGCCGCTCGGTGCGCGCGGCGAGGTCGGCCAACCCCAAGAACCCCAGCAGCGGCACGAGCGCGATCGCCAACCGCGCCGAGCCCGCCAGCGGGGCGGGGGCGTCCGGGGAGAAGAGCCCCAGCACGGCGGCAGCGATCCAGACACCGAGGACCGTGAACAGCCACAACGCCGCCGCCACCAGCCACGCCATCCGGAGGCGGCGCGCGCGGAGAATATGCCCGCGTTCGCGCTCGTCGAGGAATCCGAATTCGCCTCCCCCGGCCAGGAGCATGCCGCTCCGACCGTCGTCGTCCGCTGCGACGTCGAGCAGGGTGAGCCAGCTCCAGCCGAGCGCGCGGTAGCGCAGGGCGCGACGGAGCCAATGCGTGACCACCGCGAGATAGACGACACCCAGCAGGAAGACGGCCGATCCCAGGATCAGCGCGGTCTGCCAGACGAAGAACGACACCTGGCTGGTGTCCGTCGCCGGGCGCACGCGGGCCAGCCCCTCGCCGGCCGCGGCGTCCAGGGTGAAGCGCGCGAGCCAGCGGTCGTGGACCTCCAGGACGTCCGGCGTGAACGCCAGGGCCAGGAGCACTAGCACGCCGGCGCCGGCGGTGATCAACAGCTCGCGAGTGAACCCGGCGCCGCGGCCGAACAGGGATCCCAGACCCGGCGGTGGCCAGCGGATCTCCGTTTCCAGCGAGGGCAACAGCGCCCGCGCCACCTCGGCGGCGCCGGGGCGGTCGCCCGGCGGCTTGGCCAGGCAGCGCTCCACCAGGCGCGCCAGCTGCGGGGTCAGCTCGGAGCGTTTCCTGATGACCGGCTCGGGCGTGTCACGCAGGTGGGCCGCCGCCCATCCCGCCGCCGTGCTGGCGCTGAAGGGCAGCACGCCCGTGAGCAGCTCGTACGCCAATACGCCGAGCGAATACACGTCGCTCTTGGGGGTCACCGTGTCGCCCGCCGCCTGTTCGGGGCTCATGTACGGCGGGGTGCCAATGATCATCCCCGTGCCGGTGAGCTTGGTCTCCTGCCGTCCCGCCGGCGACAACGCCGCGCTCACGCCGAAATCCGCCACGAAGGCCCGGCCGGTCTCGGCTTCGATCAGCACGTTGGCGGGCTTCACGTCGCGATGGACGAGGTCGCGCGCGTGGGCGGCCGCCAGGGCCGCGGCCACTTCGCCAACGATCCGCCGCGCGTCGCGCTCGGGCACCCGGCCCCGCCGTTGCATCCAGTCGGTGAGTGCCTCGCCTTCCACGTACTGCATCACGATGTACGGGAGCTTGCCGCGGGTTTCGCCCACGGCGTAGACCCGGACCACGTTGGGGTGCGACAGCGCGGCGGCGGCGCGGGCCTCTCGCTGAAAGCGGACGCGGGCCGGCGGTTGGGCGGCGAGGAAGGGGGCCAGGACCTTCACGGCCACCAATCGTTTGAGGGCGGCTTCGCGGGCGAGGAACACCGCGCCCATGCCCCCGGCCCCCAGGAGCTTCAGCAGCTCGTAGCGGGGCGCCAGCGCGGCGGAGAGCTGCTTCTCCAGGGCTTTGACGTCGAGCTCGGGCTGGTCCGGGTAGTCGTCACCCGTGGTGGGTGTGTCCACCAGCGCCGCGCCGCAGGTGGGACAAGTGTCCGCGCCCTGCGGGACGGAGGCCGAGCATTCGGGGCAATACGGCATGGGAGGGCTAACGTACGTTGACCCGGCGGGCCCGCGCCAGCGAGGGACTTTGGATGCCGATCTTGCAGGGCGGGCGAGCGGCGCCCTAGCTTGGATGCGGCCTCAGGTTCCGATCATGCCCGAGATGGTCGCCTTCCCCGGACGTTCCAGGCTTCCTTCCGGCCTGCTCTGCCTGGCCCTGGTCGTGGCTTGCGGTCACGCGGCGGGTCCGGAAGGGCCGGTTGCGCTGGAGGACTTGGCCGGAGTTTGGGACTACAGCGAGACCATCGGCGACGGGCACGGCATGTCCTGCAAGAGCACCGGCGCTCTGACCATCGCGGCTTCCGACAGCGGCTTTACCGGCGAGATAGACCAATCCGGGACGTGCACCATGACGGGCATCTCCGGGACGTTCCGTCATGTCCGCGAGTCGGGTTTGGATAGTGTGTCTGCAGGAAAGGTCTCTGGCAGGAGCCTCAGCTTCCGCGCGCTGCGATGCCAGTTTGAGGGCTCGGTTTCTGGAGTCCCGCCAAGCGGGTTGAGCGGAATGGTTTCCTGTCTGATCGCCGCGGGGGGTGGTGATCAGACGTTTCTAGGTTCCTGGCAGGCCACGCGCTAGCCGCGACGCTCGCCGAGTGCGCCTCGCGAGCCGAGCCTGCGGGCTTGACGGGAGGGCTAGCGTGGCCAGGGCCGGTGTGGCGCCAGCGAAAGGCTGTTTCCGGTTGGTCACGCGACGGCGTACCCCAGGGCGCGGCCGTTGCTCGCCACCCGCTCATCGCGGGTTACGATGGTGACCAGCTGCGGTGCCTCGCCGAGTAACTCGACCGTGGCCAGATGGATGGCGTCCAGCGTGCGAATCGGCTCGATCGGGAAGGGGCGGCCAGCGCGCAGCAACACCTCGTCCGAGACGGCCACGAGCGAGCAGCGTCGGGCGAAGGTTCGCAATCCTCGGATGGCCCTCCGCTCCTGCTCGGCCGTTACGCGACCGGTCACCCGCGCGCGGCGCAGGGCGCGATGCGCTTCGACCAGTGTCAGGGCCGAGGTGACGCGGCGGCCTTGGGCCCGAATGGTCTGTTGTGCCGCGACATCGGCTTCCATGAATGCCGCGACCAGAGCGCTCGACTCGATGTACCGAAGGGACTCCGGCTCTGGCGCTGCGGGCGCCTTGGCGCCCCGCCGTTTACGCCTCGTCACGATCCTGGTCGATGAGCGCCGTCGCCGTGCCAGGCGGCAGTCGCAGGATCGGCAGGTTCGCGAGTGGATCGCCGCGCTCGCGCATGGGACGGATCACGCCCGCGGTGACTAACTCCTCGAGACGCGACCTCCCGCCCGTGGCCGAGCTGGTGCTGGGAGGTACCAGCTCGGCGACCACGCGGCCACGATCGGTGACCGTGACCCGCTCGCCGGCCGAGACGCGGCGCACGTACCGACTGAGGTGGTTCTTGAGGTTTCGGATGCCGACCGACGCCATACTCTCAATGTAGCTACAAGTAGCTACCAGCGCTAGCGCGGTGACGTCGAAGGGACGGAGGGCGAGAGTCCTATCCCTTTGCGGGGCGTCGCGAAATCCCGGTGTGGTTTTGCGCCTCTTGGCGTTCGGTTGCGGCTATTACGCAGCCGATATGCCCAGAATTTGCCCATGCCCTAACGCCGGCGCGGCGCGTCGAGGCTGGCGGGCATTCCTCGCGCCACCATATTATTCTGGGCAACCACGCTGATGGCCGACATCACGCAGCGACTCAAGGCCGCGATCGCCGATCGCTACCGGATCGAGCGCCAGCTCGGCGCCGGTGGGATGGCAACCGTGTACGCCGCCGAGGACCTCAAACACCGCCGGCTGGTGGCGATCAAGGTCCTGCGTCCGGAGCTTGCCGCCGCGCTGGGACCGGAGCGCTTCCTCCGCGAGATCGAGGTCGCGGCATCGTTGCACCACCCCCACGTCCTGCCGCTCTACGACTCCGGCGAAGCGGACGGCCTGCTGTACTACGTGATGCCGTGCGTCGAGGGCGAATCGCTGCGCCAACGCCTCGGGCGCGAAAAGCAGCTCCCGCTCGACGAGGCCTTGCAGATCGCGCGCGAGGTCGCTGACGCCTTGAGCTACGCCCATAGCCGCGGCGTGGTGCATCGGGATATCAAGCCCGAGAACATCCTCTTGGAGGGTGGGCACGCCCTGGTCACGGATTTCGGCATCGCGCGGGCGATCAGCGCGGCGGGCGGTGAGCGGATCACCGCGACGGGGCTTGCCGTGGGAACCCCTGCGTACATGAGTCCCGAGCAGGCAGCTGGCGAGCGCGAGGTTGACGGCCGGAGTGACGTCTACGCGCTCGGGTGCGTTCTCTACGAGATGCTCGCCGGGCAGCCCCCGTTCACCGGTGCCACGGTGGACAGCGTGCTGCGCCAGCACATGACGGTGCCACCGCCCCAGGTCACCATCGCTCGACCGGCGGTCCCCTACGCAGTTGCGTGCGCGCTCGAGCGGGCCCTGGCCAAGACGCCGGCCGATCGTTTTCCAACGGCGTCGCGTTTCGTCGAAGCACTCATCCGCGGCGGGGAGACCGGCCCTTCGCGACGGTCTCGGAAGGCTGCGGCGGTGGCCGCTCTCACGGTCGCCGGCGTCGCGGCGACCGTGGCCGGCGTGCTCCTGTTCCAACGGACCAGGGGTGAGCGGGCACTCGATCCGGACCTCATTGTGGTCGCGCCGTTCGACGCGCTCGGGTCCGAGCTCGAGGTCTGGCGGGAAGGGATGATGGACGTGCTCGCCCGCACGCTGGATGGCGCGGGGCGCCTCCGCACCGCGCCTCCGAGTGTGGCGGCGCGCTACTGGCGCGGTCGCCCCGATCCGGCCAGTGCGAGGGCGTTTGCTCGCCGTTCCGGCGCACAATTCGCGGTGGTCGGAAGTATCGTGCCCGCCGGGCCGGACTCGGTCCGACTGGTGGCCACGATTGTGGACGCCACCCGCAACCAGACGGTCGCCGAGGTGGAAGTCCGTGACGAGCGATCACGCATGGAACGGGTTACCGACTCGGCGACGGTCCGGCTGCTCCGCGGGTTCGCGCGCGTTCGCCCGGTGGGAGCCTTCCGGGCGACTCCGTTCGGGGCGACGTCGCTGCCGGCCCTTCGCGCTTTTCTGCGTGGCGAGCAGCAGTTCCGCCGGGCCGCTTGGGACTCGGCGATGGCGCACTACCAGGAAGCGGTCGGGCTCGACAGCACCCTCGCGCTCGCCTGGCGGCGTATGAGTGCGGTGCGCGGCTGTGGCCGGCTGGGCGGGGCGGGTGACGATCTGGCCCGGATCTACGGATTGCGTGCCGGCGCCCTCAACCACCGCCTCCCGCCGCGCGACAGCCTCCTGGTCACGGCGGACTCGCTGTTCGAGGCGCTGTTCGACGACCTGTCGGATCCTGCCTGGTTCGAGCACCGCGCGCGGCTGTTTGCGATCCTCGAAGAGGCGGTGCGTCGCTATCCCAATGATCCGGAGGTGTGGTACGAGCTGGGCGACGCGCGGGTCCATTGGGCGGTCCCGGGACGCACCACTCCGCAGACAGCGCTCGAGCCGTTGGCTCGCACTATCGCCCTCGACTCGGCCTTCGGTCCGGCGTACCTCCACGCTCCCGGGCTCGCCCTCCAGCTGGGCCGCGCGGACGTCGCGCGCCGGTACCTCGCGACCTACGCGGCGCTGGGCGACGTCGACGTTACCACCGAGGGCATGAACCTGGTGCATCGCCTGCTCGCACAGGGAATGCCGAGGTCGCCGGCGTTGGAGCGCGCGATCGACTCCACGCCGGCGTACGACTTGTTCGCGGCGTTTCTCACCATGCAGGCGTTCCCGGACTCGGCCGAAACCGCGCTCCGCATCGCCCGCGCGCTCGCGGCCGGTCCGCCGTACGGTGAGCCGTGGATCGACGATCCCGGCTTTCGCGGGCTGGTGCTGGCCCTTGGCCTGGCGCAGCGCGGCTATCTGCGGGAGGCGACGCAAGCGGCCGGCTGGTGGCCGCCGCTCTTCGCGAGCGCCGCCGTCCTGGGAGGCGTGCCGGCGGGCAGCGCGCAGGCGGCCTTGGCAGCGTGGCTCGCCGATCCGGTCCCCGAGACGCCGACGTCCCAGTTCGTCGAGACTCGGATCTCCACGCTCCCGTGGTGGATGGAGGGCCGCGACACCGCCACCCTGGACCGCTTCACGGCTCGATGGGACTCGGTCGCCGCCGCGCGGGCGGACCAGGCGGCTGTGCGGACCGTGGCGCGGTACGCGGCGGACGCGGGCCGAGCGTACGCGACACTGGCGCGCGGGGATACCGCCAACGCGGTGCGCCGGTTCGCGGCTCTCCCGGAATCGGTGTGTGCGTGCGTTTTTGACCGCGTGATTACGGCGCAGCTCCTCGCTCGCCGAGGCCGGCTCGCGGAGGCGGCGGCGCTGCTGGACCGCTCGTGGCCGGTAGCGCTGTTGCCCGATGTCGTGGAGGCCGTGCGGCGGCTGGAGCGCGCCCGCGCCGCCGAGCAATTGGGCCAGCGCGAGGCGGCACTCGACAATTACGCGTACGTAGCCGCCGTTTGGCGCTCGCCTGACCCCGAACTGCAGCCGCTGGCCCGCGAGGCAACCGAGGCGCTCCGCCGGCTCGGCGCCCCCGACCTGAAGTTCCCCAGGAGCGCGGCGCCGCCCCGCAACTGAGCCACCCCGTCAGGAGCCCGACGTCCGCTGAAAGTCAACGATGTCCGGTAGGGCCCGAAGCACTGAGGCGCGGCAGCGGAAACGGAGGGCGAGCGATGAACGCTTTGGTGGCCAGCATTAGGTTCGTTCCGGTCCCTGGCCTGGGCTTGCCTGTGGGCGGCGGCAGTCTAGCGTCCTGCTTCTCCTTCATGCATCCGCCCGAGCCCGGGTCCCTGCAGTCCGCCACTGCACGCGGCGCGTAGGGAATCGCGCTTGGCCTGCTGCTCGGGCGTGAGAATCGCGTCCATCTCGGTACGGGCCGAATCCATCAGAGCGTTGACCCGCGGCTGAAACTCCTGCCAGAGCGCTTGCATCTGCGGGTGCCGGCGGGCGACGATTCCCTCGAGTCGCGGTCTCTGCTCCGGCGTGAGATCGAGCTGCTGGAGCACCAGGGGCTGCCCACCGGGGCCCAGGCCCGCCCCGCACAATCCGGCCACGCGGTCCTGCTCATCACCCCAGGGGAGAGCGCGGTCCAGAACTGCGCCCGCCACACCACCCAGCACGAACGTGGCCACCAGAACCGCTGCCGCGGCCAGGCGCGCTCGGCGTCCCGTGCGGATCGGCGTCGTCATCGCACACCTCCTGAGGCAAGCCACAGGTCCGCCGGGGTCGGGGGCCGGTCGGCGCGGAGCCACGCCGGGATCGCGGCGTCGCCCACGAGCCACTGCTCCACGGGGTCCGTCCGTGCCAGAACCGGACCCGTTGGACCCGTCAGCACCTGGCTGATCCCGAGGGCCAGCGCCGCCATCACCGCGGCGGCGGGTACCGCGACGCGGGCCCAGCCCCGGATCAGGTCCAGCACCGTTGGCGCCACCGCGGCCCGCGAGCGGATGGATGGCTCGACCCGGCGCATCACGGCGGCCATCATGCCGCGCCAGCGCTCTGGGTCCCGGGACGGGTCGAGCGGCGTCAGATCGAGTGGATCATTGCGCATCGTGGTCCTCCTGTTGCTCGTCCGTCAACCGCGCCCGGACCGCTCGCCGGGCATTGAACAGATGGTACCGCACGGTTCCAGCCGGCAGCTCCAAGCTCGCGGCGATCTCCCGGTGCTTGAGCCCGTCGAGGTCGTGGAGGAGGAGGACCGCTCGCTCCGTCTCCGTGAGCCCCTCCATGGCGTGGAGCAGCCGGGCCTGCAGCTCGTGCCGCATGACCTCCCGGTCGGTCGCCGCACCGGACGCCGCCGACTCGGCGAGTTCCAGCGGGACGCCGCGCCGCGCTGACTCGTCGCGCCGGAAGTTGAGAGCCCGCCGGCGCGCGATCTGGAGCAGCCAGGCCCGGAAGTGCCCGGGATCGTCGAGCTGATCCAGCTTCTCCCAGGCGGTCACCATGCTGTCTTGTGCCACGTCCTCCGCATCGGCCGGCTCGTGCAAGACCGACAGGGCCACGACATAGGCCGTCCGCAGGTGGCGTTCGACCAGGCGCCCGAAGGCCGCTGGATCGCCGCCGCGGCTCTGTTCCACCAGTCGCGCGTCGGAGTCCAGCATTCTCCTCCATGCAGAGGTGACACGGGAGGGTCGGAAACCGTTGGCCCATGCGTCCGGCGACCACGCGTCGTGGCCCCCCCCGGTCCCGAATGTATCCCGCTGGCCCGCTTCCCCAACACTCCGGCGCCGCCCCGTGTCTCCCTACCATGAACGCGCACATGCGCCGCCACGCGGAGAGGGCCAGATGAAGCGATGGTTGAAGTGGGGGATCCCGGTTCTGATCGTTCTCTCGACCGCGGCCGCCTTGCCCCGCGTGCTGGCCCACTCGCCCAGCGCCGGCGACCAGCCCGCCAGCGCCCGCGTCATCCGGCGCGACTTCTCGGCAACCGTGCTGGCCACGGGGGCAGTCCGGCCGGAGGTCGGCGCCGAGGTCAAGGTGGGTGCCCGCATCCCCGGCAAGGTGGTGCGGCTGCACGCCAACGTGGGCGACCCGGTCGTGCGCGGTCAGGTGATCGCCGAGCTCGAGAAGGACGACCTGCTCGCCGCCGTGGATCGGGCGCGGGCCGAGGTCGCCGTGGCGGACGCGCGGGTGGTTGATGCGGAGGCGCGCGCGCGGCTCGCCGAACTGGATTTCGAGCGGCAGTCAGAGCTGCTCGAGGCCCAGGTGACCTCGCAGCAGGAAAAGGACCAGGCGGCCAAGGAGCGGGAGGTCGCCCAAGCAGCGGTCCTGCTCGCGCAAAAGCAGCTGGAGTCCCAGCGCGCCGCGGTCCGGGAAGCCGAGGTCCGCCTCTCCTATGCCACGATCCAGGCACCCATCGCCGGCGTGATCGGCTCGATCTCGACCCAGGAGGGCGAGACCGTCGCCACCGGGTTCAGCGCCCCGACGTTCGTCACCATCATCGATCTCGATCGGCTTCAGGTGGACGCCTTCGTGGACGAGGTCGACATCGGCAAGGTCGAGCCCGGCCAATCGGGCACCTTCACGGTGGATGCCTTCCCCGGCCGGGACTTCGAGGGTCGGGTCACGGCCATTTACCCCAAGGCGGTGATCCAGGACAACGTCGTCAACTACGACGTGGTGCTCTCCATCACCACGCCGTACCACGGCCTACTGCGCCCGGAGATGACCGCGAGCGTGGCCCTGCTGCTCGGCGCACGGACCGGTGTGCTGGCCATCCCCGCGCAGGCGGTCAAGCGGGTGGATGGGCGGACCGTGGTCTATCTGTCCCGAGACGGGGGCGGCTTCGACGTGCGAGAGATCCGCGTGGGTTGGAAGGACGGCGAGTGGCTCGAGGTGACGGATGGTCTCGCCGAGGGCGATCGCATTCTGCTCGACCCGCCGGCGACCGACACGTCACGGCGGCCCCAATAATCCGGAGAACAGCCATGATCGAGTTCGATAGAGTCAGCAAGACCTACGGCGAAGGCGCCGGGCTGGTGCGGGCGCTCCAGGACGTCTCGTTCCGCGTGGCCGCGGGCGAGTACCTGGCTATTATGGGCGCCTCGGGCACCGGCAAGAGCACCCTGATGCACCTCCTCGGCGGCCTGGACACACCCAGCGCCGGGGTCTACCGGCTGGACGGTGTGGACGTGGCCGGGCTGGACGACGACGGCCTGTCGGCCCTGCGCAACCGCAAGATCGGCTTCGTCTTCCAGCAGTTCCACCTGCTCGAGCGCACCAGCGCCCTCCAGAACGTGCTGCTGCCACTCATTTATGCCGATGACTACCCTGCCGACGCGGAGGCCCGCGGGCGTCGCGTACTCGAGGCCGTGGGGCTCGGCGACCGGATGGACCACCGGCCCAACGAACTGTCCGGCGGTCAGCAACAGCGGGTGGCCGTGGCGCGGGCGCTCATCAACGACCCCGCGCTCCTGCTGGCCGACGAGCCCACGGGCAACCTGGACCGGCAGAGCGGCCTCCAGCTCCTGTCCGTGTTCAAGCGGCTCCACCGGCAAGGGCGGACCATCATCGTCGTCACCCACGACGAGGAGGTGGCCGAGCACGCGGACCGCGTCCTGGTGCTGCGGGATGGCGGCGTCGCGGAAGACCGGCGGGTGCCCGAGCCCCGCGACGCCGACACCGGTCTCGAGGCGCTCGGAGCTAGCGAAGAGACGGCGGCGCCGGAACCGGCAGAGGAGGTGGTCCCATGAGGATCACACGCATCGCCCGACAGGGCGCCCAATCCATGGGTACGCACAAACTGCGCAGCTTCTTCATGATGCTCGGGACGCTGATCGGCGTCGCGGCCCTGGTGGTGGTCATGGCGGCCGGGGCTGGTGCCAAGGCGAACGTCATGAGCCGGGTGGCCGGCTTCGGCAGCGGCGCGCTGATGGTGAACGCCGGCGGCGGTCGGGGCCACTCGATGCCGCAGGAAGGGGTGGTCACCCTCACCCTGCAGGACGCGGACGCGATCCGCGCGCGGGTTCGCGGCGTGGAGATCGTGGGGTCCCAGGCCGTGAAGCGGGAGGCGTCCCTCAAGGCCGGTTCCGCGCAGACCTACGGCAGCGTGATCGGCGTCGAGCCGAGTTGGCACGCCGCCTGGGACTGGCCGGTCGAGCGGGGCCGGGCGATCGGCGAGGACGACATGCTGACGATGGCCCGCGTGTGCGCGATCGGGGCGACCATCGAGCGCGACTTGTTCGGCGGCCTGGACCCCATCGGCCAAACGCTGCAGCTCGACAACGTTCGCTGCCAGGTCGTTGGCGTGCTCGCTGTGCGAGGCACGAGCCCGATGGGGGGTGATATGGACAACCGGGTCGTGATCCCGCTCACCACGGCGCTGCGCCGCGTGTTCAATCAGGAGCACCTGACTTCCATTCGCGTCAAGCTCTCAGACCCGCGCCAGACCGAAGCGACGGCGAACGAGATCCGAGCGCTGCTGCACGAGCGCCACCACATCACCCCACCCGCGGAGGACGATTTCGCGGTCGTGTCGGAAGCGGATGTCACCAAGGCAGTGAGCGGAATTCAGGTCACGCTGACGAGGCTCCTCACCGCGCTGGCGGGACTCAGCCTCCTGGTCGGCGGGATCGTGCTGATGAACATCCTGCTGCTGTCCGTCAACCAGCGCCGCAAAGAGATCGGGCTGCGCCGCGCGCTCGGCGCCCGTGAGCGCGATGTCTTTCACCAGTTCCTGGCCGAGTCGCTCGCGATCACGCTCCTGGGCATGCTGCTCGGCACGGCCCTCGGCTGGGCGGTGGCGCTGGGGCTCGGCACCACCGTCGGCATGCCGGTCGCGCTCACCTGGGCGCCGGTGGCTCTTGGGGCGGCGGCTGCGCTGGCCGTTGGGCTCGGCTTCGGCATCCAGCCGGCACGCCGGGCGGCGCGTCTGGACCCGATCAAGGCATTGACGTGAAGCGATCCAGGAACGTGCGGCTCTCCCTCCAGATCCTGGCGGCGCACAAGCTGCGGACCCTGCTGAGCACCTCCGGGATCGTGGTGGGGGTGGCGGCCGTGGTGATCATGGTCGCCACCGGTCGCGGCGCGGAGCGCAGCGTGCTCGAGCGGATCCAGGGCATGGGAACGGACCTGCTGGTGGTGAACGCGGGCCAGGCGCTGCCTACGGCCGGCCGCCAGCGCCAGGGTACGGCGGTTACGACGCTCACCCCCGGCGATGCTGAGGCCATGGTGGATGCATCTCCCTCAGTCCTGCGTGCGGCGGCGGCGCAGAGCAAGAAGGTAACGGTTCGGTGGGAGGATGTGACCGCGAACACGACGGTGCTGGGCCTCGAGCCCGAAGGGTTTGCCATTCGCAACGTCAAGATGGCGTCGGGCCGCCTGTATGACGAAGCCGAGGAACGGGGCCTGCGTCGCGTTGCGGTCGTAGGCCCGACGGTGGTGGCCAATCTGTTCGAGGGAAGGAATCCCGTCGGGGCCGTCATTCGAGTCGGCCAGGTTCCCATCGAGGTGATTGGCGTGGCGGCGCCCAAGGGCGTGGATCAGAACGGCCTGGACCAGGACGACGTCATCTACATCCCGCTGGCCACGGCGATGCGGCGGGTGCTCAACGTGACCTACGTGGCGAGCATCTACGTGCAGGCCCGCGGCAGTGCGGCGCTGGAAGCCGCCGAGGCCGACATTCGCGCGCTGCTGCGAGAGCGCCATCGGCTGGACCGGGCAGGCAAGCGGGACGACTTCACCATCGAGAACCAGGCGACCATCCTCGCCGCCGAGCGGGGGACCGCCCGCACCATGACCTCCCTGGTGGGCAGCGTCGCCGCGATCTCGCTGCTCGTGGGCGGCATCGGTATCCTCGCCGTCATGCTGATCTCGATCCGCGAGCGCCGGCACGAGATCGGCCTGCGCCGGGCGCTGGGCGCCAAGCGGCGCGACGTCGCCAGCCAGTTCCTGGCTGAGGCGTTGATCGTCGCTGCGGCCGGCGGCGGCGCCGGCTTGCTCGTCGGGGTGGGCGGCGCATACGCGGTCGCCCGGTTCGGCGCCTGGGCGGCGGCGCTCTCATGGGAATCTGCCGCCCTGGCGCTCGGTGCGTCGGCGGCCATCGGCATGCTGTTCGGTTTCTATCCCGCGCTCCAGGCCGCTCGGCTCGAGCCGATCGACGCGCTGCGAGCGGAGTAGCTCCAAAGCAAAGGGTGGCGGCGCAGGAGCCGCCCACTCCTCCGGTGGAGGAGAACGTGATCGAGCGCGTGACGCTCGACCAGGCCATCCAGCGCGCGCTGCGGGCCAGCCCACAAGTGGCGCAAGCGGTGGGCGCGGTGGACAACGCCTTTGCCAGCGCCGACCGCTTCGGAGCGGCTGTCCCGGGTGGGACCCAGACCTACAGTGCCGGGCTGAGCGGTGGCCTGGATCTCTTCACCGGCGGCCGCCGGATTGCGGACCTCCGCCGCGCGGGCGGCAGGTGCTAGGCAGCGAAGTCGCGCTCGTCGTGGTTAGCCACGAACGGAGGGCGAGGGACTCGACCCCCCGCGATATACCCTGCTTTATACCCTGCGGCGGCGCTTCGCCACGTGTTATCCGTCACGGTACGACGCGAAATGCGCGGCGCCCACCGAGGCGGTACACCCGGAAGTCGTCATCCAACGTGAAGATGGTGTCCAGGCTCTCGCGCTCGGCCACGGCCACCTGACTTGCATCCGCGAAGTCCATCGGTACGTCCTGGTACTTCGTCATCAACGAAGCGATGCGGTCCACCTGGTCGAGGATATCCGCGATCTCCACCGTGCTGGATCCTACCATCGCCAAGAGGGTGCTTTGCGCGGGCAGGGACGCTCCCAAGAGGTACATCGCCTCGGTGACAACCGGCCACGTGGTCACCAGACGCCATCGCTCGTTGGTCATGAACTGAAGGCAGCGCTGATGGGCGGCATCGCCGGCATCGATGATGGCGACGAGCGGGCCGGTGTCGATGAGCAGCCGCCTCACGGGCGTTTTTGGCGTCCGAGGCCCTCGCGGAGCAGTTGTTCTGCCCGCCGCGCCCGATCACCCGGTCCCAAGTTCACCACGCCAATGCACTCGCGCAGCTGCTCGTAGAGCGTGGGGCCCGTCTCCCCGTTGAGCGTCTCGTCCAGGCGAGCGATTGCCTCGCGCATCAGGTCGGACTTGGAGCGGCCGGTGATTCGCGCTAACCGCTCCAGACGCGCTTGCGCCTGCTTGTCCAATCGAACGCTTGTCGGCATGGTCGGCGCCTCAGCGTGGTGTACTACAATATGTAATACAGGCCATGAGGTCGGGCAAGGGTGGTCGCTCAGGGTCTTGGCGGGCCCCGTCCGCCGGAGAGGAATGGGTTGCGGGTGTGACAGACGGAGGGCGAGGGACTCGAACCCCCAATGGCTTGCGCCCAGCGGTTTTCAAGTTTTCGTCGTTCTTTTGCGTGTGATGCGATCCCTTCGCGTTGCGTCACGGAACCGAGGTGTCATCTTGCGTTCTGTTGCGTCCGTTTGCGGTTATGACGCAGCCGATATGCCCAGAATGTGCCCGTTCAAAGCCGCACTTCATCGAGCCGCATCGAGCCGCCGAATAGAGCTGTTAGCGGCGGCCTCAAATTGCACACTTTCTGTGCAATTCCAAACCGCCGTTGACCCTGTTTCCAGACCTCCCGACGGTCTCGGCGAACGTCACGCACTCGCTTATGATATCAGCGCTGAGGATGCTCATGTTACGGGATCTCCGCGGAGGGGCTCGCGCTCTGCAAACGAGCCGCACCTTCACCCTCGTGGGCGTGCTTACGCTGGCTATGGGACTCGGCGTAGCCCGTCCACTTCGTGTGGCAACACGGGCGCGGTGTTGGTGACCGAGTCCTAGAAGGCCCTCCCGAGCGCGCCGCGCGAGCTCGAAATCACCTGAGAGTGGCTTGGACAAACAGGAATCGCTTTTGGCCGTCGAAGTAGGCTATTTCCTCTGTCGCATTAGGTGTTCCCGAACCACCGGGGAGGTAGAGAACGAAGGCGGAATCGGCCTGCACCACGTAGCCACTAGTTATCCGGTGTAACGTGTCCGCGAGCGAGGCATTATAGGCATCAATGATGATCTGGCACGTTACCGAGTCCGTTGCCAGGGAAAGCGCTGACGGCCGATACGGCAATCCCAACGCCACGAGGCCGGCGGAGTCGTTATCGGATAGCCCATGCCGCGCGAAGGTCATCGCCAATTGAGCAGTGTCACTCGCGCTCCGACATGGTTGCCCTTGGAGCGCAGGCGGCCGACGCACGTGGGTGCCGTACCCGGCTGACACGGCAAGCGCCATGCCGAAAGCCATGGTCTTCCACGGGGCGCGCACTTGTGCGGTCTTGTTCATCTAGAAATAGCTCCGTATGTCGCATTGCTGGTGGACCACGGGTAGCCAGTCGAGTGTGAACACCTCAGCTGGATTCGTCGCAGGTTGCTCAATCCAATAACTGTTCGTCTTGTCAATGATGATCTGAGGCCACGGCTGATTCACGTCTCCTTCGCCGGTTCGCAATCCACTTGGACCGGGGAACGCCGCTCGGCCAGGCTCTTGGGGGCACAGCGCATGTTCGGGCCCGTAGGGTAGTAGTTCTCCCGCATCTGCTCCCCATGTGCTGTCCGGCCGCAAGTGCGCGGGCTTGAACGGGTGTGTGTGCCAGATCAACAGGATCTCGCCGATCGACCGCGGGTCGAACTGCTCCGGATCATAGGCCCGACACGGGCTGGCGCCGGGGAGGTTCACGAAGTTCGTGTCCACGATCTGGTCGCCAGGCAGCCTGACTCGCATGCCGAACCGCTCGCGGCGCTGATCGGCTGCACTGTTAGGGTTGGATGCTTCCCACGCCTCCTTCAGCTTCCTCCGGATCCGTGAGTCATCGAGGATGGAGTCGTTGGTAAGACACGGCACCACGCTGACGTGCGCTGAGTCGACGAGTGCATACTCGCCAATGGTCGCCGTGGCCTTCATCCACCCTGACTTCGAACACACCCGACGGCACGTCTTCTCATACCAGGGGCAGAAGTAGCTCAGGCCGCCCGTCCCGCTGTCCGGGCGCCAGGTCCACCCAGACCCCGAGAGGTTCCAGGTGATGTTCGACGGTGTCACCGACGCCGTGAACGTCACGGAATCCGGCCCGGCGATGCTCGCCGGCGTGGCCGTCACCGTGAGCTCGGGCGGCGTCACCGTGATGGCGACCGCTTCCTGCACCGGCACCCCGTTCACCGTGGCGAACAGCGTCATGGTGCCCGAGCGCGTAAAGGGCTTCCGGCAGGTCCGCGTGGGCGAAGCCCCCGTCGTCGGGACAAAGTAGCCCTGGTGGGGACACGGGGAACTCTGCGTGCCGAAAGCGGGCACCCACTTCAGCGAGTCGATCTTCCAGGGCAGCCCCACCCCGTCCACTTGGTAGGGCGACACCGCCGCCGTGATGGTGACCGAGTCCTTGTAGTTGACCGTCGCGGGCTCCGCTGTGACCGTGAACTCGGCCTCCACCGGCTCGATGGTGATTTCCTTGAGGCCCTCATAATAGCGGCAGGGACCGTTGTCGCAGTCGCCAACTCCCTGCGGATACCGGCCTCCCCACCAAGCTTTCCCCTGCCCCTGTAGCAGGGCCAGCTTCGTGAGCGTCTCCTCAGATGTATACCCCGAACACGGCCCATAGGACATCAGGCCCGTGACGCTGAACCAGATCTTGACATCCTCATAACAGTTGTTCCACACGCCGTACCGGAAGCGGCCGCGTGCGTCGAGCGTGGTCTCCAACTGGCCCTGATTCTCGGGCGGCCAGTTCCAGTACACCGAGGTCAACCCCACCACCGTCACGGTGGCCAGGACCTGGCTGGGATAGTTGGGCAGGACGACACTGTCCCGCGGGTCGTAGATATTCGTGATCCCCAGCGTGGTCGA
>DATECF010000199.1:0-4165 GCA_035287045.1 Gemmatimonadales bacterium | reverse complement strand
CATCGCCCCCCGGTAGGAACGGGTGGTGGTCAGCGCGTCGTATACATCCGCGATCCCCACGATCTGCGCCGACAGGGGGATCTCGTCGCCCATGAGCCGGTCCGGATAGCCGCTGCCGTCGTACTTCTCGTGGTGCCATCGAATGATCGGCTTCAGGTCCCAGGGGAACTCCACCTGCGCCAGCAGCTCCATCCCCCAGACCGGGTGCATCTTGATGATGTCGAACTCTTCGTCCGTGAGACGCCCGGGCTTGTTGAGGATCTCGTGCGGCACCCTGACCTTGCCCACGTCGTGCAAGTAGGCGCCCAGCCGGATGGTGGTGATCTCGTTCTCGTCCAATCCCAGCGCCTGGGCCACCGCCACCGCGTTGTCCGCCACGCGGCCGCAATGCCCGAAGGTGTAGCTGTCGCTCGACTCGATGGACTGACCCCATTCGCGCACCACCGCCAGGTACGTACCCTCGAGCGCGGCCACCTTGCCGTCCACGTTGACCAGGTCCACGCGGGCATCGAGCCGGTTGAACAACCGGTGGGCGGTGTTGAGCAACGCCAGCGCTTCCTGGTTCCGGCCCATAGCCTGATAGACCAGCGCCAGCTCACGGGAGGCCTCCGCCTCGCTCAACACCGAGCCTTTGGCCACGGCCAGCTCTATCGCCGAGCGCAGCCGCGACTCGGCCAGTACCGGCCGGCCGGTCTCGCGGTACACCACACCGATGACGCGATAGGCATCCGCTTTGAGCCCACGGGTCCCTAGCTGGTCGAATAACGCCAGCGCGGCCTCGCCATTCCGACGGGCATCCTCGAACCGCTGCCGCGCGATGAGCACCTCGGCCTGGTTCATCAGGCACAGCCCCTGCAGGTACACGTCATCGGTCTTCTGGGCAATCTCAAGACTCTGGCCGAAGTACCGGTCCGCGTCCTCGAACAACTCGCGGTCCGCGCTGACCATGCCCAGGTTGTGGTACGCCAGAGCGCACCCATGCTCGTCGCCCAGGCTTTGGTAGGCTTCCAGCGAGTCCTGGTAACGCGACATCGCTTCTTCCAGCTCGCCCTGGATGTTGGCCAGGATTCCAAGGTTCTGATCCACCCGGGCGCTGAGCGCCTTGGCGTTCCCACCGCGCTCCAATGCCCGGAGGAAGGTCTCCCGCGCCTCGGCGAGGGAGCCCTCACGCAACAGCATCACGCCCAGCGTGTTCACCGCTTCAGCCGCCAGCAGGTCGTGGCCCGCCTGGCACGCGACCTCGTAGCTCCGCTGACACAGCCGGCGTGCCGCTTCACATTCATCTCGCTGATGGCGCAACACGCCGAGGCGGCGCAGCGCCTCCGCCAGGATGGTCTGCTCGCCGTTCCGCTCCGCCTGGGCGATCGCCGCCTCATAGCACTCGATCGCTTCAGGGATGCAGCCGGCACGCTCCCGCTCCCGCGCGTCGTGGACCAGGTCCGCGGCAGCACGCACAGGCCGGAGCATGGGCCCCGACGGCCGGGCGAGCGTGGTTGCCGGAGTCATGTCACCCTACCACGCGACCGCGTACTCGGAGAAATGCTTGAGCTTCCCCGTGACTTCCTCATCCAGCGGCAGGTCGAAGGACTTGAGGACCTCGAGGATGACCAGGTCGTCCGTGGTGTACACGATCTGCTTGGGCAGCAGCCAATCCACCAGCCCGCAGTTGGCGTAACTCATGGTGAGCGACGCGTACTTCTTGAACTGGAGGCCTTCGGGCTCGAAATGGACTCGATTCACCGTGTCCGACGGCGCCGTGGCCGAGATCTTCACCCACCCGCCCAGCGCCCCATCCGGAATGGTCAGCCGATGCGGGCCCACGTTGATCGTCCCACCGCGCGGCCCCACCCACTTCGTGGCGTTGGCCGGCGGCATGGGCTCGCACCGCAGCAGGGTCAAGCTCTCCACGGTCTTGGAGAGCGTCTCCGTGACCGTGCCTGTAAGCGTCCCCAGTAGGTCCTGCTGGGGCGAGACGCCAAGCGGGGTCTGTTCACCGCAACTCAGTGAGAATGCGGCAGCGCCGGCCAGCAGCGCGGTGGTGAGGACGCGGGGCGCGTTCACAGTCCTTCCTCCTTACTGAAGGTCCAACCACAGGCAACCTGGGCCGCTGATCCCGAGGCGCGGGCCGGTGGCCGGCCCGCCGCCGTGAAGCCAAGGTCAGGATCGCGTGGTGTGACCCTACAGGTCGCGGCGGGTGCGGCGGAATGACGCAGGTCACATGCGGCGCGTGACCCTTGCCCGCCTCGTTTCAGGGATAGGCTGATGCGGTGTAACGTGTTGCCGGAAAGTTGGTTAGCTAGCGCTGCGGAGCGAAACCGACCCGGCTCATCCGCTGGGCCAGAGCCTCAGGAACAACACGACCAGGGCGCAGGGCGGAACGATGCGAACCAGATCTTCCCGCATCTCGCGCAAGGTGTCCCGAAGGTCGTGACTTTCGGTCCGGTCCCCCACCAGGAGCGGGCGCTGAACGTGGAACCGCCGGCGGCTGAACGGCCAGAAGAGCGGGATCCCCCAGCCTAGCCTTCCCAGCGTGGGGCCGGTGGTGAGGACGTCGAGCGCCAGGTGCGACAGGAGCGCCGCCACCCACGCGAGGCCCACGGCGGTGGGGATGGTCAGGCCCAGCAACCGAATGACCAGAAGGCCGGCCGCGGTCACCATCGCCGCGAACAACAGCGAATGCGTGGCGTTTCGATGGTACCGCGGGTTCAGACCCAACAGCTGAGTCACGACATCCACGTCCGGTACGCCGCTGGCCACCACCGCGCCCAGCCACAGCGTCATCGAATCCGGCGTGCCCGTCGCCCGGGCGACGACCGCTGTCACCGCCACGCCGAACGCCAGGTGCCCCACGGGTGACGCCATGGAGACAAAAGCTACTTGATCGAGCCTTGACCGGCCCTCCCACTGAGGCCTTCTGGTGAGGGCGCCAACGGCGGAGTAACGTTGACGGCGTACGTCCTCTTCTGGAGAGCCCTATGCCGTTTAGTCACCCCGCCCTCCCCCGGGCACCGCTCACTCGAATCTCGACGGTCGTCGTTGCGTTCCTCGGGCTCACCGCCACGGCGGTGGCCCAGAATCCGCGACCCATCACCTTCATGGACGTCCAGACCATGCGGTCGTTCGGCTCGGAAGCGCCCAGCCCGGACGGGCGCTGGATGCTGTACACCATCTCCACGCCTGACTGGGAAAAGGCGCGGAGCCAGTCGGACATCCATCTCGTCTCATTGCAGCAGGGCGTTGCCTCCTCGAGGCAGATGACGTTCACCAAAGATCACAGCGAAACCTCGCCAGGCTGGTCCCGCGACGGCGGGTTCTTCGTGTTCCTGTCCAACCGCGACGCGCCGTCCAGCGCCGCCCGCCAGAACCAGCTCTACCTGTTACGTCCCGACGGCGGCGAAGCCCGGCAAATCACGGAAGCCAAAGACGGCGTCCCCGACTTCGCCTTCACCAAGGACGGCCGGTGGCTGGTGTACCGGGCCGGCAAGTCGGGAGAACAGCAGCTGTACCGGCTGTCGGTCCCCGCGATCGCCGCCGGGGACGCGGAAGCGGAGCAGCTCACCCGGCAGCCTGCCGGGGTGGGCCGCTGGGAGACGGCTCCTGACAGCCGGCGCGTGTACTTCATGGCCCCGGACAGCGTGGACTCCGCTGAGAAGCGCCGCCAGGAAAAGGACTTCACGGCGACGGTCTTTCACATGGAGCGGCCGCTGGAGAATCTGTGGGCCCTGGACCTCGACCCGGTGAAGGCCACACGGCTGACGAGTGACGCCTCGGTCTCGGTGACCGGCTTCACCATCTCGGGCGATGCCAAGTGGGTGGGGTTCCGCGCGGTGCAGTCCGACCGCTTCAAGCGGACCCGGGGCGGCATGGTGATGGGCGGCGAGTCCAACATGTTCACCGAGCTTTACCTCATTGAGGCGGCCTCCGGCCAGATCGAGCGGCTGACGAGCGCCCAGGAGGTGGGTGAGGGCGGGCCCTCGTTCTCGCCCGACGGGCGCTGGGTGGCCTTCACCGCGCCCCGCGACTTGACCCGCTATACCCGGGCGTTGACCGGACGCGTCTACGTCCGCGCGGTGGGTCAAAAGGGAGGCGAATTCCGCCGGCTGGGCGATGCGTTTGACGGCAATGTCGGGATCGACTTCTGGTCGCCCGACGGCAACACCATCTA
>DATECF010000198.1:0-6532 GCA_035287045.1 Gemmatimonadales bacterium | reverse complement strand
GAGTTCACGCTGATCGGCGGGATTCTCCGGTTCGAGCGGATGGTGGACGTGGTGCGCGAGCATCTGGGCGCCGCCGTCAACCTGCCGCAGGGCGACCTGGTGCAGTTCGTCTCGGCGCTGGGCGCCGCGGTGCTGGGCCGGAGGCGGATGGAGAAACTGCGGCATAGCGGCGCGGCG
This sequence comes from Gemmatimonadales bacterium, assembly GCA_035287045.1. Taxonomy (GTDB): domain Bacteria; phylum Gemmatimonadota; class Gemmatimonadetes; order Gemmatimonadales; family GWC2-71-9; genus JACPAP01. Next base: position 6,355 of record DATECF010000198.1, on the reverse strand, counting down.
GCATAGCGGCATAGCGGCATAACGGCATAACGGCATAACGGCATAACGGCATAGCGGCATAGCGGCATAACGGCATGAGAGTCAGCGGGGGGCGAAGCGCATGAGAGCAGCCGTGTTCAATGGGCCGGGGCGGCCACTCGAGGTGGGCGACGTACCCACGCCGTCACCCGGGCCGGGTGAGGCCCTGGTCAAGGTGGCCGGGTGCGGACTCTGCCACACGGACCTGCACTACCTGGATCACGGCGTGAAGACGTTCAAGACGCCGCCGCTGATTCTGGGGCACGAGGCCGCCGGCACGGTCCACGAGCTGGGCCCCGGCGTCACCGGCCGCGCGCCGGGTGATCGCGTGCTGATTCCCGCCGTGCTGTCCTGCGGGCGGTGCCGCTACTGCCGGCGGGGGCGCGAGAACCTGTGCGACAAGATGTCCATGCTGGGCAACAACGTGGACGGGGCGTACGCGGAGTACGTCGCGGTGCCGGCCGCCGAGCTGGTGCCCGTGCCCGACGGGATCCCGCTGGAGCAGGCGTGCGTGATCGCGGATGCCGTGTCCACGCCGTACCACGCGGTGACGCGCCGGGGGCGGGTGCGAGCGGGTGACTGGGTAGCGGTGGTGGGGTGTGGCGGCGTGGGCCTCAACGTGGTGCAGTGCGCCCACGTGGCGGGCGCGCGGGTGATCGCCGTGGACCTGAACCAACGGCGACTGGAGACCGCGCGCCGCCTGGGCGCCGTGGAGACGGTGAACCCGGAGGCGGTGCAGCGGGTGGACAAGCGCATACGGGAGCTGTCGGACGGCGGGGTGGACGTGGCGTTCGAGGCCATCGGAAACCCCAAGACGATGCAGCTCGCCTACGGGCTGCTGCGGCGCGGGGGGCGGCTGTGCGTCATCGGGTATTCCGCGGAAGAGGTGTCGCTGTCCGCCGCGAAGTTGATGTACTACGAGCTCGAGGTGGTGGGGAGCCTGGGATGCGGGGCGGGGGAGTATCCCGAGATCCTGGGGCTGGTGCAGGCAGGCAGGATCAGACTCGACGACATCGTGAGCGGGACGATCCCGCTCGCGCAAATCAACGACGGACTGGACCGGCTGCGACGAGGGGAAGGTGTCAGATGGGTTATCGTCCCATGAACGAGGACCCGCTGGTGCGGTTCTCGATGGAGCACGAGCAGGCGCTGGCGGCGTTGGACCGGCTGCACCGCGCCGCCGCGGCGCTGGACCACGGTGATCCGGCGGAGCCCCATCTCCGAACGGTGCGGGAAGTGTGCGAGACGCTCACCACCACCGTGCGCGAGCACAACGAGAACGAAGAGCGGGCCTTGTTCCCGCTCCTGTGCGACGACCTTCCCTGCGAGCCCTTCCGGCAGGAGCACGTGGCGTTGCGCGAATTGGAGCTTCGGCTGATCGCCGCGCTCGACGGCCCCACGCCGGAGCGGGACATCCCGGCCGTGGCGCACGCGCTGGTGGACCTGCTGCAGGCCCACATTCAGCGCGAGGATGACGTCCTTTTTCCGATGGCGCGGGCGTTGCTGGGGGCCGAGGGCCTGGCCCGGGCGGCGAGTTTGTTAGGCGGATAGAGCGGATAGAGCGGATAGGCGGATAGAGCGGATATCCGCCTATCCGCTCTATCCGCCTATCGTCGCGCCAGCGGCTCCGGCAAATCCGCCACCACGTACGCCATCACCGCCATGGCCGCGACGCACAGCGCCATCTCGCGCGGGTCCAACTTGTCCATGGTATCCGCGTCGGTGTGGTGGTAGTAGAAGTACCGGCTGCCGTCCACGTTGAGCCCCATGACCGGCACCCCTTCGCGCGCCAGCGGCCCGATATCCGCGCCGCCGCCGCCCCGGGTCACCTCACCGGCACCGATGCGCTGGAGCAATGCGCCGATCTCCCGCACCGTCGCGAACGCGGCGTCGGAGCCGCTGAAGCCGAACCCGGACGGCGCGAACACGCCCGCGTCGGACTCCATGGCGAGCACGTGATTGGACAGCTCGCTGACGTGGGCGTCGCGGTATCCGGCGCCCCCGCGGAGACCGTTCTCCTCGTTGGTCCAGAGTACCACCCGTACGGTCCGGCGGGGTGTGAGCCCGAGCCGCTTGAGGAGGCGGACTGCCTCCCAGGACACCACGCTCCCGCCCCCGTCGTCCATGGCGCCCTGCCCCACGTCCCACGAATCAATGTGTCCGCCGAGCACCACGACCTGGTCGGGTAGGGCGGAGCCCCGCAGTTCGGCCACGACGTTGCGGGAGGGTGCGTCGGGGAGGGTTCGGGCGCTCATGCGAAGGCGCAGCACGATGCGCTCCCCCCGGTCCTGCATCCGCTGCAGCATCTCGGCGTCTTCCACCGTGATGGCGGCGTGCGGGATCTTCGGCACCGAGTCGTTGTAGCCCATCCCGCCGGTGTGCGGGGTCTGCTGGGAGTAGGGCGTGACCGATCGAACCAGGCTGGCCACGGCGCCGGCGCGGGCGGCCGCGATCGCCCCGGCCCCTCGATACCGGACGGTCTCCCCGTAGTTGGTAAAGGGGACGTTGAACAACACGATCCTGCCGCGCGCCTCGGCGGCCCGGCGGGCGAGATCGTCGAAGTTCTTGACCACCAGGACCGGGGCCGTGATCCCTGAGGCGGGCGTGGCGACAGAGCCTCCGAGCCCCAGCATGGGCAGCCGGCGGGGCCGCGGCTCAACCAACTCGGCGGATTCCTCGCCGCGCACCCAGCGCGGCACCATCACCGGCTCGCCTCGGACGTTGTCGAGACCGTCCTTCCGCATTTCGTCCAGGATCCAGTCAATGGCGCGCTCCAGGTTGCTTGTCCCGCTGAACCGGGGCCCAAAGCGGTCCGTGAGCACGGCCAGGCGATGGTACGCGGCGCTGTCGGCCAGGGCCGTGTTCATGATGCGGTCGGCGACGGCCCGGTATCGCGTCGCGACCGATCCGGTTTGCGCCCGGAGGGCCGGGGCCAGCATGAGCGCGGTGAGGGTGGTCCACACGAACGGGCGCACCAGGGTCTCCTTGCGTGGGTACCTGAAGGGCGGTTCGACGTACGCGGGCCGGAAAGCTGGGGTGATCGGGCGACCGGCGCCAGGGCGCCCCGGCGGGGGAACCAAGCCCCCGCCGATCCAGTATTATTAAGGAGTACAGGGTCCTGAACCGGGGGTGCAGCCATGTCGCCCGTTACCTACCTCACCCGAACGCTCACGCTCGCGCTGGTTACCGCCACAGCCCAGATCGTCGCATCGGCGCGCCCGGCGGTCGCCCAGCAGGAGGAAGACCCCGTCCGGCGGGACTTCGTGATCGAGGTTGACAACGACAATTTCCACGATGCCACCGTGTACGCGGTGCGCAGTGGCTTCCGGCTGCGGATCGGATGGGTGAGCGGGAATCGCACCGAGAAGTTCAAGTTCCGGTGGCCGGATGGCGACCTTCGCATCGAGATCAAGCTGCTTGCCGTAGGCTCGTACTATTCGCAGATCATGAGCGTGGATCAGGGAGACGAACTCCACCTCCTCATTCTCCCCAGTCTCCACACGCTCCCACCCGGGAGCGTGTTCTGATCGCCTGAACGTCCACCGACTCCGGAGTACTCCATGAAGACCCTGTATGCCCTGGCCGGCCTGCTGCTGCTCGCGGCGCCGGCGGTGGCGCAAGGCGGACGGCCAATGCAGCGCCCGCCGGATCATTGGATGACGTTCGACTCGCTGGTCGCGGCGGTGAGCCTCACGGACGCCCAGAAGCCCGCGGCGCAGAAGCACTACGACGCCCTGAATGCGGTCGTGAAGCAGTCCGCCGAGCGACGGCGGGCGGTGATGGGCACGATGATGGGAGGCGGACCGCCCTCGCCCGAGCAGGGTGAAGCGATGCGGGCCGAATTCGACAAGTTCCAGGCGGACGCGGACGTTCACTACGGCGAATTGCGCAAGCTGCTCACCGCGGAGCAGCAGGCCAAGTTCGACGGGTTGCCCAAACCGGTGGTGCGGATGATGCGACGGCGGCCGCCGGGGATGATGTGAGAAGTGAGATGTGAAAAGTGAGAAGGGCGCGGCGGCAAGGGTCACGGCCCTCGCGCCCTTCTCACGTCTCACTTCTCACGTCTCACGCTCCGCTTCAGCTGGTCTAGCTGCCGATCGACCTCCGCCGGTATCGTCAGGTTGTCGGCGATGGCCGCGATTTCTTCGGCGTCCTTCCACGCCTCCTCCAACAAGGCTAGCTCGCCCTCCAGCGCGATCCGCTCGTGCTCCTCGTTGACGGCCATCTCGACCGCGAGACGGGTGGAGAGTGGCAGGTGGAGGATCCCGTCGTGTTTGGAGCGTTGCCGGTAGGCGCGGTAGGTCAGGCGGCGTTGCTGCGGACCCGCGGCGATGGCCTTGAGGAACTCGACCGGGTCCCGGAGCGACTCGATCTCCCGCACGGCCTGCTGCACGTTGCGCCTGGAGGCGCCGCTGCGGTTCACGGCCGGCATGATCAGGGCCGCGGCTCGCGTGGCATGGTGATCGGTCAGCGTCGCCACGCCGTCGTTGTGGGTGAGGCGCAGGTTCCATCCCACGGTGCTCTGGGCATCGGGCGTGAGGATCGCGCGGCTGAGGTGGGACCCGCGTACGACGAGCCGCCGGCCGTCGGCCGTGGGCACCCGGGCGACGACTTTTTGCCGGCGGTACTGTCTGACCATGCCGGCGATCATCTGGTAGATCCACCAGCCTCCGCCGCCCGCGACGCCCACCGCCGCGCCGCCGATCATGATCCCGCCCGCGACCGCACCGACGCCTGCCGTCACCAGGATAGCCCGGCGCCGCCGGCGCCCGAACTGATCCCCATAGCGCCAGGCGGCGAACTCGGGCCGCAGCGGCTCGCCGATCCGGACCAGCTCCAGGCCTTCGTCCAGCTTCGCCAGGCCGATGTTGTCCGAGGAAACTCGCTTTCGGGCGTCCCGGAACCGGCGCTCGCAGGCCTCGATCGCTTCCCAGCGCTCGTCGAACGGCGAGAGATTCCACCGCTCGCAACGGCGGCACACCACCCAGAGCCGTCCCTTGCCGGCGTCGAACGCCAGCCGGCGGCCAATGGGGAACTCCTCCAGGACCTGGTTGGCGCCCAGGTGGTGGTTGCAGAACAAGCAGGTGGCGTACACGAACCTAGTGCCGGGTCCAGGCAGGTCGCTGGAACATACGCCGCGCCGGTGGGTTCCGCCGGGCGCTGGCGGTGCGGGGTGGACTCGACGCTTGGGCGCCGTGTGTGATGGCCGAGTGAACCCCGGTGGGTCCCAGAGGGAGCGTTAGTACCGGCGGTCTCGGCGCCACACGCTGCGGCTGTCCGCCGGCATGCGGACGACCGTGGCGCCGGACCGCCGGGACTACCAGCGACCGGCGGGACCCACCGGGGTTCACTTCGGAATCTCCCATAGCGCCCTGCGCGCCGTGACCACGCCCGCACCGACGCGCCCTCTGGAACCCACCAGCGCGGTTGGTGCCCGCCGGACTTCTCGGACGTGACATTAGGTCTGGACCTGGTTCCGACCGTTTTCCTTGGCGCGGTACAGCGCTTGGTCGGCCGCGCGCACCACATCTTCCGCGTTCCCGTGCCGCTTGTCCCGCTCGGCCACGCCGATGCTCACGGTGATGGTCTCCTGGTGGCGTCGCTTCTTGGGGCGAGGGCTGGCGGGCTTCTTCCGCGGCCGCAGGCGGCGGCGGACGGTGAAGGGCTCCCGCGCCACCGCCTCGCGCGCCCGCTCGAGCAGGGGCACGCAGGTGTCGCTCGACGCGCCGCCGAACAGCGCCGCGAACTCCTCGCCGCCGTAGCGGTACACGGCGCCCTCGGGCAACGCCTCCGCGAGGCGCGCCGCCACGGTGCGGAGGACCTCGTCGCCCACTTCATGGCCGTAGGTATCGTTGAACCGCTTGAAGTGGTCCACGTCCACCATGGCGATGGTATACGTCCCGCCGAGGCGCGCCAGCGCTTCGTTGAGGGCGCGGCGGCCGGGAAGCCCGGTCAGCCCGTCGTGATACGCCAGCACGTACGACAGCTCGACGGCGGCGATCACCAGAACGCCCGCGGCCGCCGCCACGAAGAGGGTGCGGTCCAGCGCGTTGCGGCTGGTGAAGGCCAGGAAGGTGGCGCCCAGGGTCCAGAGGTAGCCGGTGGCCGTGGTGCCGGCGGCAAAGGTCCGGCCGGCGGTCACCAGGATCGCCGCCAGGGCGGACGCGGCGAGGGCGGGCTGTCCCATCGGCGTCCACCGGGTAAGCCTCTGCGGCACGAGCTGCTGCTGAAGCAACGTGCTGGAGGTGTCCGGGTCGCCGAGCTGGATCACCAGGGCCGCCAGGGCGACCTGGAGCAGGAGGGCGCCCCAATGCCACAGGCCGGCCGCGGTGAAGAC
>DATECF010000197.1:0-12417 GCA_035287045.1 Gemmatimonadales bacterium | reverse complement strand
TATCAGGTTGAGCCGATGGACCCCGTCGTTCTCGGCACGGTCGCGCTGATCCTCCTGGGCGTCGCCGCGGCGGCCAGCCATCTGCCGGCGCGCCGCGCCGCCAAGGTCGATCCGATGGTGGCGCTACGATATGAATGAGCTGCCTCCTCCGGTCTCCACTGTCAGGCCACGCGGCGGTGCGGCACGTGCCCGTGTAACGTTCCGTTGCCGTTTTGCATGGACACGCCCGCACGGGCGTGTCCGGGCAAATCGGGACCCGGTGAGTGATGTAGTGCCGGTACCGCCAGGGGCTCGAGCGTAGGGGCCGTCTCCCCTGGACGGGGTGCGGCGCCGGGGACCTTGCGAACGACCCGTTGCGCGAGGTGGTGGCTCACCTGCCTATTTGTCCCCCATGACCGGCCGACTCTGCACCGGCTGCGGCCGCTCCACTCCCGAGGCGGCCCTGCGCTGCCCCTCGTGCAACGCCTTGCTCCCACCGCTGACCGGCGCGGACCCCACAGCCCAGCTCGCCGAAGATGTCGCCCGGGCACTGGGTCCCGATTACGAGGTCGAGGACGTGATCGGCCGGGGCGGATACGCCGTGGTGTTCCGAGTCCACGACAAACGCCTGGACCGGAAGCTCGCCGCCAAAGCGCTGTTCCCGGAGTTCGCCGCCGTGACGGCCATCGCCGAGCGCTTCCGCCGCGAAGCCCAGATGGCGGCCCGGCTCATGCATCCCAATATCGTGCCGATCTACTTCGTGGGCCGGGAGGGCGACGTTCCCTGCCTGGTGATGCCCCTGGTGGACGGCGAGCCGCTCTCCGCTCGGCTCCGCCGCGAAGGGCAGCTGATCATCCCCATCGCCCTGGGCGTGGCGCGGGACGTGGCCGCCGCCTTGGACTTCGCCCACCACGCCCACGTGGTGCATCGCGACGTGAAGCCGGACAACATCCTGCTGGAGTTCGCCACCGGCAGAAGCCTCCTCACCGACTTTGGCATCGCCAAGGCGCTGGCCAGCGACTCGGTGGTCACCGCCTCCGGCGTGATCATCGGGACGCCACACTACGTGTCCCCGGAACAGGCTGCGGGCGACCGCGAGCTGGACGCCCGCAGCGATGTCTACAGCTTAGGCGTCGTGGTGTACGAGATGCTGGCGGGCGCTCCGCCGTTCGATAGCACCAGCGTCCAGGCCATTTTCCACCAGCACACCACAGCGCCTGTGCCGGCATTGGGCGCGCGGCGCGCGGACGTGACGGACGACATGGAGGCCGCGGTCCGACGCGCGCTGGAAAAAGACCCGGCCAAGCGTTTCGCCGGGGCGGGCGAGTTCGTGAGAGCGCTGGACCAGGGCGCCGGACAGACGTCGCTGCGCCGCTCCGGCGGGACGTTGGTGGCGGTTCAGGGCACCGCCGACGCCTCGGTGTTTCGCACCCTGAACCCGGCGGCGGCTTCGGATGTGGAGACCGCCATGGACGTGAGCAGCATGGCGGAAGCCGCCCGCGCGGCGGAAGCTCGCGCTATCGCTGCCGTGGATCGGGTAGACGGGCAAGGCCTGTTGGACACGCTCCGCGCGCTGGGGAAGAGGATTCGCGATCCCTATCCAGCCCTTCGGGAGCCGGTGCGCGATGCCGTGAGCCGGCTGGCCCGGAACGACGGCGTGATCGAGACCCTGGCCGCCGCCTGGCGCCGCGGCAACGAGCGCCAACAGGCTGCCGCCGAAGAAGCGCTGGCCCTGCTCTTGCCGGACTGCGCCGAGGGACTGCTGCGACTGGCACGGCGGGATCGGAGCCCGGAGTTGGTCCTCCTGGCCGACCGCGTCGGCGCGCTGGACGACGCGGGGGCAGACGCCTTGGCCCGCGACCCGAGCGCCGGCGTGGTGCAGGCCTTCGCCACCGCGTTGGCCGAGAGCCTCCGGCCCACGGCGATCATTCAGCGTTGGTTGGCGGCGGCCGTCCGCCACTCCGCCTCCGAGGTCCGGGTCCATGTGTTGGCCATCGCCTCCGGACGCGGCGGGCCCGTGGCCGAGCACATCGGCCGGCTGGCGATGAGCGACCCCGTGCCGCGGGTCCGCGTCGCCGCGATCCGGGCCCTGGGCGCGTCACGCAGGCGTGAGGTGCTGCCCCTCCTGGGCGCCGCGCTCCAGCGTCCGGCCGCGGACGAGCAACTGGCTGCCGCCGAGGCGCTCGGTCTGATCCCAGCGCGTGAGACCGTTCTGTTGTTGGCAGGATTGTTCGAACGAACCCGCCTCTTGAGGAAGGAACGGGGACCGCTGCAGCAGGCGGCGGTGCGGGCCCTGGCGCAGCTTCCCCGGGAGCTGACCCAGGATGCCCTGAAACACCTGGCTCAGGACAAGGATGCCGCTGTGGCGCGGATCGCGCGGGAAGCGCTCGAGGGCTAGCCTCGCCTCACCACCACCCCGCCGTTGGTGGTCACGGCGCGAATGGTCTTTCCGCCGCTCCCCAAGTCGGTCGTGATCCGGCGATTGAAGCGGCCCTGAACGGTAATCGGGAAATCTACCTGCATCCCACCGTTCGTGGTCCCGGTTTCCAACCGCGCGGAGTAGTTCGGCGGGACGCTGATCCGGACGCCGCCGTTGGCGGTCTCCACGTCCATCCCCTCCCCCTCCCACGCGTTCCCGCCCAGCTCGATCACCAACCCGCCGTTGGTGGCACTGCCCCGCACGTTGCCGCCCAGCCGGGTCAACGCCACGCCACCGTTGGTGGAATGGAACCTGATCTGGCCCAAGACCTCGGTGATGTGAATGCCGCCGTTCTGGGTGGACAGATCCAGATTGGAACGGCGGGGTACGAACAGCTCGTAGCTCACCGACCACCACTCGCGGCGGGCCGTGCGCGGGCCGCGGGCGCGGATGGGAGAGCGCTCGGTAACCACCTCCACCAGGGAGACCAGCTCGCGGGCGTCGTCGTCGCTCCGGGCCCGGGCCGAGACTCGCGCCCGCAGCAGCACTTCGTTCCGATCCCAACCCTCGACCCGGATGCCGCCGTTCGGCTCGCCGTCCACCGCCACCACGTCACCGGTGGGGAGCCTCACCTCGCGCACCTCGCAAAACCAGCCTCGCTCGCGGTCCCCGCCTCGATCCCGGTCACACCAGTCGTCGCGGTCGGTGACGCCTTGCGCCGCCAAAGGATGGGCGTTCGCGGCGAGCGCCAGGGTGAGAACGGGGATCAAGAAGACGGGACGCATGGCAGGCTCCGAAGAATGATATCCAACCAGGTTAGACGAGACGACGCGTGAAATGGTTGCACCGGGCGCGCGCCGCTCAGCCGATGTGCAGCTCGTGCATCTTTTGCTTGAGCTGCTCCACCGGCACGCCCAGCCGCTCGGCCGCCTTGTCAGGGTCGTTCCCGCACTCCTGGAGCGCCTCCCGGATCGCCCGCCCTTCGATCTCGCTCCGGGTCGTCGCCGCGGCGACCGCGATGGACGAACGGCCCATGTGCTTCAGGAACTGCGCCGTGAACGGCTCCAGCGCGTCCCGCTCCCGGGCCAGCATCTCCCGCATCTCGGCCAGCTGCTTCTCCGCGGCCCGCGCCGCCGGCGTTCCCCCGAACCGCTGGCACACCAGCGTCAGCTCCGGGATCGCCTTGCGCGGCGTCTTGAGCTTCTGCGTGTAGAGATCGATGATCTCCTGGATGACGTACAACTCCTGGCCGGGGCCGAGGGTCGCGTCCGTGCGTACCCGTCGGAACCACGTCAGCGCGTCTTCGTGCTGATTGAGCTTGTCGCGGTACAGCCGCGCGAGCTGCAGGTACGGCTCGGGCTCGGCCGGGTTCTCGATGGCATGCAGCTCGTACGCGGTAGCCGCCTCGGCGTAACGGCCCCGAACGACCAGCGAGGCCGCGTAGGAGTATTGAGGCTTATACGGGGTGGATTCACCCGAAGGGTTGTAGATCGTCTGGGCCATGGCCTGCGAACGCCCCACCGCCCACATGGCTACCACGTAGATCCCCCCACCGACGCTCAGAAACCCGATCACGGCTCCGAGCAGCGGATTACCACCCTGGAGGTTGGCGATGCCCGCGCCTCCCACACCTCCCATCAGCAGGCCCACTGCGAGGGCCCAGGCCAGGGTCTGGAAGCGGAACGCCCGCTCGGCGGCATCCACATCCCTGAGACGCTGCGGGGCCATACGGTGCCAATCCTCGCCGGAGAGGGGTCCATAGTACGGCGTGGGGCCTCGACTCGGCCAGCCGCCGCGGGCAGCGGGATTCCGCACTGGCGCTCGGGGCGCCACCTTTCTTCGGCAGTTCACTTCGCTCAGGGAGAGCATCACATGCTGGGTGGAATTCGTACGCCGATCATGGCGAGCCTATTGACCTCAGCGGCGATGGCGCAGGACCCGCGCCAGGCCGCGCTCGCGTCGCTGGACGCCAACTACCAGCGCTACACCCAGGTGGCCAAGCAGATCTGGGACTGGGCGGAGGTGGGCTATCAGGAGACCCGAAGCTCGGCGTTGCTCCAGGAGCAGCTCCGCACCGCCGGCTTCCGGATCGAAGCGGGCGTCGCGGGTATGCCCACGGCGTTCGTGGCCAGCTACGGCCAGGGCAAGCCCGTCATCGCCATCCTGGCCGAATTCGATGCGCTCCCCGGCATCACCCAGGACGCCGTGCCGGTGCGCCAGGTGATCCAGACCAAGGACGCGGGCCACGCCTGCGGCCACCATCTTTTCGGCACCGGCTCGACGGCGGCGGCGATCGCCGTGAAGGAGTGGCTCGCTACCACCGGCAGGCCCGGTACCGTGAGGCTGTACGGCTCTCCGGCGGAAGAAGGCGGCGCCGGCAAGGTGTACCTGGTGCGCGCCGGGCTGTTCAAGGACGTGGACGTGGCGCTCCACTGGCACGCGGGGTCGTCCAACGACGCCAGCGCCGACGGCTCGCTGGCCAACAAATCGGCCAAGTTCCGGTTCCGCGGCGTCTCGGCGCACGCCGCCGGCGCGCCGGAACGGGGGCGCTCGGCGCTGGACGGCGTGGAAGCCATGAATCACATGGTCAACATGCTGCGCGAGCACGTGCCGGACGTCACTCGCCTCCATTACGTGATCACCAGCGGCGGCTCGGCCCCCAACGTGGTGCCCGACTTCGCGGAGGTGTTTTACTACGTGCGGCATCCCGATCCCGCCGATGTTGCGAAGATCTTCGACCGCGTGGTGAAGGCCGCCGAGGGCGCGGCCATGGGCACCGGCACCACCGTGGACTACGAAGTGATCCACGGCATCTACGCGCTGCTGCCCAACGAGGCGCTGGCGCGGGTCATGGACAAGAACTTGCGCCAGGTGGGCGGCGTCAAATACACCCCGGAAGAAACCGCCTTTGCCGAGAAGATCCGAACCACCTTGCCCGAGGACGCGCCGCCATTGTCCTCCGCCGCGGAGATTCACCCCTTCGAGCGGCGCGGTGCGGAAGGTGGCTCGACCGACGTGGCGGACGTGAGCTGGGTGGTTCCCACCAGCGGTTTGAACACGGCGACCTGGGTTCCCGGCACGTCGGCGCACTCGTGGCAGGCGATCGCGGCCGGCGGCACCAGCATCGGCATGAAAGGCATGCTGGTCGCCGCCAAGACGCTCACCCTGACGGCCATTGACCTCTTCAGCGATCCCAAGCTGATCACGGCGGCGAACGCCGAGTACCGGCGGGCGGTGGGCCCCAACTTCGTCTACCGGTCTCTGGTGGGAGACCGAGCACCGCCGCTGGACTACCGCGTGAAGCGATGAGGAGCGCCGGTTGGTAGCGCGCCGCGTTGGCCTGGTCATGTGCGGCATCGTTCTCGCGGCCAGCGGCGCAGCCGGTGTGCTCGACGGGCCGGACCAGTGGCGCACGGCCACCACGCCGGCTGAGCGCTGGCTCGCGCCCATCGAGCTGCTGTATGGAGTGACCGGATTCGCCGCGCTGTGGGGCCTGCTGCACCCCGGACGCTGGATGTGGCCCGTGTTCGGCGCGTGGGCTCTGGCGGTGGTCGCCGCCGCGGCGCTCGCCACGGTGATCTACTCCGGGCCCGCGGAACGATGGCTGATCACCACCTACAGCGTGGTGGTCGCCACGGTGTTCGTGGGAGCGGTCGTGGGGTACGCTCGCCGGGCCCTCACCCCTCGCAACGGACCCACTCCGGAATCAGAGGAAGGAGTCCCATGAGCCGTACCGTCCTGCTGGCGGCAGCCGCGTGGTGGCTCGCCGGACCCGCCTGTGATCGCCCACCGGAGGTTTCCGCTCCCGCGTTCGAGCGGGTCCAGCCCGAGCTGTTCGGCGTTTCCGGCGCCCAGCCCAACGCCTGGGCCGACTACGACAACGACGGCGACCTGGACCTGTTCGTGGGCTTTCGGTATCGCGCCAACCGGCTGTACCGCAACCACGAAGGGACGTTCACGGACGTGGCGGAACAGGTGGGCCTGGCCGACACGGTCGAAACCCGTGCCGCGGCGTGGGGAGATTTCGACTCGGACGGCGACTTCGACCTGTTCGTTGGCTTCGCCGCGACCGGCCGCGGCCGCGCCAAACTCTACCGCAACGACGACAACGGCGGGCGCTTCACCAACGTGGCCACGCAGTACGGCATCACGCTCGAGGGCACCACCCGTCAACCAGCGTGGATTGACTACGATCAGGACGGCGACCTGGATCTCTTCGTGGCCTACCGCGACCAGCCCAACCGCCTGCTCCGGAACGACGGCACCCGGTTCACCGACGTGACCAGGCAAACCGGCATCGGCGATCCACGGAAGACCGTGGGCGTCGCCTGGTTCGACATGGACCAGGACGGCGACCTCGATGCCTTCGTCGCCAACCAGGACGGCGACCAGGACGGCTTCTTCCGGAACGACGGCGGAAGGTTCACGGACATCGCCCCACAACTCGGCATGAACTGGGCTGGGCGCCCCTCGGATCAGGGCAGCGTGGGCCCGGCCATCGCCGACTACGACAACGACGGAGACCTGGACCTCTTCATCGCGACCTACGGCCCGGACGTGCTGTGGCAGAACCAGGGCGATGGAACGTTCAAGCTGGTCTCCGCCGGAACCGCGCTGGCGGGCGAGTACCACTCCACCACCGCCGCCTGGGGCGACTACGACAACGACGGCTGGCCCGACCTGTTCGTGGCCTCGTACCTCGGTGACCAGGCCGAGGTGCCGGACCATCTGTTCCACAACCAGCAGGGCACGTTCGTCAACCTGATCCCCGCGGCCATGCTTGAGAAAGGGGCGAGCCACGGCATCGCATGGGCCGACTTCGACGCCGACGGCGATCTGGACCTCTCGCTCGCCAACAACAACCGCGACGGCGCGCATCACCTGTACCGCAACATGCTCCCCGCCGCCGTGGCGGCCCGCTCGCTCCAGGTGCGCGTGGTGGACGCGGACGGCCGCTGGACGCAGGCCGGTGCCGAGGTCCGTGTGTACGACGCGGCAACGAATACGCTGCTGGGGACCGGCCTGGTGGACAACGGTGGGGGCTACTGCTCCCACGGCGCCGTACCGGTGCACTTCGGCCTGCCCAAGGTCGAGAGCCGCGTGAGGGTCGAGGTCACGACCTTCCGCGGCGGCCAGCGCACGATCACGACCGCCGACAACGTAGGTCCCAGCGCCTACCGCGGACGCGGGCTGGAGGTCAGGGCGCCAAGGTAATCGGAACCCCCGAATCGCGACCCTGGCCGCGGAAGCGCGTCATATAAACGACCTCCCCGCGACACTCATAGACAACTGAGCCGATCACAATGCAGCCGCCCGACCTCGAGCGCGAGCTGGACCGCGTGCACATCGCCGCCTTCGGTTGGGCGCTCGCCTGCTGCGCGGGAGACCGATCACGGGCCGAGGATGCCTTGCAGAGCAGCTACCTCAAGATTGTGGATGGGCGCGCGCGCTTCGACGGCCGCTCCAGCTTCCGGACCTGGCTCTTCGGCATCGTGCGGCGTACCGCGGCGGAGGCGCGACGTCGAGAGCGGTGGGGACGGTGGCTCCCGCTGGTCGGATTCAGCGCGTCGCTGGGCGACGGCAGGCCCGATTCGGCGGCCGCGCTGATACGCTCCGAGGAGAGCCGGAGGCTGGAGCTGGCCCTGGGCAAGCTGCCGGCACGGCAGCGAGAGGCGCTGCACCTCGTGTTCTATCAGGACATGACGATCGCCCAGGCCGCCGAAGTGCTCGGCGTCTCGCTGGGCACGGCACGAACGCACTACCAACGCGGCAAGGCCGGCCTGCGACGGATGCTGGAAGAAACGGAGGGGAAATGAGCCAACCGGACGACCAGGACCTGCGCGACCCCTTCGCCGCGCTGCGACACGAGGATGCCGCTCACGCGCCGCCCCTGGATACCCTGCTGGCTCAGGCCAGACGACGGCGCCCGGCTCACCGGCCGCTGCAGCGTCTCGTGCCAGCCCTCGGCGTCGCCGCCATCGGCGTCCTGCTCGCCGTGGCGCTGCTTCGCCCCGGCTCCGAGCGACAGCCGCTGGTGAGCCTCGCCGACGCGCGGTGGCAGAGCCCCACTGACTTCCTGCTGCGGGTGCCCGGCGCCGAATACCTCCAGGCGGTTCCATCCATCAGAAGCCCTGAAACCGTGTCGTACGATTCGCTGCCTTGAACTCTTTACCGGAGGACCTCGTGAACCTGGCACCCCTCTCCCGATCGTTGATGCTCGCGTGCGCCTTGTGGCCGGTGGCGGCCAGAGCGCAGCAACAGCAGCAACACGTGGCTCAACCACAGCACACCCCCGCCCAGCACATGGCCACGGATCCCCTGGAACGACATCTCTTCCCGCCGGAGCTGATCATGCGCCACCAGCGCGAGCTGGGGCTGAGCGCCGATCAGCGAACTGTCATCACCCGGGCGATCCAGGAATTCCAGAACAAGACCGTCGAGCTGCAATGGAGAATGCAGGACCAGACGCAACGTCTCGCGGAGCTGCTCGCTAAGCCGGCGGTGGATCAAGCGGTCGCGCTGCAGCAGCTCGACGAGGTCCTCGCCGTGGAGCGGGAGGTGAAGCGGGCGCACATCGGTCTGCTGGTGCAGGTCAAGAACGCCCTGACCCCGGAGCAACAGGCCAAGCTCTCCGCCTTGCACGACCAGCCGTAACCCCGGCTCCCGTCGCCAGGGCCGGCTTGCGAGCCGGCGGCGGGGATGCATCGTAGTACGCATGAAAGCAACCCTCCAGCCGGCGCTCCTGGCCGCCGGCATGCTCTGGGCCACGACCTCCTACGCAGCCGCGCAGTGGTCGCTGCCCTGGCCGCCGGTCGCGACGTTCTCGATCCTCGGCTACGACTCCACCACCGGCGAAGTAGGCGGCGCCGTCCAGTCGCGGGTGTTCGCGGTGGGCAACGGCGTCCTGTGGGCCGAGGCCGACGTGGGCTTGGTGGCGATCCAGGCCATCGTGGACGGAGCTATGGACCCAAAGCGCTGGCCTACCTGCGCCAAGGCCTCTCGCCCGCCGACGTGGTGCGACGCGTGCTGGCGGACGATCCGGACCCGCGGCCCCAGGACTGGACGAAGGAGGGGCGCCAGTTCTCCGTGATGAATGCCAAGGGCGAAGTTTCCACCCACACGGGCCCCAAGGCGACCGAGTGGGCCGGGCACAAGCTCTGCCGCCATTGCTCGGCGCAGGGCAACATTCTCGCGGGTCCCGGCGTGGTGGACAGCATGGTGGCCGCCTTCCAGCGCACCCCGGGGCCTTTGTCGTTCCGGCTGCTCGCGGCGCTCGAGGCCGGCCAGGCGGCGGGCGGCGACAAGCGCGGCATGCAGTCGGCCGCGATGCTCATCGTGAAGAAGGACGGCGGGGTCTGGCTGCATAACGACGTGGTGCTGCGGCTCCAGGTGGACGACAGTCCGGAGCCGATCCAGGAATTACGGAGGTTGGTCGAGAAGGCGGCGGCGCAGCGGGAGCGAATACGGCGCGCGCGATAGCGTCGCCGACGAAGATCAGGGCCGGCGACGCCGCTTGGCGGATTCCTTGGCCGTGAGCTGCCTGATGGCGCGGAGGGCCTCGAGCTCGATCAAGTGCTCCTGGTCCTGCTGCCGGCCCGCCGCGCGCTTGCTCTTGATCAGGCCTTCGAGCGTGAGCACCCGCAGCTTCACCGGACCCTGCTGCACTTCCTCGGAGGCCGCCAGGCAGGCCCTGTAGTCTCCGATTCCGGCAACCTGGTCCATCAGGTCGAACCGCCCAAGGTCCGTATCCAACGTCAGGACCGGCGAGTCGCGGAAGGTGCGTGCGTCAATGGTGAACGGCAGCCGCCCGCCCGAGCCGTCGGGGGTGCGAAGTCGGGCATTCCACCGATTCAAGATGTTGACCAGCTTGGCCGCGTTGTCAGGCGCCGGGTCGTAACAGATATCCAAGTCATCGGTGTCGCGCACCGACCCTTGAGCGATCGCGGCAATCCCTCCAATGATCACGAATCGAACCTCGTCGCGCGCCAGCTCGCCCCACATCTGGGCGAAGGTCACTTACGGCTCCTTCCGCGCCCGTGCTTGCCGCAGCCGGATCAGGTCTTCATGGTTGTCGCTGAAGTGTGACATCCGCTCCCCCGGTTCCGCGCGAAGTGCCGAGTAGCTCAAGCTCAAGTCCAAGCCCCACGCTATGGCGCGGCGGATCGCCGGATGACGCCGGTGCGCCGCGGGCACCTCGGGGTGATACGGATCCCGCCAGCCCGGCCCTCGAGGCAGCGGTTTGTAGGAGGCCTCTTCCGAGCGAATCCGGCGCTTGACCTCCGGAAGGTAGGTGAAGACTTCGCGAACCAACGGATCCTTCTCTCGCAGCGCGGGGCGATTCAACGCCTCTCGCACCATGGGAAAGGCCCGCTTGAGTGGCACGCCGTAGCGGTACTTGGCCCGCAGGGCGAGGCCCAACGCCTGGACCGTGTCCTCGTCCAACGGGCGCCGGAGACCCAGCGTCCGGATCGCGTTGTCGGCCGTCTTCTCGTTGACCCCGAGGGCGGATGCCACTTGACCGAGGCGCATACGATTTACTCCTAGTAGTTAGGAGTAAAGTATGCCCCAGGGGGCACGGCGGCAAACGTCACGAGACCCTCTCGCCCGCCGCCCCAGCCTCTTGACGCGCGTGCCGAGTGGTGATAATCGTGCCAAGCCCTCAGCATCCTCCGATCCCTTCGCGTAACGATATAGAATGCGTCGCATATCCTTAGAGATCGCCACCCTTGTGCTCGCCACCGGCCCGGCCCTCGCCGAGGCGCAGACGACTCCGCCCCAGGGGTCCGTCTGGGACAGTGCCTACACCGCGGCACAGGCGGCCAAGGGTGAAACCGCGTTCCGCTATTCCTGCGCCAATTGCCACGCCATGACCCAGTTCTCCGGCCCCAGCTTCCTGGGCGCGTGGGAGGGCGGCAACGCTTTCGAGCTGTTCCAGCTGATCAGCGAGCAGATGCCGTTCGACAACCCCGGCAGCCTGCCCCGCGAGCAGTACCTCGAGGTCCTGGCGTACCTGTTCAAGCTGAACGGATTTCCCGCCGGCAGCCGGCCGCTGCCGGGCGAGCCGCAGGAGCTCAAGCGGATTCGGATCCACGCCAAGGCGGAGGCGAAATGACCCTCGACCGACGCAGCTTCCTGAAGCAGGCTGCCGCGCAGGCGGGGATGCTGGCGGCCGGCGCGGCCGAGCTGCGCGCCGCCGTGGGAGCGCCCGCCTTCATTCAGCGATCGCCGGACATCGTGGTCATCGGCGCCGGCGCCTTTGGCGGCTGGACCGCGCTCCATCTCCGCGAGATGGGTGCCTCGGTGACGCTGGTGGACGCCTACGGCCCCGGGAATTCCCGCGCGACGTCGGGCGATGAAAGCCGCGGGATCAGGAGCTCCTACGCCGAGCGGGAGCTGTGGGTCCGCATGGCGAGCCAAGCAATAGACAAATGGAAGGAATGGAACGAGGAGTGGGCCAAGCCGTTCCGGATGCAGTTCTTCTTCACCACCGGCGACTTGATTTTCCGGGCCGAGGCCGAGGATCGGTTCATCGTCAACAACAAGAAGACCTGGGACAAGCTGGGCCTGCGCTACGAGACTCCCTCCATTGACGACGTGCGGCGCGAGTATCCGCAGATCAATACCGAGGGGATGGCCACGGTGCTGTTCGAGCCGCGGGCCGGGGTGGCCCGGGCCCGGCGTTCTTGCGAGGTGGTGGCCGAGGCGTTCCGGCAGAAGGGCGGGAAGATTGTCATCGCGCGCGCCAGTCTGGGGCCCGCCGTCGGCGGCCGCTTGCAGCATCTGCCGTTGGACACCGGCGAGATCTTGAGCGCCGATCAGTACATCTTCGCCTG
Source organism: Gemmatimonadales bacterium (assembly GCA_035287045.1). Taxonomy (GTDB): domain Bacteria; phylum Gemmatimonadota; class Gemmatimonadetes; order Gemmatimonadales; family GWC2-71-9; genus JACPAP01. Next base: position 186 of record DATECF010000197.1, on the reverse strand, counting down.
CGGGCCCTGGCTCCCCAAGGTGCTCCCGGACGTGATGACCGACCGGCTGCGGACGCCGTTGGGCCGGGTGGTGTACTTCGGCACGCCGGTGGGCGACGAGCGATTCGTCTATCCCAACCTGCCGTCGTTCAATTTCCCCGGTGTCACCGGGTGGCCCGCGCTGGGCGTGGACAACCGGGGCTTCCG
>DATECF010000196.1:0-57062 GCA_035287045.1 Gemmatimonadales bacterium | reverse complement strand
CGCTATGACCACGGATCGGCCGTACCGGAAGGCTCTCACTTACGAACGGGTGGTGGAGGAGCTCGACAAGTTCGCCGGCAGGCAGTTCGACCCGAGAGTTGTCGCTGCATTCAAGCGGAGTGCAATGGTGCGTCGCTTGGTTGCAGGAGGTCGTCAGGTCCAGGAAGAGGCAGCTTTTGCTCAGGTCGAAAGGCGCGAGCAACTAGCCGCGCGCTAGGCTCTGCGGTTTCCTGCACAGGGATAGTTGGCAGCCGTACTCCCACAGCGACAATCCGCGCGATTACACCGAGAGCCCCGACCCTCACCAACTCCGGCACGGCGTCACCTCCAACCTGAGCGTCATTCTCGACCCTCGCAATCCACTGCCTGAGAGCTAGGACTTCGAGCCTGTCGCTAACCTTCATCCAGTCGTGCTCCGTTCGCTGGTCAGCGTCGGCCGCCCGGACTGCATCGTATCCTCTTGTCATCCAGACAAAGTGCTTTTGCAGGCGCGCGAACTGTCCGACGTCACTCAAGAGCCTCCATCGACCCGCCGCGAGCGCGATTCCCTCTTCCACGAGCGGCCACGCCCGTTCGGGCTCGCACTTTGCGAGATGGAGGTCAGCCTGCGCCGCCAGGGCAGCCACGACGAACCGAAACGAGCGGGTCTCTTTGCCAGCAACTAGTGCAAGAGTGGAGTAGCGTTCGGATTCGGCGAAGTTGCCAAGCTGCATTTCGAGGCCCGACGCGTTTGCGTACAGAGGCGCTGCCACCCGCGAGGTAACCGGCAGTAGGTCGATTGCCCGCTGATAGCTCTGCCGGGCCGACTCGAAATGGCCGCCGTCCTGGTATGCCGCGCCAAGGTTACTCCAAAGGTTGCAGCTGATCACTCGGTCGCCGAGCTTGCGCGCCACAAGGATTGCTTGGCCGAAGCTTTGAACGGCTTCAGTCAGATGTGCCAGGGCGGTGTGACACATGCCCGCGCCGTTCAGCACCCTGTGTAAGTCCACGAGCAGGCCCGCTTGTGAGAGCCCGGGCGCGGCTTGCGCGAAAGCGGCCGCAGCGCTCTCGTAATGCGCTGTGGCCAGCAGGCAGTAACCTCGCGTCACCGTTGCCAACAGTTTGCATTCGTGATTTGAACTCTGCTCAGCGACAGTCTCGGCCTGGGCTCCGGCCTCCTCGGCATCGTCTAACTTGCCTGACTCCGCTGCAACCTCGGCGCGTACCTGAAGTGCCCTGATCAAGACTAGGTCAGCCCTTGCGGCCTCTGCTGCCGCGACGGCGAACAGAGCGGAGTCTAGGATCGTCTGGTCATCAGCTAAGCGCCCTCGGTGCAGTGCCTCTGCTCTCAGCTGCGCAGCTAGGGCGCTGTCGATCGATGCTCGGTCCCGAGGGCGCCACCTCCCGAGAGCGTCAATCGCGTCTCGGTACTTCCCCTCGGCGACTAACGCGCTGGCTAACACCAGATGCACTCGCGACTCGGCATACTGTGGATACGATCGCAGCAACGCCCCCAGCGCTCGCTCGGCCTCGCCGGGGGCACCGCGCCGGACGGCGAGTTCGGCTCCTGCTATCGCGGTTTCGCGGGCCTCCTCTGGCATCCGCCCGCTGATGTAATGGTGCGACGCTTCCAGCTTCCGCTGGAAGTCTTCATCGTCGGCCCCGCGCGACAGCCACTCGGCAACCCGCGTGTGGAAATAGTTCCGCCGCTCTTCCCCCATCGCGTAGTACACATAGGCTCGGTGCAGCTCGTTCTTGAACGTGACCCGTCCGCTCTCCACTCGACCGATCCCGCGGTCGAGGATCTCCAGCACCGCCCGCTCCGCAGCAACCAATTCCAGCCCTAACAGCGGCGCGATCTCCCGCGTCGCCATCGCCCGTTCCGCGACGGCCAACAATTGCAGGAGATGCTGCGACTCCGCCGAAAGCCCCCGGTAGTGCCGCTCGAATGCCGACCGCAGCGTCTCCGGAGGACTCCACGACGCCACCGTCCGGTCCCCGTCGGTTTCCGCCGCCACCAACGAGGTGGCTTCGTGCTGTCTCCAGTCGGACAGCAACATCTCCACGAAGTACGGATTCCCCTGCGCCAGGCGAACAATGGTCTCCCGGATGCGGCCGTCGATCTCCTGGTTCCCTCCCAACAGATCGTCGAGCAGTCGCATCGCCTGGTCCCGCTCCAGCGGCTGGAGGGCGATGGTCTCCGCCCAGGCGAGGCTTCCCCGGCTGGCCTCCGCCGTCGCGGTCTCGGTGGCGCCGTCGGGCCGCGACGTCGCCAGGATGAGGAAGGGCACGCGTTCCAACCGACGGGTCACCAGGAACAACACCTCTCGGCTCGCCGGGTCCATATGCTGGACATCATCGAACGCCAGCAGCATGGGGCCGCGATCCGAGACTTCCTGCATCATCCGAAGCAGCGCCTCGGCAACCCGCAGGCGAATGGAATCGGTGGGCGCGTTCGGTGGATCGGGAATGCCGGGATAAATGGCCTTCAGGCCGGGACAGACGCGGCTGGCTTCGGCGAGCCACAGGGGATCCGTGCCTCCGGCGGCGGCATCCCGCCCCAGCGCCGTGACCAGCTCAGAGACAGCCGCGTACGGTATTCCCTGCCCGATCTCCTGGCAGGGAACCACGAATGCCGGCCACGCCCGGGCGGCCAGCGAGGTGGCGAACCGCCGGACGAGCGAGCTCTTGCCGATCCCGGGAACCCCCGCGACCAGGCAGGTCTGGTAGCCCGATCCCCGCGTCCGATCCCACAAGGCCTCGAGCCGGCCCATCTCCGCCTCCCGGCCGACGAACACCTCACGCCGAGTCATCGCGGAGGGAATGACCGCGGCCTGCGCCGGGTGGCTCGGTCGCTCTCCTCGCTCCAGGCGGCGCAGGAGCCGCACAATCTCTGGATTGGGATTGGTACCGAGTTCCGTCTCAGCTCGGCGAACCTGCTCCTTGAGCAACCGCACCGCCGCCACCGCGTCCCCGTCCAACAGCGCGCGCTCGGCCAACGCCTGCACCGCTTCGACACACAGGGGGTCAATGCCGTGCAATAGCGCGGCGAGACGATGCACCCGGGCGAGTTCGCCAGCCGATCGCGCCGCCCTGAGCGCTCCGCGCAGCAGCTCGCGCGCACGCGCCAGAATCCGGGCGCGCGAAGCGTCCACCCAGTGCGAGAACTGGGCCCCGGCACAATCCTCCAGCCCGCGCAGCGGCTCCGGCAACGACGGGAGGGGAGCGTCGCCTTCCTGTAGCCCGCCCAGGTCCGAACCCAGGTCCGCGAAGAGCTGCACGTCCTGTTCGCGCCGCGTCAGCGCATCCGCGCCGAGCCGCTCCCGAATGGCCAACAGCGCCTGGGACAGCGAGTGCCGCCCCTGCTCCGGCGCCACGTCAGGCCACAACAGGTCCGCCAGGGCGTCCCGACTGAGAGGCCGCTCGCGGCCCTCAAAGTGGAGGTAGGTGAGCAGCGCCAGTTGCTTCTTGGTCCGAAAACGGACGGGGGCACCACCGCGATCCACCAGTTGCGGCGGTCCAAATACCCGAAGGTTGAAATGAGCGGCCATAATGCCCCCAGAAGCGCGCCGGGGACAACGTGAGGCGGTAGCATCAACGCGAAATCAACACGTTGATCCGGAAGGGCTTGTGCACTACGACGCCGGGTTTGAGAAGGGATCGGGCGGCGTCCAATCAACAGGCACGAACGTAGCTCGCACCATGGCGTCGGGTAAGGGTGCAAGGGAACCGCTGAGATCGCGGTCCCCGTATCGCCCTGTCACTCTGGCGTCCCCCTCGCCAAATTCCGCCCGGACAGTCTTGACCGTGTCCTTGGTGGAGGGTTGATGGCGAGGATCCTGGTTGCGGACGACGACGAAGGCGTTCGGGCGGCTATCAAGAAGGCGCTCACCGCCGTCGGCCACACCGTGGATGAGGCCGATAACGGCGTCGCCGCCTTGGACCTGTTCCAGCGCCAGCCCGCCGACCTCCTGGTCATTGACCTCTACATGCCCGGCATGGACGGCCTGCAGACCATCATCCGGCTCAAGAACCTGCGGCCGGATGCCAGGATCCTGGCCATGTCCGGCGGCGGCTACCGCGACAAACACGACGTCCTCACCCTGGCCCTCAAAGCCGGCGCCACCAAGACCCTGGCTAAACCCTTTGAGCTGGAAGACCTGCGCGCCGCCGTCTCGGCCGCCCTCGCCGGGACCGTGCCCCTGCCCGCCGCCCCGCCCCGGCCCTCCAAGGCCACCGTGCTCCTGGTGGACGACGACGCCCGCACCCGCGACATCCTCCAGAGCCGCCTGCGCCTCACCGGCTACACCGTGATGGAAGCGGCCGACGCCGAGCACGCCCTGGAACGGTTCCGGGCCCAGCCCGCCGACGTGGTGGTCACCGACCTGATCCTGCCCGGCAACAGCGGCGACCGGTTGATCGCCGCCCTCCGCGCCGAGGCGCCGGCCGCGGGCATCATCGCCATCTCCGGCGACCCCGATCGCCTCGACGTCCTGAACCGGGCGTTTGCCGGATCCTCCGGTCTCAAGACCCTGCCCAAACCCTTCACCACCGAGCAGCTCCTCGAAGCGCTCGAGGCGGTCCTGGCCGCGCCCCGGCCGCCCGCCACCGGCGGGTCATGGCTTGAGAAACTGCTGCGTGTTTTATTGGGGAAGTTGGGCCGGCGAAACTAGCCCAATACCGGCAGGTCCCGCGCGATCAGGCTCCGCCGGCAGGCCTCACAGCGGAACTCCCAGACGGCCGCAATGCTGTGCCCGCCGGCCATCGGCATCTCCGACGTCAACTCGCCCCCGCAACGCGGACACGTGAGCTGCGCCCCCGGCGTCACGATCATCCGCTGGATCTGGACGGCCTCTTCCGCCGAGAAGGCTTGGCACGAAAAGGGGGCGGTCACGTCAGCCGACGTCCAGCACCCGGTTGGTGGCATTGAGCACCGCCAGCGCGGCCGCGCGCGTGGGGTCCCCGCCCATCACGCAAAAGCCCAGCAACGCCTGGGTGCGGCCCTGGACCTGGGCCGCCAGGTGCACCAGCACCGCCGATTGGCCGAACGCGTCGAACAGCTCCACGTTGTGGACTTCCAGCAGGTGCTTCTCGCCCACGGCCTGCATCAGGGCGTCCACCGCCGCCCGGGCCGACGCCCGCAGACCCTCCTGGTCCGGGCTCCCCCCGGTGGCGGTGCCCACGAAGTTGCGCTCCTGCTCCCCCTCCAACTCCACCTTGGCCAGGCAGTGGTTGGGGGCCAGCAGCTCCAGCGACGCCCGCACGAACTTGACGCGGCGCGGTGGGCGGTCGGGCACGGCTCGATCCTCCGGTTAAGAGGGTCTGCAACCGGTTCTAGGGGTGCCTAGTCTAGCAGGGGAAACCCCTAAGGGAGTGTGACGCGGGTCACCGGGGCGGTTATCCGACGTCCAGCACCCGGTTGGTGGCGTGCAGGACCGCCAGGGCCGCCGCGCGGGTGGGATCCTGGCCGGCCACGCAGAAGCCCATCAGGGACCGCCAGTGCTCTTGTCGCCTGGCCCCCAGATGCACCAGCACGGCGACCCGGCCGAGCACGTTCAGCAGCTTGACGTCCTGAACTTCCAGCACGTGGTCATCGGCCACGGCCTGCATCAACGCGTCCGCCGCCGCCCGGGCCGTGGCCCGGAGCCCCTCCGCCTCGGGGGCGACCGCCGTGCCCACGTAGCCGCCGGCTTCCGGCCGTTCCAACTCGACACGCGCCATGCACACGGCGGAGGAAAGCCGCTGCAGGTCAGCTTGGACGAACCGGATGCGGCGCCGAGCTCGCTCGGGTGTCACCCCTGTCCCTTTGTGGTTGTCAGTCCTGGGCTGCGCCACTACCGGAGACGTCATAATCTACAAACCGGGGCTAGTGACCTGGGTCACGAACCACTTTCTCCGGCGGCATGGCGATCGGCGGCGCCGACGTGCTGACCGCGGTGGGCCCGGGAGCGCCGTAAGGTTGTGAAGCACCCTACCGACTCAACTCGTTCGACAACGCAGCGGCGTTTTCGGCAAGGCTCATCGCCGCCGCTTTGAGATTGGCCAGCGCCGCGAGCACGGCGGGCAGGTTGGGGTCGGGCGGGTCAGCGAACCCGGCCTCAATGTCGGCCAGCCGCGAGTCCGCTCCCTCCAGCACGTTGCCGATGCTCCCCAGCAGCCCCACCAGGCAGGGACTGGGCGGGACGTCGGGGTCCACCGGCGGCACCAGCGGATTGGGCGGCTGGCACGGGTTGGGCGGCGCGAAGGGGTTCGGGGGAAGGCCGGGGTCCGGCGGGTGGCTGCCTCCGGCCAGGCGCTCCAGCTCGGCGGCCCTGGCGGCGATGCTCGAGGCGGCGCCCTCGATCACCCCAAGCGCCGCGAAGAGGGCCGGCTTACCGGGATCGGGCGGGTGCAACCCGTCCGCCACCGCCAGCAGCCGCGCGTCCTGAACCTGAAGCAAGCCGGCGAGGCCCGTGAGCGTGCCCGCCAGGCCGTGGTCGGGTGGACCCGGATTTTGCCAGGGGCCGACTCGCCCGGCGGCGGCGTCCAAAGGAGACAGGGGGGCGGACTGGTCGCCGCAGGCGAGGATGCCCGTGAGGAAGCCCAGCGCGGTGATGGCCCGCGTACCGGATTTCATGAGGACCTCGAGTTCGAGGGAGACGCGGGTCAAGTTGGACCTCATGGGAGGCCGCCGCCAGTGACGGGGGTCACGTCCGAGGTACGGATGTCCCCAAAACGCCCCTTCGGTGTCCCCAAAACGCACTGACGGGAGGACGCGCGGGGCGGTAGTCATAGAGGGCTGAGGGCGTTACGGCAACGTTTCGGGGGAGGGGGCGATGATGGAAGTCCTGCTGGTTGACGACGATGCGGCCCTGCGGATGGCCGTGGGACGGGCCCTGGGGCTCGCCGGGTTCGAGGTCACGGCCGTGGACAACGGCCTGGCCGCGCTGGCCGCGATCCAGACCCGTTCCTTTGCGGTGGTGGTCACCGACATCCGCATGGATTTCCTGGACGGGATCCGGCTCTACCAGGAGCTGGAGGCCGAGTTCCCGGAGCTGCAGGAACGCGTGGTGTTCGTCTCGGCGTGGTCGGGGGACCCGGACGTGGACGCCTTCGTGCACCGCACCGGCCGGCCTCTGCTCAAGAAGCCGTTCGAGCTGGTGGACCTGCTGGACCTGGTGAAAACCACCGCCGCCCTGGGGGCCGAACACGGCGAGGGCTATGTCCCGTTTTCCCCCGCCGAGGCGGCCGAGCTGCGAAGCATGGGGATGCGCTCGGGCGGGAACCTCTCCTGCCCCCGCTGCAACGGGGCGCTGAGCGTGCGGAGCGTGGCGTATCGGAAGGACTCGGCGGGCTGGGAGCTGCGGTGCCACGTGTGCCGGCGCAGCCTGGCGGTGCAGCCGGTGGTGCGGCCCAACGGCCGGCCCTGGGTGAACCGGCCGGCCGAGCGCGAGCCGACGTAGGGACCTCATGCCCAACGCCGAGATCAGCCTCCCGCCCGGCGCTCAGCTGGGCTATACCATCGCGGTCGCGTCCGGCGAGTTCGAGCTGGCGCTGGATGGCACGGTGATTGCGCGGGTGGACCGGCCCCTGAGCGACGAAGAGCGGTGGCACGTCTCCCAGCTCAAGCCCGGCATTCACCGGCTCGACCTCACGGCCCGGAACCTGGGCGCCGAGCGGTATAACGCCGAGGTGCGGCTGTGGGTGGGTGATCCCGCCGCCCCAATCTGGAAGACTGTCTTCACCTACCGGAGCAACGGGAAGCCGGGGAGCAGCGGAGCAGGGCACACGCTGCGGCTCAACGTCCGCGACCAGTAGCGCGTTTCGTTTCGGAGCCTCTCATGCACGCACCTCGCGCCGCGATCCTGGTGATCCACGGCATCGGCGAGCAGCTCCCGTTCCAGGCGCTGGACGCGTTCGCGCGCGGGCTGGCGACGCGGCTCGAGGTCCAGTCCAAACAACTGGAGCACCGCCTGGTGCGCCGCGGCGGCCGAACCGACAGCGCCGTGCGGATACCGCTCCGCGAGCCGCTGCCACGCGCCGGAGCCCGGGTGCTGGACGTGCACGAGCACTACTGGGCCGGCAGCGTCCAGGGGAGAATCGGCCTCTGGCCGGTGCTCAAGTGGCTGGCCCGCACCAGTCTCACCCCGCTGACGGCGTGGGCGGAGCAGCCGGCGGTGCTGTTCCTGGAGGCCGGGCCGGACGCGGACCTGGTGGCCTTCAGCCGGCGCCGGCTGGGCATCTTCGTGCGCGAAGTGGCGCGGGCCCTGGTACTGGTGCTGGTGGCGGCGTTGATCGTGCTGCCCTTTGCGTACGCCGCCGGCAACCAGGCCGAGGTGCTGCGCGCGGTACGGTCATTGGGGAGCACCTTGAGCGAGCTGGGGCACCCGGTCGCCGGGATCATCTGCCTGACGCTGGCGGGGTTCGCGGTGCTGGTGCTCCGGGGAGGTCTCCGGCTGCTCCGCCGGCGCGCACACCCGCAGGCCTGGCTCGACGCGGCCACCGCGCGATGGTGGGCCGGTGCCTCGGTGGCTGCCGGGGGTGCTCTCCTGACGATGGCGGCCGTGATCTACTGGTGGTTCGGACTGGACGCCCCCACCTGGCTGGCGTTGATCTGGGCGGACATCGGCAGCACGCCGGTGCTGCTGCCGGTGCTGGCCACGCTGATCGCCCTGGGCGCCCGGAGCGTGCTGATCAAGTTCGTGGGCGACATCGCGCTCTACGTCACGGCCGACGAGCGGTCCGGCTTCTTCCGCACCCGTCAGGAGATCCTGAAGGACGCCTCCGAGCACCTCCGCGCGTTGTTGGAGGACGACGACTACTCGGCGGTGTACGTGGCGGGGCACTCGCTGGGCAGCGTAATCGGTTACGACTCGATCAACCGCCTCGCCCGAGAGCTGCGAGCTACTCCCGCCGCGGCCCCTGCGGCGTCCGCGGCCGCTCCGGCTCTTTCGCAAGCCGCGTTCGACAAGCTCTACGGCCTCCTCACCTTCGGTTCGCCGCTGGACAAGGTGTACTACTTCTTCCGCACCATGGTGCGGGCCGAGGAGGCGGTCCGGGCGCAGGTGCTGAATTCGATCCACGGATTCCATCAACGGGCCTCCGGGCGCGACTACGGTCGGTTCCGGTTCGCCAGGTATGAGATCCCCGAGCCGGCGCACTTCCAGTGGCTCAACGTGTACAGCCGCGCGGATCTGGTGAGCGGCTGGCTCGACTTCTACCACGTCACCAGGCAACGGGTGCGCCCGTACAGCAACCTCATCACGGCGCACGTGCGGTACTGGGAGGACCCGGCGTTTTACGGTGAAGTCGCCGCCTGGCTGTGACCGATCCCGCGAGATCGGGCCAGACGTTTTCTGGCGATTCCCTTGCGGCCGGCGCGCGGCGCCGGGCGCGTTCCCCGATCAGACCGCGGGTGTTGCAACCTCCGGGACGCCCGATTCGTAGGGCAGGGCGATCTCACAGGAGCTTCCCATGCGTCTCATCACCGCCGCCGCGGTCGGTGGCCTGTGCCTCACCGCGCCGCTGGCCGCTCAGGACGACCAGCGCGAGGCAGTCCGGCGCGCGGCGCTGGACTACCTCGAGGGGTTCTACGAGGGCGACTCCACCAAACTGCTCCGCAGCGTCTCGCCCGAGGTCCTGAAGTTCGGGTTTTCGCGGGCGAACGACGGTACCTGGCGGCGCCACCCGTTCCCCTGGCAGAACTTCCTCGACTTCGCGCGGGGCGTGCGCGAAGGCCGGAACCTGCCACCTGCGGACGCGCCCAAGGAGGTCACCATTTACGACCTCCAGGAGCGGATCGCGGCGGCCCGAGTGGACGCCTGGTGGGGCATGGATTACCTCTTGCTCGCCCGCGAGGCCGGCCGGTGGCGGATCACGCACGTCCTGTGGCAGGGGCCGCCCGCGGCGAACCGCCGGTAGGGTCGAATACCGCAGTCGCGGCCGGCCGCGACCGGGGTCAATCCCTGAGCGACCGGACGGGATCCAGGCCCGTCGCCCGCCGCGCCGGCAGGTAGCACGCCAGGCCGGCTACCGTCGCGAGCAGCCCCACCACCGCCGCCAGCGTGGCGGGATCGTTGGGCGCCACACCGTACAGCACCGCCCGGAGCGCCCGGGCGGCGGCCAGGGAGGCCGTCAGCCCGGCGGCCAGACCCAGTCCCACCATGACCAGCGACCGCCGCAGCATGAGACCGATGACGTCCGGGCCGGCGGCACCCAGGGCGACGCGGATCCCGATCTCCCGGGTGCGCTGTCGCGCCGCCTGCGCCGCCACGCCGTAGACGCCTACCGCCGCCAGCAACAGCGCGACGCCGCCGAACACGGTCAGCAACGTCAGGATGAACTCCTCCCGAACCATGGAGGCCCGCCACACGTCCCGGAGCGGTCGCGCCTGCGCGATCGGAATGAGGGGATCGATCTCCCGCAATACGTTCCTCACGATCGGCAGTACGCTGGCAGGCTCGACCCGGGTGCGGATCACGACCCAGTTGCTGCGGTCCCAATCCTGATTCCGGTTCTCGAACACCTCGGCACGGGCGGCTTGGGCCGGGCTCACCTGGTGCTGGTCCCCGACGATGCCGATGATCTCGTACCAGTTCGAGCTTTCGGTCGCCACCCGGTCGTACGCGATTCGCTGGCCGATGGGATCCTCGCCGGGGAAATGCTCTCGCGCGAACGTCTCATTGATGACGACCACCAACGGGCCGCCCGCGCGGTCTCCCGGCTCGAACAGCCGGCCGCGGATCAGGGGAATGTCCAGCGCCTCGAAGTAACCCCGGTCGGCCCGGCGGTGGAGAATCTCGAAGCCGACGCGTTCGGGGGGCCAGCCCGCCGCCTGGAACTGGCTAGACCAGCTCGTCCCGGTGAGGGGAAGTCGTCCCACTGTGCCGACGCGCTCGATCTCCGGCCGGCCTTCCAGCGCTTCCGCCAGGCGGTGGTAGAAGGCCAGCACGTTGTCCCGGTCCTGGTACCGCGCCGTTGGGATGGTGAACTGCACGGCCAGCACGCCTTCTCTGCGAAAGCCGGGATCAACTTGCCGGATCAGCCAGAAGCTCCGCAGCATGAGGCCGGCTCCCACCGCGAGCAACAACGCCAGGGCGACCTCCACCGCGACCAGCGTACCGGCCATGCGAAGGCTCCTCTTGGTCTGCGAGCCGCCGCGCCCAGCTTCGGTGAGGGCGCCGTGAAGGTTGTCCCCCGTGGAACGCAGGGCTGGGGCGAGGCCGAATACCATCCCGCTCGCCGCCGCGGCCAGGAAGGTGAAGACGACGACTCTCGCGTCCAGCGCGATGGACGTGGCGCCCTCGATGCCGAGGGAGGTGAGCCTGGTCATGGCCCGGACGCCGGCCCATCCGAGGCCCAGGCCCACCACTCCGCCCACCACAGACACCACCAGGCTCTCCGTCAGGATCTGCCGAGCGATCCGCAGCCGGCCCGCGCCCAGGGCGTGGCGAAGGGCCATCTCCTGGCTCCGCTCCGCCGCGCGCACCAGCGTCAGGTTGGCCACGTTGGCGCAGGCCAGCAGCAGGAGCAGACCCACCGCGCCCAGCAGGATCATCAGGGGCCGTTTCACGTCCCGGATCAGGAAGTCCCGGAGCGGCATGAGCCCCGCACCCATGACCCGGTTGGTCTCCGGGTAGTCGGCCTGGAGGCGTCGCACCACGGCCTGGAATTGCGCGTCCGCCTCGGCGGGTGTCACCCCGGGCGCCAGGCGGGCGATGGGTCGGACCCAATGGGCCCGGCGGAACCACACGGCCTGGCGGCTCTCCGGCGCCCAGCCCCAGGTGTGCCAGAGCTGGGTCTGGTTTGTGGGGAAGCGAAAGCCCGGGGGCATCACGCCCACCACCTCGAAGCCGCGGGTGCCGAACTGGAGGGTCCTTCCCACGATGCTCGGGTCCGCACCGAACTGCGTCACCCAGAGATCGTGGCTGAGCACCATGACGGCGTCGTTGCCCTGCCAGGTTTCCTCCCAGGTGAAGGTGCGCCCCAGCGCCGCCCGTGCGCCCAGCACCGAGAAGAAGTTCCCGGAGACGGCGGAGGCGCCGAACAGGACCGGCTCCCCGTCCTTCACGTACGTCACCCGGTTCACGAACTCGGTATAGGCCGCGATATCCGCGAAGGCGCCGACCTGCTCGCGCCAGTCGAGCAGGTTGGCGGGGGCCGCCAGGCCGACCGTCCACCCAAACTCCGGATTGGTCTCGTACAGCATGGTCAACCGGCCGGCATCCGCGAACGGCAAGGGCCGAAAGATGAAGGCGTTGACGGCCGAGAAGATCGCGGTGTTGGCCCCGATGCCCAGCGCCAGCACGGCGATGGCCGTCGCGGCGTAACCGGGTCTGCGCCAGAGCGAGCGCGTGGCGAGCCGGACTTCCTGGGGTAGGCCCGCACGCAGGCGGGCGATGGCCCAGGCACCGCCGGCCACCTCGCGCACGCTCAGGAGCACGGCAGCCAGGGGCCCGCGGCTGGCGGCGCGATCCACCCGGGCTCGGTGCGTATCGAGGAACTCGTCCGTATACCGGTCCCTGAATGAACCCGGAGCCAACCGCAGCACCGCGCGCAGCAGCCTCTCGGTGAGTCTCATGCGTCCGCGCTGGCGGGCAGGAGGCGCTTTCGTCGGGCCGCGGCCACCAGCGCCGCCAGCCGCGCGGACTCGGCTTTGGCCGCCTCCCGGCCCCGCCGGGTCAGCCGGTAATAACGACGGCGCGCGTCATCCCCCGAGGTCGGGCGGCCGGGCGCCTCCTCGATGAGACCGTCGCTCTCCATCCGCTGAAGCGCGAGGTAGAGCGCTCCGGTGCTCGGGGCCGACGCTTCACCGGCCCGCTCCTCGATCTCCTTGATGATGCCGTAGCCGTGGCAGTCCTGCGAGGCCAGCGCCAGCAGTATCTCGTACGTCAACGGGGTGATCACCGAAGGTGCCTCCGCCATGGGGAGCTATATATGACGTTTATATAGTTGGGGTTTAGTGAATGTCAAGGCTCATCCCGCCATCGCGGCCACGCATCCAGTCCTTGCGCCATGGGCAACGCCCGAGCCCGGTCGGCCGTACTTACCAGGGACCCGCCGGCGGCGCAGAATTAGCCGGCGACCCCGGTTGCCCATCCGTTCCCTGATCGCATCGCTCGAGGAGTGGCCCGCCATGCACAATGTGTCCCGATGCTCCCACACGCTGCTCGCCGTGTTGCTCCTGATGCCCCTGCCGGCCCCCGGGTCGGCGCAGGGCGGCGGCCAGGGGCAGCAAGGTCCCCCGGCGCCCGCCATCAACCAGGCGACCGACCCGCTGCTCCGGCCCTTCCGTTGGCGCTCCATCGGCCCGGTGGGACAGGGCGGCCGGGTGGACGATTTCGCCGTGGTCGAAAGCGACCCGTCCACCTTCTACGTGGGCTTCGCCACCGGCGGCCTGTGGAAGACCACCAATAACGGCACCACCTTCGAGCCGGTGTTCGATACCTACTCCAACCACTCCATTGGCGACGTCGCGGTGGCCCCGTCTGACCCGAACGTCGTCTGGGTAGGCACCGGCGAACCCAACAACCGGCAGTCCTCGTCTTTCGGCGACGGGATCTACCAGTCCACCGACGCCGCCAAGACCTTCACCCACATGGGGCTGCGCGAGACCCAGACCATCGCGCGCATCCTGGTTCACCCACGGAACCCGGAGGTGGTGTGGGTGGCGGCCACCGGCCACCTGTTTGGCCCCAACGCCGAGCGCGGCGTGTTCAAGTCGGCCGATGGCGGCCGCACCTGGCGAAAGGTCCTGTTCGTGGACGACCACACCGGCGCCACCGAGCTGGTGATGGACCCCTCGAACCCGGACGTGTTGTTCGCCGCCATGTACCAGCGCCGCCGCGCCGCCTGGGGCTTCGTGGGCGGCGGGCCCGGCTCCGGTATCTGGCGCTCCGACGACGGCGGCGAGCGGTGGACCCGGGTCACCGGCGGCGGCTTGCCCACCGGCACCCTGGGCCGCGTGGCGATGGATTTCTCGCGATCCAATCCCAACGTGATCTACGCGCAGATCGAAACGGCGCCGGACAAGGAGCGGGTGGTAGCGAGAGCGGGCGGACAAGGCGGACAAGGCGGACAGGCGGGCGGGCCGCAGGCGGGAGGTGGTGGGTTCGGGGGGGCGCCGCAGTGCCCCACAACCGGCGTGGTGGGTGGACAGCAGGGCGGCGGCGGCGGCGGCGGCCAGCAGCAGCCCGCGGAGCCGGACCCGCAGTGCTCCGGTGTGTGGCGCTCCAATGACAAGGGGCGCACCTGGGAGTTCCTCTCCAACCAGAACGCCCGGCCCATGTACTTCAGCCAGATCCGGGTGGATCCCAATAACGAAAACACCATCTACACGGCGGGCGTGCAATCGTACAAATCCGCCGACGGCGGCCGCACCTGGCGGGTGATGCGGGGGCAGGGTCACGTGGATCACCACGCCATCTGGATCGACCCCGCCAACAGCCGGCACGTGCTGTACGGCAACGACGGCGCCGTGGATGTCTCCTGGGACGGCGGTGAGACCTGGGAGTCGTTACGAAGCTGGGCCGTGGGCCAGCCCTATCACGCCTCGGTGGACATGCGGCGGCCCTACTACGTGTGCACCGGGCTCCAGGACAACGGGAGCTGGTGCGGGCCGAGCAGCGTGCGCTCCGGGCCGATCCTGGCGCAGGACTGGTATCGCGTGGGCGGCGGCGACGGCTTCTACAGCCAGATCGATCCCACCGACTGGATGATTCTCTTCTCCGAGTCGCAGGGCGGGAACATGAACCGCTACAACCTGCGGACCGGCGAGCAGCAGAACATCCGGCCGCGCGCCCCGCTGCGCCCCGGTCAGGGACCCGGAGGCGGTGGTGGCGGCGGGGGGCAATTCGCCAACCTCACGCCGGAACAGCAGGCGGCCTTCCGGCGCGGCAACATTCAGCCGGCGCCGCCCGAGGGGACCCAGTTCCGCTGGAACTGGAACACGCCCATCCTGCTCTCGCCCCACAATCCCAGCGTCATCTACGTGGGCGGCAGCCGGTTCTTCAAGTCGTACGACCGCGGCAACACCTGGACCATGAGCGGCGATCTCACCAAGGCGGTGGATCGCGACGCCCGCGAGCTCATGGGCCAGAAGGGCACGCTGCCGCGCTGCGGGCGCGAGCGCTCCGGCGCGTGCATTCTCTCCAAGAACGACGGTGTCAATGCCTGGGGCACCATCATCACCATCGCCGAGTCGCCCCTGGTGCCGGGGATCCTGTGGGCGGGCACCGACGACGGCAACCTGCAGGTGAGCAAGGATGGCGGGGCCACCTGGACCGAGGTGGGCAAGAACATCCCCGGAACCACCAGGGAGTACTACATCTCCAGGGTCGAAGCATCGTCGTTTGACGCCGCGACCGCGTACGTCTCGGTCGACGGCCATCGTCACGACGACCTCAAGCCCTACGTCTGGGTCACGCGGGACTACGGCGCCACCTGGACCTCCATCGCCGGCAATCTCCCGGCGTACGGCAACGTCAATACCATCCGGCAGGACCCCGGGAACGCCAGCCTGCTCTACCTCGGCACCGAGTTCGCGTTCTATGCGTCGCTGGACGAGGGGAAGTCCTGGCAGCGGTTCATGACCAACCTTCCCAGCACCCGGTTCGACGACCTGCTGGTGCATCCGCGGGACAATGACCTGGTGCTTTCGACCCACGGCCGGAGCATCTGGATCCTGGACGACGTGACACCGCTCCAGGGGCTCACGCCGGAGGTGGTGGCGCAGGACGCGCATCTGTTCCCGCCGCGAAGCGCGGTGGCGTGGAAGAACGACCCCACACGCTCGCGGTCGGTGACGGGCGACAAGAATTTCCGCGGCGAGAACGCGCCGGACGGCACGGCCATCAGCTACTACCTCAAGGCCGCGGCCTCGGGCGAGGTGAAGATCACCATCGCCAACGCGGCCACCGGCGAAGTGTTCCGGAATCTCGACGGCACCATGGAGCAGGGCATGAACCGGGTGCAGTGGAACCTGCGGGGCAATCCACCGCCCCGGCCGGCGGCGCAGGCAGGCGGCGGTGGCGGCGGGTTCGGCGGCCAACAGCAGGGGCCCATGGCCCGGCCCGGGCTCTATAGGGTCACGCTCACGGTGGGTGGCCGGGACTACACGCAGATGGTGGAGGTGGAAGAGGATCGCTGGTTGACGGAGAGATAGACCGGTAGGGCCGCAAGAACCGCACGCTGCCTGATCACCGCAGCATCCACTGCATGGCCTGCGCGGCGACGTTGGCGGGCACGGTGTGCCCGCCGTCGAGCAACCCCAGGAACTCCCGCCGGGTGCAGCCGGCGGCCTCGCTCACTGCGTCAGAGACGGTAGGAACGTCCAGTCGCCGAAGCAGTCAGCGCAGGGCGCCAGGTTGCGGAGCAGCAGGGTGCCGTTCTCCAGCAGCATCACCAGGTGTCTCGGCGCCGCCTCGATGCCGGGCCCAAGTTGGAGGGGGTCGTCGTATTCCACGGCGACGGCCGGATCCGCGGTGGGGCCTCCGCCCGACGTGGTCAGCCGGTAGCGCGTTTCGATGACCAGATCGCCGTCGCGAATCGCGCGCACCCGTCCGCCGGCGTCAAACTGAAGCACGTACGCGTAGCCCTCGGTGGCGGGGCTCCGCTCATCTCCCGCGAACCCGCAGCAGGCCGCCTGCCACTCCCACTGCGGTTGGCTGGTGAGGAGGTTGGGGCCCGGTGAGCCGCCGCAGGCCGTGGCCAGCAGCAGTGCGGCGCACGCGCTCGCGCACCAACGGCGTTGGATCTGCAATCTCCGGATTGGCGACACGCCCTTTGGCTCCGGCCGTGGAAGACCCTACAGGATGAGACCCGCGGCCGGCCGGCGCGGTCACTCGCGGACCACCACCTGGATGGTATCCGTCGCCACGCCCTCCATGGGTACGTGATTCCCGTACGCCAGCACCGCGATGATGCGGTGCGCTCCCGGCGTGAGTCCGGACAGGGTGGACTCCCGGGCCCCGGTGCCGATGTGCACGATCCCCGGGACCCCCGCGGGAATGGCGGCGCCGGTGGGGCTCAAATCGGCGTCGATGAACAGGTGGTGATGTCCGCGGCCGGGTGTTTGCTGGCCATCCGCGGCGACGACTTCCACTCCCTCCGCCCCGAGCACCACCCGCGCCTCCGGCGCGATGGTGTCGCCGTCCATGGGTTGCAGGATCACGGCGCGCGCCGCCGGCTCGCCGCCGCACGCCGCGATGGCACTGAGCGTTGCACAGAGACACCACACGGACGGTCGCACGGTCGGACCTCGGGAGGGGGATGGGACCATCGTAGAGCATCTCGAGCCGGTCGGCAAGCGGGGTTCGCGATGTTTGGCGCCGGCGGAGCGCGGAATTGATGCGAGCCTCCGTCCACCGTAGGTTTACTGTGGGCGACGAACTCTCCCGGAGTCCCGTCCATGCCGGTAACGGCCAGGTTGTCGCACAAGCTCTACGAAGCGTTCGGCGAGGAAGCCGGCGCGGACATGGTAGGGTGGATGCAGCACATGGAAGCGCAGCGGGCGGAGCTGCGTGAGCTGAACGAGCTCAATTTCAGCCGCTTCGACACGCGGCTCAATGAGATCGATCGGGTCATGGACGCCAGATTCGCGCAGTTCGAGGCCACCATTGTGGGCCGGCTCGAGGCCAAGATCGAGCAGCGTACCGCCGACCTCATGAAATGGTCGTTTGTCTTCTGGTGTGGGGCGGTGGCGGCGGTCGCGGCACTGGCCGGCGTGTTGAGGTGACCGCCCCGATCATCTGATCGCTCTCCCTCCCCCGAGCCCCGCGTCGTACCTTTTGGCCGGTCCGTGGCACTACGCACACCGCCCCGACGCGAGGTCGTTCATGAACCGCCGTTCGCTGACCGCCTGCTTGGTCCTCTCGCTGCTCATCGCTTCCACCCGCCTCGGCATCGCGCAGACCCCCGTGGTCACGCCCCGCGACGGCGCGAGTGCCGCGGCCGCGGCGCGGCCCGGGCGGAGCCCCGCGCAGCCCATTGATGAGGCATACACCCGGAAGATCCGCGAGTACACCACCGAGCCCTTTTTCCTCTCACCGCTGGTGGATTACCTGCCGGCGTCGCCGACCGTGCCCACGCCCACCACCGTGCTGGGCGACATCGCCGGCGGGCCCACCAAGCTGCCGTACTCGCATGAGGTCTATCAGTACATGCGCCTGTTGGAGAAGGCGACCCCACGGGTGAAGGTGTTTTCCATTGGCACGACGGAAGAGAACCGGGAGATGATCGCCGTGGCGGTGGCCTCGGAGGCGCTGATGGCGCGCCTGGACGCCAACCGCGCGCTGCTGGCAAAGCTGGCGGACCCGCGCACCACCACGGACGAGGAAGCCCTGGGCCTCCAGGCGGAAGCGACGCCCGTTTACTACATCACCGGCACCATTCACTCGCCGGAAGCCGGCGCGCCCACGGCATTGATGGAGCTGGCCTATCGCCTGGCCGTGGACGAGAGTCCCTACATCCGGAACATCCGGGATCACGTGATCACCCTGATCACGCCCGTGGTGGAGGTGGATGGCCGGGACCGCATGGTGGACGTCTTCCGCTGGCACATGGCCCATCCCAACGAGACCTGGCCCAATCTGATCTACTGGGGCCACTACGTGGCGCACGACAACAACCGCGACGCCATGGGGCTCACGCTGAAGCTCACGCAGAACGTGCTCAACACCTACGTAGGCTGGACGGCGCAGGTGCTCCACGACCTCCACGAGTCGGTCCCGTACCTCTACGACAACACCATAGGCGACGGGCCCTACAACGCCTGGATTGACCCGCTGCTGGCCAACGAATGGCAGCTGATCGGCTGGAACAACGTGCAGGAGATGACCCGGATGGGGATGCCGGGCGTCTTCGCCTTCGGCCGGTTCGACACCTGGTCGCCCGGGTACCTCATGTTCATCGCGGCCACCCACAACGGCATCAGCCGCCTGTATGAGACCTTCGGCAACGGCGGCACGGCGGAGACGGTGGAGCGCACCCTCTCGCCGGACGAAACCGCGCGCACCTGGTACCGGCAGAACCCGCCGCTGCCCAGGGTGAAATGGTCGCTCCGGAACAACAACAACTATCAACAAACCGGGCTGTTGGTTTCGCTGAGCTACATCGCCAATAACCGGCGCCTGGTGCTCCAGAACTTCTACGAGCGGAGCAAGCGCTCCGTGCTCAAGGCACGGACGGAAGGACCTGCCGCGTACGTCTTCCCCGGCGACACCAGGCGCCCCGGGGCCCAGGCGGAGCTGCTCCGGATCCTCCAAAGGCAGCACGTGGAGATTTCGCGGGCCACCGGCACGTTCACGGTGACCCTGCCGGCGAGGCGCTCGCGGGCCGACAGCGCCCGGGCCGGGGGTCGCGGTGCCGCCGCCGATACGGCTGGCCGAGCCGGGCAGGACACCACCAAGGCTCCCACCACCCGCACCTTTACGGCGGGGACCTACGTCGTGCGCATGGACCAGCCCTACTCGCGCATCGCGGACGCGCTGCTCGACTATCAGTACTGGAGCCCCACCGATCCCCAGCGCACGCCCTACGACGACACCGGCTGGACCTTCCCCGAGGCCTTCGGCGTGGAGGCCGTGCGGGTCGTTGATACGACGGTGCTCGGTGCACCCCTGGAACGGGTGAACGGCGAGGTCCGCGCGAGCGGCGGCGTGACAGGCAGCGGCGGCGTGGTCGCCATCAATCACAACGGTGACAACGCCCTGGCCACCCTGCGGTATCGCCTGAAGAACGCGGACATCCAGGCGGCCGAGGAGCCGTTCGAGGTGGGCGGCCGGAAGTTCAATCGCGGATCGTTCGTCATCCGGAACGTCGCCGCGGCGGAATTGCAGCGCGCCACCCAGGAGCTGGGGCTTCAGGCCTACGGTCTGGAGGCGGCCCCCTCGGTCAAGTCGCATCCGGTGCGGGCCGCGCGGGTCGCGATCTTGCATACCTGGATCTCCACCCAGACCGAGGGCTGGTGGCGGCAGGCGTTCGACTTCATGCAGGTCCCCTACGACTACATCAGCGTGCAGGACGTCGCGGCCACCGCGGACCTGAACGCGAAGTACGACGTGATCCTGTTCCCGCCGGCCGGGGGCAACGCCCAGACCATGGTGTCGGGACTCCCGATGTGGCGGAACCCCATGCCCTGGAAGAAGACGGCCGAGACCCCCAACCTCGGCGCCATTGACGAGACCGACGACCTGCGGCCCGGGCTCGGCTGGCAGGGCGTGAGAAACCTGGAGAGCTTCGTGTCGCGTGGCGGGGTGCTGGTGGGCGCGGAGAACACCGCCGGCTTCGCGGTGCAATACGGGCTGACCGCTGGCGTCACGGTCAATCAGGCGGGGAACAGCCGCGTGGTGGGAAGCCTGCTCCGCTCGCGGGTGGTGGATGAGGCCAGTCCCATCGCGTACGGGGTCATCGACAGCCTGGCGGTCTACAGCAGCGACGGCGAGAGCTTCTCGGTGAGCCACACGCTGGGCGGCCGCGGCCGGGGGCGGTTCGGCGAAGCCAGCGGCCGGCCCACGGGTCGCGGGACGCAAGACGATCCCGACGTGCCGCAGGGTCGCCCGGCGCTCGACCCGCGGTTTGAGCGGCCCACGCCGCCGCGCGTGGAACAGTGGCAGGCGGCCCCGCTCACCGATGAGCAGCTCCGGAACCCGCTCAACGTGATTCCACCCGATCAACGGCCGCGGGTGGTGCTCCGGTTCAGCGCCCAGCGGGACTTGCTGGTGTCAGGTCTGTTGCAGGGCGGGAGCGAGATCGCGGACCGGCCGGTGGTGGTGGACGTGCCCAAAGGGAAAGGGCATGTGGTGCTGTTCGCCATCAATCCCGTGTGGCGGGGCCAGACCATCGGCAGCTATGGGATGGTGCTCAACACCATCCTGCATTTCGACAACCTGAACGCGGGGCGGAAGCTGGACGAGCCATAAGTACGGCGGGTGGCCCCGGGAGGTGACGCCCGGGGCCACTCAGGTCCAACCCAGGTAGTCCACCAACCCATCCAGCCGCCCCTCCCAAGCCGTCCGAGGCAGGGCGATCCATTGGGCCGCCTCCCTGAACCGCCCCGGGTCCAGAGAGCACCGGCTCTCCCTCCCTACCCGGACGCTCCGCACCAGGCCAGCCTCCTCCAGTACGCGAAGGTGCCTGGAGATGGCCGGCCGGGAAACCCGGTACGGCCGGGCCAGCCGTCCTACGGTGGCTTCTCCATCCGCCAGGCGGAGCAAGATGTCCCGGCGAGTGGGATCCGCCAAAGCCGCGAACAAGGCCGTCAGGCGTCGGGATCTCACATTGGTAACCATATGGTTACCAATATTAGGCGAGTCTGCACTTTCGGTCAATGCCCAGGCTCGGCGTGCGCCTGCCCCTTTATCCGGGCGTACACGCTGCCCTGAAGGCTGTGGCCTGGCGCTTCGGCGGACCGGTGTCTAATTCGAATGGGTGCACCGTCCGCGCTGGTCCCTCTTGATGGCGGCACCGGTCCTGCTGGCGCTGTCCGGCGCCGCGGTGGCGCAGGCGCCGCCGGTCACCATCACGCCCGTTCCCCCGGAGACCCCTCGCTGGGTGGGTCACTTCACGGTCCTCGCCGGCAACGCCACCATCGGCGCGATTACCGGCGGCTTACTCCAGAAGCTCAAGGGTGGCTCGTTCACGGACGGGTTCGCGCGCGGGGCGCTGGGTGGCGCGGTGATCTACGCCGGCAAGCGGACCGCGGTGCAGGACTTCTGGGGCGCGGGCTTCCTGGGCCGCGAAATCCACGCCGTGGGCGTCTCCATGGTGCGCAATGCGTCCGAGGCCGAGGCCACCTTCAGTCGCCTGTTCCTGCCCCTCGGGCCGTTGCCGGTACGGGCCACGGTAGGCCTCACCAACGGCGTCCACGTTCGGCCGCAGCTCGACCTTTCCGCGGCCGCGTGGCTCACCTACGGCCTGGTGGAGTCCCGGCTGCAGCTCCAGCTGGGCGAGAGTCTCTCCTCCGGCGCCGCCGTGTTCGAGGCCGACGGTCGCCGGATCCTCGATTCGGGCGCCCCGCTCGGCGGATTCATGGCAGGTCGGTCGATCTTCCGGAGCGACTCGCGTACGCTGTCCACCCTCACGCCCCGAGAGGTAATGGCCCACGAGCGGGTGCACGTGCTTCAGGGGGACTTCCTGCTCACGGCCTGGAGCGAGCCCCTTACGCTCGCGCTGTTGCGTCCCGTTCCGGGCGGGCGGTTCCTCACCCGATATGCGGCGCTGGATGTGCTGGATTGGGTGGTGGGCACGCTCAACCGCGTCATCTACGACTCCAGCGATTTCAGCCGCTTCCCCACGGAGCTGGAGGCGGAGTTTCTCTCCGGACGATGAGGGCGCTCCGGATGGTGGTCCTGGCCGGGGTAACGGCCTGCGGATTGGAGTTTTCCGAGCCGGTGCTGGATACGCCGGCGCTGCTCCGCGTCATCGTGACGCTCACCGATTCAGCACCGGCGGGCGAAGCGCGGGTGTCCGGCTCGCTCTGGCCAGGCTACGACGCCGATGGCGCCGTGCGTACCCTCACGGACTCATCGATCCGTGTCATGGGACGGACGATCGCCCCCCACGCGGGGCTGCCGACGGACACCCCGTCGGACATCGTGTACGCCGAATCCTGGGGCCTCGATCCGGAGGCGCCCCTGGGGCCGGTGGAGCTCGAGGCACCGGCGATCCAGGGGATCGGGGAACCGGCGCCGGTGTTTCGGGTCACGCCCCCGTGGCGCCTGGGTCCTGCCAACCTGACGGTCAACGTGGACTCGACGCTCAAGCTCGACCTGGTGACCGAGATCCTGCCGGCCGACACCATCTTCGAACGCTGGAGGCTGCTGGTCGAGAAGGACGGCCGATGGGTGGCGGAGCTCAACGCGACGGGTCCCGTGCCACCCAGGATCGAGGTTCCGTGGGCCCTGCTCAGCGGGCTGGTGACCGGCGGGCAGGTGATCCTCGACGCGTACCAGAGCGTCATTACACCGCGGGACCGCCGCTACAGCGTGCTATTCGCCCTGTCCACGCGCCACACGTGGTTCGTGACGGTGCAGCCATAGGGTTCGGGGGCGCCACCCTGGTCCGTCGCCGGGGCGCGTCCTAGTTTTGGGCCGTATGGCATCTCCAGCCTCGGGCCCGCTGCTCACTGACCGCGCCAAGCGGGTGATGCAGCGCGCGCTCGAAGAGAAGGCACGCCTGGGTCATCCCCGCCTCTGCGCCGAGCACATTCTGGTGGGCCTGCTGGGCGACCGGCGCGGGATGTCCGCGTTTGTGCTGCGGGAGTTGGGCGTCAAGGAAAGCGAGTTGCTGGAGCGGGCACGCGCCGCGCTGGGGCCTGAGGCTCCCGACCCAATGGTCGGCGAGGCTGCGGTGATGGAGGCGGCGCAGCGGTGGGCGGTGGAGCTGAAACAGGTTTCGGTGGGTACCGAGCACCTGCTCCTGGCGCTGGTCGGCAGCGGTTCCGCCGCGGCTCGGTGGCTTCAGAACGAGGGCGTCACCGAGGCCGAGGCGCGGGTCACCACCGAGCGGCTGTTCCAGACGGTGCGGCGGCGGAGCGGAGAAGTGGAGCCACCAACCCAATGAACGCCGGTACCTACTCCGTCCTGAGCGAGACCAACGGATCCGTCCGCGTGGCCCGACGCGCCGGCAGGTAGCTGGCGACCAGCGCCGCGACGGCCAGCGCCAGCACCGCGGTGCCGAAGGTGAGCGGGTCGAACGGACTCACGCCAAAGAGGAAGATGGACAGCCCGCGGCTCAAGCCCAGGGCGAGCAGGATGCCGAGCACGGTTCCGATACCAACCACTCGGGCACTCTGCCGCAGTACCAGGTTCAACACGTCGCGCGCCGCGGCCCCCAGCGCCATCCGGATACCGATCTCCTGGGTTCGCTGGCTCACGTTGTAGCTCATCACGCCGTACACGCCCACGACCGCCAGCACCAGCGCGATGGCGGAGAGCACGCCCATGATCCGCGCCACCACGCCGTTACCCTGATTATCCAGCGCGATCCGCCGGGCCATGGTCATGACGTCGAACACCGGCTGGTCCGGGTCCAGCGCCAGCACGGCAGCCCGCGCCGGACCGGCCAGGGCGACGGGATCGCCCGCCGCCCGCAGCGCGATACCCAAATTGCGGAACGGCAGCTGCGCGCCCGGCAGGTACACCATGGGACGTGGCTCCGTTTCGCCCCCCCACTCCCGCGCGTCCCGCACCACGCCCACGATGTCGCGCGTGCCTGACTGGAGCACCAGGCGTTTGGCCAGCGCGTCGCCGTCCGGCCAATGCCGCCGGACGAACGCCTGGTTCACGATCGCCACCAGGGGAGCGTCTGCCACGTCGCCGCTCGCGAAGCCTCTGCCGCGGAGGAGCGGGATGCCGACGGTGGCGAGGTAGTCCGCGGTCACGGAGCGGTAGCTCACCACTTGGCGCTCGCCGTCGGATGCATCCTCGCCTTCGACGTGGTAATACGTGGCGGTATTGCCGGTCGTAGGCAGGATCGATGTGGCGCCCGCGCTCACCACGCCGGGCAACTCTCCCAGGCGCCGCACCACCTGCTCCGTGAACCGCCATTGGCCGGCGGGGTCGGAGTACGTGCCGGTGGGAAGCGTGGTCCGGAGGGTGAGCACGTCGTCGGTGTCGAATCCCAGCGGCGCCGACTGAAGCCGGTCGAACCCTTTGACCAGGAGGCCCGCGCCGGCCAGCAGGGCGATGGCGAGCGCTACCTCGGACACCACGAATACCCCCCGCAACCGGCCGCGACGGCGCCCCAGGCTGGAGCCTCGGCCGCTCTCCTGCAACGACTCGCGCACGTTCTGCCGGCCGGCCTGCAGGGCGGGTCCCAGGCCGGCCACGAACGCGGCCAAGAGCGAGACCGCGGCGGCGAATCCCAGCACCCGGGCGTCGAGCCCGATGCGTTCCACGCCCGGGAACCAGGACGGCATGATGGTGAAAAGGCCCTTGATGCCGAGGTAGGCGAATCCCAAACCCAATACGCCGCCGCCGGCGCCCAGCAGCAAACTCTCGAATAGCAATTGGCGAACGATGCGCCCTCGGCCGGCGCCCAGCGCGGTCCGGATGGCGATTTCGCGCTCGCGGCTGGCCGCGTGGGCGAGCAACAGATTGGCCACGTTGGCGGCGGTGATCAGCAGGAGGAAGAACACCGCCACACTGGAGATCCCCGAGCCGTAACGGAACTGCGGGCCGTACAGCTCGTCCCGCACGGACGTGAGCCGGGCTCCGAAGCCCCGGTTAGACTCGGGGTAGGTGTTCTCCAGACGCCGCGCGATGGTACTGAGCTCGGCGCGCGCCGTTTCCAGCGTGGCTCCGGGTTTCAGGCGGGCGATGGTCTGGAGATAGTGGGCGCCGCGCGGCGCATTGCCATCCGCCACCACCGGGATCCAGACATCAGCGGAGGGGTCGGGGAACCCGAACGTGGCGGGGGCCACGCCCACGACCGTGTATGACGACCCGTCGAGCCTGATGGCCTGCCCCAGCACCCGCGAATCCGAGTCGAACCGGCGCTGCCAGAGCCCGTGGCTCATGATCGCCGGCCGGTCGGTGGCGGGGTGCTCCTCGGCGGGCAGGAAGTCGCGGCCTAGCGCGGGCTGGACGCCGAGGACCCGGAAGAAGTTGGCGGTGACCACCTGGCCGATCAGGCGCTCCGGTTCGTCGCGGCCGGACAGGTTGAGGCTCCGGCCGGTGTACGCGGCGATGTCGAGTGTCTTGGCTTGGGCGCGGGTGTCGAGCAGGTCCGGGAGGGAATACGAGAGTTCCATGCCGCCCCGGTTCTGGTCCACAGTGGTCATGATCACCAGCCGTTCCGCCTCCGGGTACGGCAGGGGGCGCAGCATGAAGACGTCCACCGGGCTGAAGATGGCGGTGTTGGCGCCGATCCCAATGGCGAGACAGAGGACGGCGAGCGTGGTGAGCCCGGGCCGTTTGGTCAGAAACCGGAACGCGTAGCGGAGGTCCTGAGTGAGGCCGGTCATGATAAAGAACCCTACGTCGCCCTGGACGGGCCGGTTTCCCGGGGCGGCACGGCTCTAGTCCGGCGACGGGTGGGGGCGTAGCTTGAGGGCTGCCTTTGGGGGACCCTCCGTGCCCGAACTTACAGACCGTTTACAGGCCGCGCTGGGCTCTGGCTACCGCGTCGAGAAGGAACTCGGCGGGGGTGGGATGAGCCGCGTGTTCCTGGCCGAGGAGGTGCGGCTGGGGCGGAAGGTGGTGGTGAAGGTCCTGCCGCCGGAGATGTCCATGGGCGTGAGCGTGGACCGGTTCGAGCGGGAGATCCAGCTCGCGGCCAAGCTCCAGCATCCGCACATCGTGCCGCTGCTCACGGCGGGGTCGTCGGACGATCTGCTCTACTACGTGATGCCGTTCATCGAGGGCGAGTCGTTGCGGGCCAAGCTGGGGCGCGAGGGTGAGCTGCCGGTGCCGGAAGCGCTGCGGATTCTGCGGGATGTGCTGGACGCGCTGGCCTACGCGCACGGCCAGCAGGTGGTGCACCGCGACATCAAGCCGGACAACGTGCTGCTCTCCGGGAAGCATGCACTGGTGACGGACTTCGGCGTCGCCAAAGCGGTGGCGGACGCGACCCGGCGCCAGACCCTCACCTCGATGGGCGTGGCCCTGGGCACGCCGCTCTACATGGCGCCGGAGCAAGCCGCGGCGGACCCGCACATTGATCACCGCGCCGACCTCTACGCCGCGGGGGCGACCGCCTACGAAATGCTGTGCGGGCGGCCCCCGTTCCCCGGGGTCACGCCGCAAGCGGTGCTGGCGGCGCACCTGACCGACGTCCCTGAGCCGGTGACCAAGCATCGGACCGCGGTGCCGGACGCGCTCAACGGGCTGATCATGCGGTGCCTGGAAAAGAAGCCGGCGGACCGCTGGCAACGGGCCGAGGACCTGGTGGCGCAGCTCGAGGGGATGCTGACGCCTACCGGCGGGACCACCCCGGTGGGGACGCTGCCGGTGATCTCGTCGGGGACGGCGGCGGCGATCGAGCGGGCGCATCCGCTTCGCGTGGCCGCCCTGTTCGCCGCGTCATCCACGGTGGTGCTGCTCGTCGTGTTCGCCGTGGTCCAGGCGATTGGCCTGCCCGATTGGGTCTTCCTCGGCGCCATCGCCCTGCTGGCCATCGGGTTGCCGATCATGCTGCTCACGGGGCACCACGAGCGGCAGCGCGCGCTGATCCGCATCACCGGCGAGCACTCGACCCGGCCGCCACGCGGTCTGGGGCAGCACCTGACGTGGAGAAGGGCGCTGCTGGGCGGCGGCCTGGCGTTCGCCGGGCTCGGCGTCATAGCGGCGGCGTACATGGCCATGCGGGCCCTCGGCATCGGACCCGTGGGGACGCTGGTCGCCTCCGGCGTGTTGGACGAGCGTGACGCGGTGATCGTCGCCTCGTTCGAGAACCGCACGGGCGACACCACGCTCGGTCCCACCGTCACGGAGCTGTTCCGGGTCGGCCTCACGCAGTCGCCGGTCATCCGGCTGGTGGACCAGACGCGCGTGGCGGCCATCCTCAGCCGTATGCAGCGTGCGCCCGGCACGCGGGTGGACCGGGCGCTGGCGCTGGAGATGGCCGAGCGGGAAGGTCTCCGGGCGGTGATCGTGGGAGAGATCGTGCCGGTCGGAACGGGCTACGCGCTCACGGCGCAGATGGTGTCGGCGTCCGGCGCCACGCTCACAGCCCAGCAGGCCGCCGCCGGGGACGCCGGTGAGCTGTTTACCGCGGTCGAGCGGCTGGCGGAGAAGATCCGGGAGCGCTTCGGCGAGTCGCTGCGCACCATCCGGCGGACCCCGCCGCTGGACCGCGTGACCACGGCGTCCCTTTCGGCCCTTCGGCTCTATACCCAGGGGTTGGCGGCGGAGAACGCCGGCGACGAGGACCGGGCGGTGGCGCTGCTGGAGGAGGCGATTGCGGCGGATACGGTGTTCGCCATGGCCTACCGCAAGCTCGGGACGATGCTGGGCAACAACTTCGAACAACGAACGCGAGCCACTCAGGCCCTCACCAAGGCCTACCAGCACCGCGACCGTCTGACCGACCGGGAAGCGGCCTACGCGGCCGGGATCTACTTCACCCGCGTGACCGGGGAGCGGGAAAAAGCGATCGCGGCCTACCGCACGCTCCTCGATCGCTATCCGGACGACGGGATCGCGCTGAACAACACGGGGGTGCTGTACGGACAGTTGAGCGACTACGCGGCGGCGGGGGAGTACTACGCGCGCGCCCTGGGCCAGGACTCCAGCGTGGCGCTGTACTACAGCAACCTGGCCTTCGCCTATGCCCAGCAGGGGCGGTTCGACGAGGCCGGTGCGATCGGGAACCGGCTCGAGGCACGTTACCCCGGTCATCCGCGCGTCCTGGAAATGCATTCCAATTCGGCCTTCGCCCGCGGGCTGTATGACTCGGCCGTGGTGTACTCCGAGCAGCTGCGCGAGGCGCAGCGCGGCAACCTGTCGTACCGGGCGGAGACCAGCCAGCGGTTTGCGGACGTGGCACTGATTCGCGGCCGGCCCACCGAGGCTCGCCCGCACGTGAGCGACGCCCAGCTGGCGCGGGCGCAACGCGGCTCGCGAGGCCAGCAACTCGAGGCGACGATCGCGTGGACGGCGGCGGAGCTCAGGGTACGGGGCGATCGCGCCCGGGCCCTGCGCGACGTCGGGGCCGCCTTGCGCGAGACGCCCATGGAGAATCTGCCGGCGCTGGATCGACCGTACTGGCTCCTGGTTTGGGTCCATGCGCTCGCCGGCGACGCCGCCGGCGCGCGGCGCTGGGCCGAGGCCTTCCGCCGGTCCGGCGTGGCGGAGGTGGGCCGGGATTTCCAGCGGGACGTGGACGAAGCGGCGGGCATCGCGAGCCTGGCCGAGGGTCGGACCGAGGAGGCGCTCTCGGTGCTGCACCGCACGGCAGCCGCCGGCGACTGTGATCAGTGCGGGGTGGCCCTGCTCGGCTGGGCCTACGACGTGGCGAACCATCCGGACTCCTCGCTCGCCTACTGGCAACGCTACGCGGATCTCCCCGTTCGCTTCCCCTTCTTGGCGCGGTCCGAGCTCCCCACGGCCTATCGCCGCTTGGGCGAGCTGTACGATTTGAAGGGCGACCGGGAACGGGCGTTGCGTTACTACGGGGATTTCGTGGACCTGTGGAACGGCGCGGAGGCTGAGCTCCAGCCGCTGGTGCAAGACGTGAAGCAGCGGATGGCGAGGCTGGCGGGGGAACGGCCATGAGGGGGAAGGGCGAGCGGGGCAAAGGGAAGGGTCAGGACTCCGACCTCCAGACGCGCCTCCAGGGGGCGCTGGGCCAGGCGTACCGGGTCGAGAAGGAGTTGGGCGGAGGCGGGATGAGCCGCGTGTTCCTGGCCGAGGAGGTGCGGCTGGGGCGGAAGGTGGTGATCAAGGTCCTGCCGCCGGAGATGGCGGCCGGCGTCAACGTCGAGCGTTTCGAGCGGGAAATTCAACTGGCGGCCAACCTGCAACACCCCCACGTCGTCCCGCTGTTGACGACCGGGGCCTCCGGCGACCTGCTCTATTACGTGATGCCGTTCATCAGGGGCGAGTCGCTGCGGGCGCGGCTGGCCAAGCAGGGTGAGCTGCCGGTGGGCGAGGCGGTGCGGATCCTCAAGGAGGTGGCCGACGCGCTGGCCTACGCGCACCGCAACGGGGTGGTGCACCGGGACATCAAGCCGGACAACGTGCTGCTCTCGGAAGGGCACGCCGTGGTCACGGACTTCGGGGTGGCCAAGGCGGTCAGCGCCTCCACCGGGGCGTCGTCGCTGACGTCGCT
Organism: Gemmatimonadales bacterium; assembly: GCA_035287045.1. Classification (GTDB taxonomy): domain Bacteria; phylum Gemmatimonadota; class Gemmatimonadetes; order Gemmatimonadales; family GWC2-71-9; genus JACPAP01. Next base: position 27,335 of record DATECF010000196.1, on the reverse strand, counting down.
GGGCGTCGCCCTCGGTACGCCGGCGTACATGGCGCCGGAGCAAGCCGTGGCCGATCCCAACGTGGACCACCGGGCGGACATCTACGCATTGGGCGCGATGGCCTATGAGATGCTGTGCGGGCGGCCGCCGTTCAGCGGGCCGAACGCGCAGGCGGTGCTCTCGATGCATGTGACGGAGGCGCCGGAGCCGGCGACCCGGCATCGGACCACGGTGCCGGAGTCGCTGAACGCGGTGATCATGCGGTGTTTGGAGAAGAAGGCGGCGGATCGCTGGCAGAAGGCGGACGAGCTGATTCCCCATCTGGACGCGCTGCTGACGCCGACGGGGGGCATGACGCCCACGGGCACCCAGCCGGTCCTGGCCGTCGCGGCGGAAGCGGCGCGGAAGGCACATCCGGTGCGGGTGGCAGCGCTCTTCGGCCTCGCGTCGGTCGGCGTGCTGGCGATCGTGTATGCCGCGGTCCAATTGATTGGTCTCCCGGATTGGGTGTTCTGGGGAGCGATCGGGCTATTGGCAGTGGGCTTGCCGATCGTGCTGCTCACGGGGCGGCGGGAGCGGCAGCGGGCGGTCGCCACCATGACCGGGGTCCAGTTCACGACGCCCGTGGGGTTGGACCGGCACTTCACCTGGCGGAAGGCGCTAACCGGCGGGGGTGTGGCGTTCGCCGGCCTGGGGCTCCTCGCCACGGGCTACATGGGAATGCGGGTCCTCGGCATTGGGCCCGCGGCGACGCTGGTGTCGTCCGGGAAGCTCGGGGCGCGGGACCGCCTGCTGCTGGCCGACTTCGAGAACTTCACGCTCGACACGACCGTGGGCGAATCCGTCACCGAGCTCCTGCGCATTGACCTGGGGCAGTCGCGGGTGCTGAGCTTGCTTGAGCCGGGCCAGGTCGGCGAGGTTCTCGAGCGGATGTCGCGCGACCGCGAGGCCCGGCTGACGCCGGAGCTGGCGGCGGAAATCGCGGCTCGCGAAGGGATCAAGGCGTATGTGACGGGGGACGTGCGACCGGTCGCAACGGGCTATGTCGTGTCGGCGCGGGTCGTGGCCGGCGCCACCGGGGACGCCCTGGTCTCGGAGCGCGAGACGGCGGCCAGCCCGGGCGAGCTGATCACCGCGGTGGACCGGCTGTCCGGCAAACTCCGGGAGCGGATCGGGGAGTCGCTCCGGACGCTGCGGTCGGACCCGCCGCTGGAGCGCCTCACGACGACGTCGCTGGAAGCCCTCCGGCTGTACGCGCAGGCCACCGAAATGGCCAACCGCAACGACTACCGCCGTTCCGTCGCGTTGCTGAAAGAGGCCGTGGCGCGGGACTCCCTGTTTGCCATGGCGTGGCGGCGTATGGGAGCGTACATGTCGTCCAATGCGCAGCTGGTCACCGAGATGCGGGATGAAGGCGTCGCCGCCCTCCGGCGAGCCTATGCGCTTCGGGAGCGCCTCTCGGAGCGGGAACGCTACCACGTCGAAGCGATCTATTGGGCGAACGCCATGGAGGATCGCGAGCGAGCCATCACCTCCTACCTGGCGCTGCTGGAGAAGTATCCGGACGACGCGACGGCTCTCAACAACATCGCCGTCACGTATGGCGCCCTGGGGCGATTCGCGGAACGTGACGAGGCCTATCGCCGGGCGGTAGCGACGGGTCAAGCGGCGGGGACTACCTATGGGAACCTCCTTGGCAGCTTGAGGACTCGCGGCCTGTTGGCCGCGGCCGATACCGTCCTCGAGCAGTTTGTGACCCAGTTCCCAGGCAACCCTGGGACCGTACAGGTCCGCGCGGCGCTCGCCGGTGATCGGATGAACTGGGACGAAGTGATCCGCCTCGCGGAGGAAGCTCCGTCGAAGTACGCCACACTCGACGTGTGGTCGCTGAACATCCGGGCGGACGTGGCGCGGCTCCAGGGCCAGCTGCGCGAGGCGGACCGGTTACGGGAGCAAGCGATCCGGACCAACGCGCCGCGTTTCGACGTGAGCCCCGAGGACCGCGACTTCCGGATCGCGCTGGACCAGGTGAACCGGCAGATCTGGTTCGCCGAGGATCCCTCCCGGTTCGCGTTGCAGGTTGAGGCGCTATGGCAACGAAACCGGCGCTTCACGGCCAACGTGGCCCCCTTGAACCGCCGGTATCCGCAGTTCATTGGGCTGTTCGCTCAGGTCGGGCGGCCCCAGCGGGCCCGGCAGCTCGTGGACGAGTACCGAGGGCTCCTGGACCAGCGCACGCTCGATCTGCCCGCCGCCCGCAACGGGTTCCGCGCCGCCGAGGCGGGGATTGCGATCGCCGAAGGGCGCCCCGCAGAGGCCGTGGAGTTGCGGCGAGCCATGCGGGCAGACAACCGTGAGTGCGGGTTCTGCGGTCTGGTGGATCTTGGCGACGCCTACGACCGGGCGGGCAATGCCGACTCCGCCTTGGCGTATTGGGAGCGGTACCTCGAGGCATCGGGCGCCCGGCTGGGCACCGACGCCACCTGGCTTGCCCGCACGCTGCGGCGACTCGGCGAGCTACGCGAAGCCAACGGCGACCGCGACAAGGCGCTGGAGTACTACGGCCGATTCGTGGAGTTGTGGCAGGACGCCGATCCCGGGCTCCAACCGGTGGTGCAGGACGTGAAGCAACGCATGGCGAGGTTGGCGGGGGAGCGGACCCGGTGACAGCGGGGAGGTAGGTCCTTCGCGGAACTAGCGCGGGTTCTGCCAGGCAGCGAAGAAATGCCCCACAGTGCTCAACGCGGGCACCAGCCACCAGACCCGCTCGGTCTCGGGCTGCCGCCGCAGGTACTCGGACAGCCAGACCGTGCCACCAGCGAGCAGCGTGCTCGCGGCGATCACGGGGCCCGGGCCCGCCTCCACCAACGGGTGCATGAGGACGTTGGTCTCGTAGCAAGTGGGGCAGACGGCCCGAAAGCGCACTGTGCTGGCGACGTCCGCCCCCACGCTTGCGGCGAAGCCCGCGTACAGCGCCATGGCGGGCGTTGGCGGGGCCTCGCGGAAGGCGGGCGCGCAGGCTGCCAACAGGAGCACGCCGAGCGCGGGCCAGAGGATCTTCATGCTCGATATGTTGCGCGTTCCCGGGGGAAGGGCAAGAGGACCTTGAGGCGTTCAACGCCACGCTGGTAATGCTGAACCCTGCCGTCTCACGTTAAGACGCGTTTCACTCCCTCTTCAGCCTGCCGCCCCCTGCTTTGTCTTCGTGGTCTCCGCAGGGCGGCCACGCAACGACTCACCCTGTGTTGTCGAGGTGCCCGCATGGCCGGGATCGTGGGGTACGGCGCGTTCATCCCCCGCAATCGGATCAAAGCAGAGGAAATCGCGCGACAGTGGGGCAAGGACCCGGCGGCCATCCGCCGAGGCTTGATGCTTGAGGAGAAGTCCGTCCCCGGGCTCGACGAAGACACCATCACCATCTCGGTCGAGGCCGGCCGCGCGGCGCTGGAGCGGGCCGGGATAGACCCGCGGCTGGTGGGTGCGCTGTACATCGGCTCCGAGTCGCATCCCTACGCCGTGAAGCCCAGCGGCACGGTGGTGGCGGAGGCGCTGGGCCTGGGTCCCGACCTGCACGTGGCCGATTTCGAGTTCGCCTGCAAGGCCGGCACCGAGGCCATGTTCGTGGCCCTGTCGCTGGTGGAATCCGGGCGGGTGCAGTACGCCATGGGTATCGGCGCCGACACCTCGCAGGGCGCGCCCAACGACGCCCTCGAATACTCGGCGTCGGCGGGCGGCGCCGCGTACCTGTTCGGCACGCAGCACGTGCTGGTCCAGGTGGTGGAGACGTACAGTTACACCACGGACACGCCGGATTTCTGGCGACGCGAGGGCGAGTTCTACCCCCGCCACACCGGCCGCTTCACCGGCGAGCCCGCCTACTTCAAGCATGTTACGGCGGCCACCAGGGCGATCCTCGAGCGCACCGGCCTCAAGCCCGCCGATTTCCGGTACGCGGTGTTCCACATGCCCAACGGGAAGTTTCCGCTCTCCGTGGGCGTGGACCTGGGGTTTACCAAGAAGCAGCTGGAGACCGGATGGATCGTTTCCACCATGGGGAACACCTACTCGGGATCATCGCCCACCGGCCTGGCCGCGATTCTCGACGTGGCCGACCCGGACGATCTGATCCTGATCACGTCGTTCGGATCCGGCGCGGGGAGTGATTCGTTCGTGCTCCGGGCCACGGAGCATTTGCCCGAGCGCCGGGGCCGCGCGCCCACGGTCCGCTCGATGCTCGATGGCCGTCGCCGCTACCTCACCTACGGCCAGTACGCCACGTACCGGGGAAAAATCCTGCTGAACGAGTGAGCGGAGGGTTGTCGATGCGAGAGGTCGCGATCGTTTCGGCGGGCATGACGCCGTTTGGGGAGCTGTGGCAGCACAGCCTCAAGGACCTGTTCGTCGAGGCCGCGCTGGAGGCGCTGCGCCGGGCCGAGGCCGACACGGTGGACGCGGTGTACGTGGGCAACATGTCAGGCGGCCAGTTCGTGGGCCAGGAGCACTTAGGCCCCCTGTTGGCCGACCATCTGGGCCTTCGCGGCGTGCCGATCACGCGGGTGGAGTCCGCCTGCGCCTCCGGGGGCGTGGCCTTGCGCTCGGCCTTTCTCGAGGTCGCATCGGGCATGAGCGATCTGGTGCTGGCGGCCGGTGTCGAGAAGATGAACGACGGCGGCGACGTGACCAACGTGCTGGCCACGGCCGCGGATCAAGAGGCCGAGGTCTATCACGGCATCACCTTCCCGGGTCTCTACGCCATGATCGCCCGGGCGCACATGGCGACGCACGGGACCACGCTGGAGGACCTGGCCGCGGTGTCCGTCAAGAACCACCGGCACGGCGCTCTCAACCCCAAGGCGCAGTTCCGGCAAGAAGTCACGTTGGAGCAGGTGATGGCCTCGTCGCTGGTGGCGGATCCCCTGCGGTTGCTGCACTGCTCACCCGTAAGCGACGGCGCCGCCGCGGTACTGCTCTGCCCGTTGGAGCGAGCCAGCGAGTTCACGGACCGGCCGGTGGAGATCCGGGCCAGCGGTCTGGCCACCTCCTCGATGGCGCTGGCGGAGCGGCGCGATCCGGCGTTCCTGGACGCCGTGAGTCTCTCCGCCAGCCGGGCCTACCACATGGCCGGCCTGGGCCCCGCCGACATTGACGTGGCGGAGGTGCACGACTGCTTCTCCATTGCGGAGATCTGCGTACTCGAGGCGCTGTGTTTCGCCGAGCGGGGCCGAGGTGGCGAGGCGGCGCGAACCGGGGAGACGGCGCTGGGCGGGCGGCTTCCCGTGAATCCCAGCGGCGGGCTCAAGTCCAAGGGCCATCCCGTGGGGGCCACGGGCATCGCGCAGGTGATTGAGATCTTCGAGCAGCTCCGCGGGGAGGCGGGCGAGCGGCAGGTGAAGGACGCCGCCGTGGGCCTCACCCAGAACATGGGCGGCTCGGGCGGCAGCTCGGTGGTGCACATCTTCGAGAGGGGTTGAACCATGCCCAGTCCACGATACCGGCGCGAGGTGCCGGCCCGTTATCGGCTCGAGGCGGGGCGCTGCGCGGGCTGCGGGGCGGTGGTCTATCCGGCACGCCGCATCTGCCCGGCGTGTCGCGGCGAGCGCTTCGAGCCCATGACGCTGTCGCGCCGGGGCACGGTGGTGACGTCCACCGTGATTCACGTGGCGCCCGCCGAGTTCCAGATGGAGGCGCCCTACGCCATGGCCGTGATCGAGACGCCGGAGGGCGGGCGGCTCATGGTGCAGGTGGCCGATTGCGATCCCAACGACGTCGCTCCCGGAATGGAAGTGGCGCTGGAGTTCAGGCGCATCCGGAAAGAAGGGAAAGGCGGCATTCTCTGCTACGGCCACAAGGCCGTGCCGGCCCGCCAGGGTCCGGCGGGGAGGCGGGATGCATAAGCTCAAGGTGTGGGCCGAGCTGAGCGACGAGACGTACGTCGCGTACGAAGGCGAAGCGGCGCGTCAGGGCGTGAAGGTCGAGAAGCTGGTGCAGCAGACGGTGAACACGCTGTTGCACGAGCTGGAAGAAGAGGAGAAAGGAGGACCTGAGGTCATCACCCCGTCGTAGGACGGCGCTCAGACCCCGCTCGGGATGAGCCCCGCCCGCATAAGGAGCTCGCGAAACCGGGGGTGCTGCCGGATCGAGTCGTACAGCGGTTCGACGTTCAGGTGTTTGATGGCCGGGTCCCGCTGCTCGAACCCGCGCTCGAAGAGGCCGAGAGCTTTCTCGTCATCGCCCAGGTACAGGTAGGCGCTCGCCACCTCGCAGAACGGCACGTATCCCCCCTGCGAGACCCCGGCCACTTCGTCCGCCAAGGCACGGGCTTCGTCGCGCCGCCCCGCCGCGGCCAGCGCGGCGGCGTACACCGCCCGGTAGCTCGGGTCGCCGCCGGATAGCTCGATCGATCGCTCGAGCGCCTCCACCGCGGGCTCCACCCGGCCCGCGACCAGCTGCGCCCGCCCCATCAGCGCCCACGCGATGGCGAAATCGGCAGACTGCTCCACGACGGCCCGGTACTCGGCGACCGCGCGCTGGTAATCCCGGGCGAAGTAGGTAACCGCGCCGGCCGCGGTGTTGATGATCAAGGACAGCGGATCCAGCCTCCGGGCCCGCTCGATCTCCTCGAGGGCCTCCTCGAAGCGCCCGTCGTCAGCCAGGTGGATGGCGAGCCACTGGCGCGCCGTGGCGTACGCAGGGTTCAGGGCGATCGCCCGCCGGTACGCCCGCTCGGCGCCGGGCCGGTCGCGATCGTAGTCGTCCAGGACGGCGCCGAGCGAGGCATAGGCGGCGGCGAGGGTGCTGTCGAGCGCGATGGCCCGCAGCGCGCTGGTCTTGGCCTGCGCCAGCCCCTCGCTGGCCGGCACGTCGCCGTAGTCGGGGAGCAGTTGCCAGGTGTCGGACAATCCGGCGTAGGCGGCGGCGTACCCCGGGTCGATGGCGATCGCCTGCTGGAAGGCGCGCAGCGCCTCCCACATGCCCCTCCGGGTCCGGCTGTTCCATTCGTGGCGTCCACGCAGGTACAGCTCGTAGGCCGCGGGGCTGGCCGTCGCGCGCGCCACCAGGGTGTCGGGCAGCCCGCGCACCAGCGTCTCGCTCAATCTGGAGGCGACCATCCGCGCGATATCCTCCTGCACGGAGAAGACGTCCGCCATGCTTCGGTCGTACTGCTCGGACCACAGATGGTAGCCCCGCCGGGTTTCGATCAGTTGGGCCGTCACCCGTAACTGGTCGCCGTCGAGACGCACGCTGCCCTCGACCACGGCTGCCACGGCCAGGCGGCGGCCCACGTCACGGACGTCCACGCCGCGCTCGCGGAATTGGAACGATGACGATCGCGCCGCCACGCGGAGGCCCGGGATGCGCGCGAGGGCGTTGAGCAGCTCTTCCGTGAGGCCGTCGCTGAGGTAGGCTTGATCCCCGTGAGGGCTCAGGTCCGCGAACGGCAACACCGCCACGGATGCCGGATCGACGCCCCGGGGACGTAGTCCCAAGGCCGCGACGCCGGCGGCCAGCACCCCGGCGCCCAGCAGCGCCCAGCCAAGCCGTGCGCGGCGGAGGTGGCGCAACGTACCTACGGTCTCGAGTTGCCGGATGCCGGGCACCGCCGCGGGCGGCGTCCGGGCCTCGTCTCGGCGAGCGCCGGATGGAGTGGGCCGCCCGCGGATCTGCTCGGCCAGATCCATCACCTCGGGGCTCGGCTCGGCCTCGAATTCGCTGGCCAGGTGGGCGACATGACTGTCCGCGGCCTCTAAGGCGGCGCCCCGGTCGCCGGTGGCTGCCAACGCCCTCATGAGCCGCATCGTGACGCCGGCGTGCTCCGGCGCGTGCTGCGACAACCGACGCCAGCACAGCACCGCCTCCCGCCAGTCGCCTCCCTGCTCCGCGGCCTCGGCCCGCGCCTCCAGGGCCGACTCCAACTCGGTGGCGAGGCGGGCGCGTTCTGCCTCTTGCCAACGGTCGAATTCCGGCGAGTCGTCGAGGAAGAAGCCGTCGAGGAACGGCCCGCCGTACAGCTCCGTGGCACTCCGGACGTCGCCGGATGCGATCGCCGCACGGAACCGGCCGACATCGTGCGCCAGGACCGTGGCGTCCAGCGAGAGGTCGCCCCCCTCGGTGCGAAGCGCGTGCTCGCCGAGCGCTTTGCGCAACACGTGGACCGACACGTTGAGCAGGTGCCGGGCCTCCGGGGCACGCTGACGGGGCCACAGCAGCGCCATGAGCTTCTCACGTGGCAGGGTGCCGTCCCGGGCGGTCGCGAGGAGGGCCAGAAGGGCAAGCCGGTGGCGCTGGACGGCCTCACCGGTGAGACGACCCCCTGGCCCTTCGATTCGGGCACTTCCGAGCAGCGAAAGCGTGAACATGTCGTGGTTTAGCCCTCGGCCTTGACTCGCCCTAGACCGAGCGTTGACCGGGGGACTCAATATTGCCCCGGAGCCTCCCTCCCGGCAACACGAACGCCGGACGGCTCGTTCAAAACGAATCCCCAGTTGGCCGCCCGCATTTCGAGGCGGGGTCCAGACCCGATCGCTCTGTGAAGGAGCTTGTCCATGAGGCCGACATTCCCCGTTTCGCGAGGACGAAGACTCGCCGGCCGCGTGGCCGCCCTGCTCCTGGTCGCGGCGTGCGGCGATCCCCTGACGTCTCCCCGCGAGCAACCGATGGACCCGGCGATGCCGGGAGACCCATCCGTTCCCGCACGTCAGGGCCAGGGGCAGCTGTTTTCGGACCGGGCACGGCTCATGGACCCTGCCCAGTTCGAGCTGGTTTCCACGTCGGAGGACCGTTCCGCCGGCCGGTATCGGTATCGCATTGGGGACCAGCCGCCGGAGACGATCGAGCGTGATGACTTCCTGGTCGGCTCGGACGGGGAGGCGTTCGTCCGTCGGGTGTTGTCCAGTCAGATCGTCGGGGATGAGCTGGTGCTCGAGACCGGGCCCGCCTATTGGAGCGACGTCATTAACGGCGGGACCGTTGGGATCACGATGCCCCTCTCGCCCGGATCGGGCCCGGCCCAGACCTACAACGGCCTGTCCCTGGCGCCCATCTCGATCGGCCCGGCCACCGTTCCCCTGCCGCCGCTCGAGACCACCTTCCCGCGGACCGATGTCTGCAAGTGGATCGAGGATCTCCTGGCCGCACTTCCGGGCGACCATCCGCCCGACGTGTGCGGCAAGGAGCGGGACTTCGAGGCAGGAGCCGGCGTCACGGTGAAAGTGGCCGGGACCATCGACTCCCTCAACATCCTGGGGGGCCACCTCGCCGTCACGGGAGACATGGACATTGACATGACGGTGGATCCCGGCGGTATCTCCGGCGGCCGGGTCCCGAGGTTCTATCCGTGCTACCTGGCCGCCTACCTGGGATGCCTAACGACCCCCACGGGCGCGGCCTTCATCGACTGGATCCGTCAATACGTCCCGGCCCTGCCCGAAGCCTCGCTGCCGCCGGTGCGGGTCTGCGTCCCCGGCCTGCCGGTGCGCACCAAAGCGGGATACTGGTACTGGGTTGGATGGACCCCGTACTGGTCACCGCCGGTCTATGTGAAGTGCAGCGTCTCGGATTGGGGTGAGCTGCCCACCATCACGCTCCCCTCGTTCACCAAGGCCAATTCGGAAATCCGCCCGTTCATCAAGGGCGACATCATCATCCAGGTGCAGGGCGACGGCACCCTGGGGCTCAAGATCGGCATCCCGAGTCTCTCGGCCAGCGCCGCCTATGTCATCGGCAACGACTTCAAGGCGAAGGCCTCGATCGGCTTGTTCGTGGGACTGTCGGTCTCGCTCAAGAACACCGGCGCGACCGTCCTGGTGACCTTCGAGGACAGCGTGAAGGCGGGACAGACCTGGACCCCGGAGGCCGGCTGGGACGGCGACGTGCAGGTGACCTACAAGAACCAGCACGCGCAGATCGTCGGGCTCGACCGTCCAGACTCGATCCTGGTGCGCGTGTCCGTTCCCGTCGAGGCCGCCGCCGAGCTGTGCGTCGCCATCTGGTCGTGCGAAGAAGAGAAACCCAAGACCGTCGCGGCCCAGCCGTCCACCGCCTCGGGGCCGAACCCCGCGCCCAACGGTCTGTTCGACATCGCCATCGGGGCCAAGGCGAAGGCGGCGATCTCGATTTTCGAGGAGGCGGTGTGGAACCGCCAGAACCTCAATCCCGCCGACCCCCTGGTGGACAACTGGAATCTGGACATTGACGGCGCCTACGACTTCACCCTGGAGGCCGGGGTCACGATCCCGTTCACCGGGTGGATCCTGCCGCAGGTACCTCGCAAGTGGGAAAAGACCTGGGAATGGAGCCGGGTTTCCCTCGGCGACCTGTGGGGGCGGGGCCATCTGTTCGTCAGCGCTTCCACCACCGGCGCCAACCCCGATCCCGACGGCTATCAGGTGACGGTTGCCCGGTACGACACGTTGCCGCGGGTGATCGAGGAGGGGGCCACGCGACTGGGCAAGGCCCGCGATCACGGGGAACCGCTGGACCTGCCGCTCGGGGCGACGGACTCGGTCGTGTTCAGCCCCGGATTCGGCCCGTGCGTGGTCTGGTACTCGGATGCGCTGTTCTTCGGCAACCCGGTATGGGCCTCGGCGGTGGCGGGCCTGCGGGCGGCGGGGGTGGGCGTACCGACCTATGCCATCACGGCCAACTGCAAGTTGCTCATTGGGCGGTACACGGTGACGCTCAGCGGCGTGTCCGACAACTGCGCCGTCACCGGCGGGCCGGTGCGGGATGCCGTGTGGCTCCATCAGGCGATCAAGTTCATCCAGTCGGATACCACCCGGGTGCAATTCAACGTGGTGTGCGATGGCACCGACCCGTTGGGCGATCTCGCGATCACGACGCAGGCCTCGACCACGCCCGACTATGCCCAGGACTACCAGATCGCCATTGACGGGGTTCCGTGGGGAGCGATCGGACCGAATGCCAGCGACACCCTGACCGGGCTGCGCGAGGGGGGGCACCAACTGGTGCTCAGCGGAGGACCCACCAACTGCGGTGCGCCGGAGCCGGTGGATGTGAGTGTGCCCGCTGGCGGTGTGGGCAGCGTGACGCTGGTCGCATCGCCCTGCTTCCTGCCCGACACCTACACGCCGGGTGAGGTGACCGTGGCGGCTACCACCACCGGAGCCGGGACCGACGCCGACGGCTACCAACTGAAGCTCGACGGCGTGTTGCGGGGCGCGATGGCCGTCAACGCCTCCGGAACCGTGTCCAACGTGCCCGCCCTGGTGCCTTCGGTGATCCAGGTGTCCAACCTCGCGGGCAACTGCCGTGCGACCGGTCTCAATCCGTTCGTAGTCACGCTGGACGCCGACGCGACCTCCATCGCGGTGCCGTTCGGAGCGGACTGCACGGCGTCCGCGATGGACACGATACAAGGCGTGGTCGAATCCAGTAGCTGGCCCACGCCGTCCGTGTCCGTCCGGCTGGAGAGTGGAGCGCTGCGGAGCCTCACCGGAGCTGCGAGCGCCGATCTCATGCCGTTGACCGGGACGGCGGTTCGGGTGTGGGGTGTCACCAGCGGCACCGCCACCGACGTGTACGGTTACGAGCTGCTATCCACGCTGACCGACCCGCGCTGGGTCGGCATTGTGGCCGTCCGGAGCAGCCAGGTCTGGCTGTTCGGTGAGGCAGCGGTCCAGTTGCTTGACGCCTCACCCAGCCTCCAGGCCGCCGTCGGCGCGTTGGTGTGGGTGAGTGGAACCCAGGACGCGGCGGGTGTGAGACCCACGGCGTTCGGTGTGATTCGGGAGGCCCAGCCATGAGCGCGCGCCGGTGGTTTGCCCTGCTGGCCGGGTTGATGGTGGCGTGCGGCAAGGACGCCACGGACCCGGTACCCGGGGAGATCGTCTCGATCGTGATCAGCCCGGTCCTGGATACGCTGGTGTCTTTGCAGGAGACGGTTCAGCTCACGGCCACAGCGTACGACGGCGCCGGCGCGGCGGTGAGCGGAGCCAGCATGTCGTGGTCGGCGGTGGATCCCGACGTCGCGTCGGTGGACGCCGATGGCATCGTCACGGCGTTGCAGAACGGCGTCACGGCGATTCGAGCGACGGTGGGCGAGATCAAGGGGAGTGCGGCCATCGTCGTGAGCCAGCGAGCGGCCACGCTCGAGACCACGTCGGGGGACCTTCAGGCCGCGACGGTCGGGATGCCCCTGGACTCCTCGATCGCGATCACGGCCCGCGACGCGCTGGGGCATCTGGCGGCCGGGGTGACGGTGAGATTCCAGCCCAGCGGCAGCGGCACCGCGGCGCCCGCGCAAGCGGTGGCGGATGCCGCCGGGCAGGTGATGACGAACTGGACGCTGGGCGTTGAGGCCGGGACGCAGGAGCTCTCCGTGATCGGCGGCGATACCGCGTTAGCCGTGCTGACCGCGTCGGCCTTCGCCGACGAACCGGACAGCATGTACCTGGAAGCCGGCGACCAGCAAATCGAGCTCGCATCCTTGCCGCTGCCCGCCCCCGTCCGCATCAAGGTGGTGGATCGGTACGGGAATGGCGTCCCGGAGGTTCCCCTCTGGTTCTCCCTGTCGAGCGGATCGCTGGACAACGGTCTGGACACCGGCCAGGTCCTGACCGATCTGGACGGCATCGCCGCGGTCCAGTGGACCCTGGGCGCGTCGCTCGGCGGTCTTGCCGGGCAGGCTCTGCTGCCCGACTCCACCGTGGGCGCCATCGTGGATCTGCCCGGCTCGCCGGTATCGTTTTCGGCAACGGCGGTCGCCTTCGCGTTCGGTGGCGTCTCGCCCAATCCGCCGGTCGCGGGGCGGTCCATGACCGTCAACGGGATGGGATTCGATCCGGATCCGTCCGGCAATGCGGTGACGGTGGACGGCATGCCCGCGACCGTGACGGCGGGGACCCAAACCAGCCTCACGGTCACGGTGCCCTCGTTTGGCTGCGTCCCGGCCCAGTCGCGGACCATCGAGGTAGCGCGGGGAGCCCAGACGCTGACGACCACAGCGACGGTCAATCCCGAGAACGCGCTGGCGCTCTCTGTGGGCGGGACCGCCGTGCTTTCCGACCCTGCGGACTATTGTCTCCAGTTCCTTCCGGCGGGAGGCGCGCAGGAGTACCTGGTGGGCCTCACCGCCACCCGGCGTCTCCAGGGCGAGGTGGCGTTCACCCTGACCGGGGATGACGGCGTCAATCCTCCGCCGGCGCCGGTGGCTCCGCCAGCGTGGCTCACCGCCGCGTCGGCCGCCGGCTCGACGGCACACCGCGAGCTGGCGTTACGCGCGTGGGAGGAGTCGTTCTTTGCGCGTGGCCGGATCCCCGTGGCAGGTGGTGCGCCGGCCGCGGCAGCGATCGCCCGGGCGGCGCGGATCGTGGGCGGCGCGATCACCGTCAAGGTTCCCAACATCAACACGGATCCCTGCAACGCGTACACGTCGGTCAGCGCCACTATTCTCGCGGAAGGCCCGAGGGCCGTCATCGCGAGCGATGCGTCGCTGCCGTCGGATCCGGACAGCCTGGCCGCCATCACCAATGCGGTGCAGACCTTGGTGACCGCCTTCGGCGGCGCCATTTATGAGGTGGCGACGACCTACTTCGGGCTGCCCACCGACCTCGACCAGAACGGGCGCATCACGGTGCTCTTCAGCAATACGGTGGCGCAGCTGGGGGTAAACTCGTTCACCAGCGCTGTGGATCTGGTCGATCCCGCGACTTGCCCCGCGAGCAACGGCGGCGAAGTCGTGTACGTCGGCCTTCCGGCCGCGCCCTCGGCTTCGCAGGTCGTAGCCCTGCTGCAGGCCGCTCCTCCCGACATGGCGCATGATCTGACGCATCTGATCCAGCTGGGTCGGAGGCTGGTCGCGGGCGGCATCCCGATGGCGAGCTGGCTGGGGGAGGGGCAGGCCGAGTTGGGAACCGAGATTGTGGGCATGGCCCTTCGAGGTGACGCGCTCCGAAGGGACTACGGGACCGGCGTGGTGAATGCCGACGCGGAGGCGGTGCAATTCTACCAGCCACGGTTCGACCGGTTGTCGTATCTGTTCGGATGGGATGGAGCGTCGGGGACCGTGGGAGATGCGCCGGAGCGGTGCTCACTCTTCGGGTTCGGCGGATCGTCCATCCCCTGCGCCGGCCCGTATGCGCCTGGCGCCGCGTGGTCCTTCCTCCGCTATGTGAGCGATCGGATCGGGGCTCTGTACCAAGGGGGGGATGCCGGCTTCCAGCAGGCTCTGATCGGACTCGATCCGACCCAGGATGGCTCCGCCCTGCTGGAGACGCTGGCCGGGGTCGATTTCGGGCGGCTGATGGTGGATTGGGCTATCTCCCTATACGCGGATGGCCGGGTCGCCCCGGTGGCCGCGCCCGCACTGCAACTGCCGAGCTGGGACCTGCTGGATATCTTCGAGGCGCTCCCGGCGGTGCAGCGGCTCAGCCCACAGGATGTCGGGTTCGCCAGCTTCGCGCGGTCTGGCAGCGTCGTTGGAGGCGGCACCGCCTACACGCGGATCAGTACTGGAAGCCCGCACGCCGCGCTGTCGGTGCGGGCCGAGAGTGCTACAGGCGGCCGCCTGGCCGGCGATCTGCGGCCGCGCCTGTGGGTGGTGCGGGTGAAGTAGAGGGCGAACCGATCGGTTCAGCCTCCCCCAGCCGGCGCCTTCGCCAGCTTGCTCTTCCGCACCCCGTAGGCGAAGTAAATCACCAGTCCGATCACCAGCCAGATCAGCAGCCGCTCCCAGGTGCGCCAGGGAAGCGAGGCCATCAGGTAGATGGCCGAGATCGCCCCCATCGGCGCCACGAACCAGACCCAGGGCGTCTTGAACGTGCGCGGGAGGTTGGGCTCGCGGACCCGCAGCACCAGGATGCCGGCCGACACGATCACGAACGCCAGCAGGGTGCCGATGGACACCAGGCTGCCGGCTTCGCGCACCGTGAAGATGGCGGAGAAGAAGGCCACGCCAAGGCCGGTGACGATGGAGGTGATCCACGGGGTCTGGAACTTGGGGTGAATCCGGTTGACGAACTGCGGGAGCAGGCCGTCCCGCGACATGGTCCAGAAGATCCGCGACTGGCCCAGGAGCATCACCAGGATCACGGACGAGAGGCCGGCGATGGCCCCGAGCTTGATGAGCGTGGACATCCAGCCCATCCCCGCCCGGTCCGCCGCCACCGCGATGGGATCCGGCACGTCCAGCTCGCGGTAGGGCACCACGCCGGTGGCGATCGCCGACACCAGGATGTACAGCACCGTGCAGATCAACAGCGAGCCGATAATGCCGATCGGCATGTCCTTTTGCGGGTTCTTGGCTTCCTGGGCGGCGGTGCTCACCGCGTCGAAGCCGATGTACGCGAAGAACACGATGCCGGCGCCGGTCATGACGCCGGTCCAGCCGTATTCTCCCCGGACTCCGGTATTCTCCGGCATGAAGGGCGACCAGTTGGCGGCGTTGATGGCCCAGACCGCGCCCACGATGAACAGGATCACCACCGCCACCTTGATGAACACGATCACGTTGTTGACGTTGGCGGATTCCTTGATCCCGATGATCAGCAACGTGGTGACGATGGCGATGATGAGCACCGCGGGCAGGTTGAACAGCGCCGCGGCGTGCGGCAGCGTCGCCGGATCCACCCCGCTCGCGACGAGGCCGTCCAGCAGTTGTTGGGTGACCACCTGCCAGTGGCCGCTGGTGACCTCGATCAACTCGCTGCCCGCGGCCGCGGAGAGCTGGGGCGGGATGTGGATCCCGAGGTCCGCCAGGAACGAGACCACGTAGCCCGACCACCCGATCGCCACGGTCACCGCGCCCAGCGCGTACTCCAGGATCAAGTCCCAGCCGATGACCCAGGCGAAGAACTCGCCCAGGGTGGCGTAGCCGTAGGTATAGGCGCTGCCCGCCATGGGTACCAGGGAGGCGAACTCTGCGTAGCACAGGGCCGCGAAGACGGAGGCCACGCCGGCCAGCACGAACGACAGCACCACGGCCGGGCCCGCGTTCTGCGCCGCCACGGTGCCGGTGAGCACGAAGATCCCGGTCCCGATGATGGCGCCGATGCCGAGCATCGTCAGGTTGAGCGCGCCCAGCACCCGCTTGAGGCTGTGATCGGTCTGCGCCTCGGCCTGGAGCGCGGTCACACTCTTACGCCGTAACAGGTTCATGCCACCCTCTTGGGTGTGGGGAAGGGGAGGGCCTTGTTGGCAGGCCGGCCTAGACTAGGGCCGGCCGCCCAGGGTGTCAAGCGCCACGTGGGGGTGGGGGTTATATTAACGCGCTTTTTTCGTCGCTTCCGCCGCATTCCATAAGGAGCCACTGGGTTATGCTGATTGCCTTGGTGCTGGGCATTAGTGTGGTCGCCCTGGGCGTTGCCGTGGGGCTGGCACGCTGGGTGCTCGCGCAGGACAACGGGACGGCGGAGATGCGGGTCATCTCCGACGCCATTCAAGAAGGGGCCGCGGCCTTCCTCCGGCGGCAGTACAAGACGATCGGGTGGCTGAGCGTGGTGCTGGGCGTCCTGATCTACGTGCTGTACGCCTTCGCCCGCGAGCCGCATGGGGAGGAACCCCGCGCCGCGGTGCTGGCCCTGACCACCACGCTGTCGTTCCTCTTTGGCGCGCTGTGCTCCGGCACGGCGGGCGTCGTGGGGATGGTGGTGGCGGTCCGGAGCAACATCCGCACCGCCAGCGCCGCGCGCTCCAGCCTGAACCGGGCGCTCCAGATTTCGCTCCGGGGCGGGGCGGTGAGCGGGCTGTTCGTGGTCTCCATGAGCCTGCTGGGGGTGGCGGGCCTGTACGCCACGCTGGACGCGATCGGGTTCGAGGCCACCAAGATCCCCCTGATGATCGTGGGCTACGGGTTCGGCGCGTCGTTCGTGGCGCTGTTCGCCCAGTTGGGCGGCGGGATCTATACCAAGGCGGCCGACGTGGGCGCCGACCTGGTGGGCAAGGTCGAAGCCGGGATACCCGAGGACGACCCTCGGAATCCGGCGGTGATCGCGGATCTGGTGGGCGACAACGTGGGCGACTGCGCCGGCCGCGGCGCCGACCTGTTCGAGTCCACGGCCGCCGAGAACATCGGGGCCATGATTCTGGGAGCCACCCTGGGCATCCGGAACCCCGAAGCCTTCCCCCCGGTGGCCGTGGTAGGCCTCATGCTGTTCCCCCTGGTGGTCCGCGCCTTCGGACTCATTGCGTCGATTGTCGGCGTGGTCATGGTGCGGATGCGCGAGGAGGAAGATCCCATGAACGCCCTGAACCGCGGCTACTGGATGACCGCGGTGCTGGCGGCCATCGGGTTCGCGGCGGGCACCTACTGGCTGCTCAACCCGACCACGGCGCCGGACGCCTGGTGGCACTTCGCATTGTGCGGCGTCATCGGGATCGCCACCTCCATCGCCTTCGTCTACATCACCCAGTACTACACCGAATACCGCTACCGTCCGGTACAATCCATCGCCGCCGCGTCGGTGACCGGCCCGGCGACCAACATCATCGCGGGCTTCGCGGTGGCGCTGGAGTGCACCGCTTTGCCCACGTTCACCATTGGCGCGGCCATCATCGCGTCCTACAAACTGGGCGCCTCCAGCGGCTTGGAGCACGCGGGGCTGTTCGGCACCGCGGTGGCGACCATGGGGATGCTGGGCACCGCCGCCTACATCCTGGCGATGGACACCTTCGGCCCCATTACGGACAATGCAGGCGGGATCATCGAGATGTCGAAGCAGCCGGAAGACATCCGCAAACGGACGGACCGGCTGGACGCCGTGGGCAACACCACCAAGGCGCTCACCAAGGGGTACGCCATCGGCTCGGCCGCGCTGGCGGCGTTCCTGCTGTTCTCGGCGTTTCTGGATGAAGTGGCCCTGCTGGGCTCGCCGCTCGTAGCGGTGGACATCGCCAAGCCGGAAGTCTTCGTGGCCGGGCTCCTGGGGGCCATGCTGGTCTTCTGGTTCTCGGCGTTGGCCATCAGCGCGGTAACCAAGGCCGCGGTGGAGGTGATCAAGGAAGTGCGCCGGCAGTTCGCCGCGGACCCGGGCATCCTCAAAGGCACGTCCAAGCCGGACTACGGCAAGGCCGTGGACCTGGTGACCGTCGGTGCGTTGAAGGCCATGGTGGCGCCGGGGCTGCTCGCGGTCGGCATGCCCATCGCGGTGGGCATGACGTTCAAGTTGTTCGGCGTGGGCGCGGAATCGGTCGCGGCCTTCCTGATGGTGGGCACCATCAGCGGCATTCTCGTCGCCACCATGCTCAACAACGGCGGCGGCGCCTGGGACAACGCCAAGAAGTTCATCGAGACGGGTGAGTACGGCGGGAAGGGGAGCCCGGCCCACAAGGCGGGCGTGGTGGGCGACACCGTGGGCGATCCCTTCAAGGACACGGCGGGGCCGTCATTGCACGTGCTGATCAAACTGTTGAGCACCGTCACCCTGGTCCTGGCACCGCTGTTCGTCTGACGGACAACGGATATACGGACAACGGAGAACGCACCGTGAAGCTCCATAACAAGATCATGCTTGGGCTGGGTCTCGGCGCCGTCGCCGGCGTGTCCGCCAACCAGCTCGCCGCGGACGCCGCGTGGCTGAATTGGGTGAATACCAACGTGGCGAATCCGGTGGGCCAGGTGTTCCTCCGCATGCTGCTCATGGTGGTGGTCCCTCTGGTGTTCGCCTCGCTCACCCTGGGGGTCGCGGGCCTGGGCGACATCCGGCGCATCGGGAAGGTGGGAGCCAAGACGCTTGGCTACTTTGCCCTGTCCACCACCATTTCCGCCGTCATCGGCCTGCTCCTGGTCAACCTGTTGAACCCCGGCCGGGGGCTCGACCCGGCGATTCAGCAGCAGCTCTTCGAGACCTACAAAGGTCAGGCCGAGGGGCTGTCGTCGGGGGCGGCGGTGGGGTTCGGCATCAACACCTTCGTGAACGTCGTGCCCCGGAATCCGGTGCAGGCGGCCGCCAACATGGACATGCTGGCGATCATCTTCGTCTCGGTCATGTTCGGGGCGGCGCTCACCCTGCTGCCGGGCGAAAAGACCAAGCCCTTCCTGGGGGTGCTCGAAGGACTGAACGAAATCGTCATCAAGATCATCGGCTTCGCCATGAGGCTGGCCCCCTACGGCGTCTTCGGGCTGATCTTCTTTACCACTTCGCGCTTCGGCTGGGAGATCCTGCGCTCGCTCGGGATGTACGTGTTCGTGGTGCTGCTGGGACTCACCATCCACGCGGTCTTCGGCGTCTCGGCCCTGGTGCGCATCTTCGGGGGGATGAACCCGTTGACCTACTACAAGAAGATCCGCAACAGCATCGTGACGGCCTTCTCCACCAGCTCCAGTAGCGCGACCCTCCCCACCAACCTCGCGGTGGCGGAGCAGGAGCTGGGCATCTCACCCACCATCGCGGGCTTCGTGCTGCCCATTGGCTCCACCATGTGCATGAACGGGACGGCCCTGTACGAAGGCGTGACGGTGCTGTTCCTGGCGCAGGTGTTCGGGGTGGACCTGAGCCTCGGGACCCAGATGATCGTGGTCGTGCTTTCGGTGATCACAGCGATCGGGGCCGCCGGGGTGCCGGGCGGGTCGCTGCCGCTCATCATGCTGGTGCTGGCAACGGTAGGCGTCCCACCGGAGGGGATCGCGATCATCCTGGGCGTGGACCGGATCCTCGACATGGCCCGCACCACAGTGAACGTGGCCGGTGACATGAGCGCATGTGTGTACGTGGCGCGGGCGGAGGGGGGCTGGCGGCCGGAGATGGCCGAAAAAGCGGGGGGCGCCCCCGCGGTAGCTCCGTGACTGAGTTGAATGCGTGAGGGGTGAGGGGTGAGGGGTAAGGGGTACCCCTCACCCCTCACCCCTTACGCGTTATCATTCCCGCCGTCCATGCTTTGGCTCATCTTTGGCGTCGCCGTGGTCGCGTTGCTGGCCCTCGACCTCGGCGTGTTCCACCGCCGGGCCCATGAAATCAAGTTCCGCGAGGCGTTAGGCTGGTCCGCCGCCTGGTTCACGGCGGCGTTGCTGTTCATGTGGGTGGTGTACTTCTGGCGGGGCCCGGAGCACGCCGTCGCCTTTCTCACCGGATACTTGGTCGAGTGGTCGCTGTCCGCGGACAACGTCTTCGTTTTCCTGATGATCTTCTCGTACTTCCGCGTCCCCGCGGTGTACCAGCACAAGGTGTTGTTTTGGGGCATCGTGGGGGCGGTGATCATGCGGGCGTTCATGATCACCGCGGGCGTGGTGTTGATTCACGCGTTCCACTGGATCGTGTACCTGTTCGGCGCCTTCCTGATCGTGACCGGCGTGCACGTCGCGTTCCAGCGGGACCAGGAGATCCATCCAGAGCGGAATCCGGTGGTCAGGCTGGTGCGCCGGCTGTTCCCCATGACCAAGCGGTATTACGGCCCGGTCTTCTTTCTGAGACGCCGCGGGATGTGGATTGCCACCCCTCTGGTGCTGGTGCTCGCGGTGATCGAGTCGACAGATGTGGTGTTTGCCGTGGACTCGGTGCCGGCGGTCCTGGCCATCACGACCGATCCGTTCATCGTGTTTACGTCCAACATCTTCGCCATCCTGGGCCTCAGGTCGCTGTATTTCGTGCTGGCCGGCGTCCTCCCGCTGTTCTACTACCTGCGCTACGGCCTGGCGGTGATCCTGGCATTCGTGGGGGCCAAGATGATGCTCTCCGACGTGGCGCCGGTGCCCACGCCCGTAGCCCTGGGGGTGGTGGCGCTGGCGCTGCTGGTCTCGATTGCGCTGTCGCTGTTGCGGCCCAGGCTGGTGGACACCGCTCCCGCTCCGCAGCCCTCGAGCGGCGGCGAAGGCCCTGACAACCCGCGCCGGCAGGGGACGTTTGAATGACCGCGCCGACCCTGCCGAGCGAGCCCGGACGCCGGCGGCCTTGGGCCTGGGCAGCCGGCGCTGTGGCCGCCGGCATTGCGGGCTGGATCGTCTATGAGGCTGCCGATTGGCCCGATGTGGCCGCGCTGGCCCGCCGCAATCCCGAGACCACCGCGTTCATCGCGCGTTACCGAGACGACCAACGTGCCGCCGGGCGACCGGACGACGTGCGGTGGGAGTGGGTGCCGGAAGGCCGAATCGCTCCCCACCTCCGGCGCGCGGTCGTGGCAGCGGAGGACATGGAGTTCTTCGCCCACCACGGATTCTCCAGCGCCGAGCTCAGGGATGCGCTGACGCAGGCGCTCCGGAAGCTGGAGGTGCCCCGCGGCGCCTCCACCATCACCCAGCAGCTCGCCAAGAACCTCTGGCTCTCGCCGTCCCGCAATCCGCTTCGGAAGCTCGAGGAAGCGCTACTCACCCGGCAGCTCGAGCGGCACCTCACCAAGCGGCGCATCCTCGAGGTGTATCTCAACGTGGTGGAGTTCGGGCCCGGCATCTACGGGGCTGAGGCGGCCGCCCGGCACTACTTCGGCAAGCCGGCATCGGACGTCACCGAGCATGAGGCGGCGGCATTGGCCGCGAGCCTCCCGCGGCCCGCCACGTGGCATCCCGGGCGGGACAGCGAGTTCTACGCGCGGTATGTGGCGGAGGTGGAGCGGCGCATGAACGTGGCGACGTTCCTGTGGCGCGCGGTCGGCGCCGAACCCTCGACCACGGTGCCGGAGATCGCCTTGAACCTGGACTCGATCCTCGAGATGCTCCGGGACACATCATGGATGCCGGCCCCGGACACGGCGGCGATGCCGCAAGACAGCCATACCACGGTGATGGTCGCCCGCGACGTGGACAGCGCCCTGGCAGTGACCACCGCGCGCGATGCACTATCTGAAGGGTACCCGGAGCTGGTCGCCCGCCCGATGGTGGTGGCCGCATTCACGAGGGACTCGCTCGGATTCTTGATCGACCTCGTCCGGGTGCTCACTGCGGACACGGTTATCGGTGTTCGAGGCGGCGTGGTGCGGGTGGCGAAGGATGGGAGCGCCTCCATCGTGTGGGTGCATCAGTAAAGGGCACGACCACTGACCGCGGTGTCACCGGAGGGCGAGGCGCCGCCGTCCCCGCTCCAGGTCAGTGAGGGCAGGGTACAGACTGGTCCGGCAGGGGCTAAGTGGCGCCGCGTCAATACGTTGGCCAAGACTCGACCAGTGGACTATGTTTTGCGGCGTGGCAACGTCGTCCACCCTCCCGGGGGGTCGCGTGCGGTCCTGCGGATTGGTTTTCGCCATCGTCTTCCTGCTGCTTGCCTCCACCAGCGAGGCCTCAGCGCAGCACCCCAGAGCCACCATCGCCGGGTCGGTTACCGATGCCACGTCCCGGCGTGCCCTCGATGGGGTCACGGTGTGGCTGGCCGACGGGCTCGCCACCGTCACAGGCGGCCGCGGACGGTTTGAAATCAAGCGGGTGCCCGCCGGAACCTATCGAGTACGCGTATCGCGCATTGGCTATCGGGCCAAGACGTTCGAGGTGCCCGTCGCCGGCGACGATCGCGACATTTACCTCACGCTTTCCCTCGAGCCGCTCCCGGTAGAGCTGGAGCCGGTGGTGATTCGCGGCGACACCAACACCGTGGTGGCGTACGGACGGATGGCCGACTTCTTCCGCCGGAAGCGGCGGGGATGGGGACGGTTCATCACGCGCATGGACATCGAGCGACGGAACCCCTTTCGCGTCTCGGACCTCCTCCGGAGCGTCCCCGGCGTGTGGATGCGCTACGACCGCTTCGGGCAGGCAGTCGTGACCTTTCGCGGCTACGGTGCTCTGCGTCAATGCCCGCCGGCCGTCTACCTGGATCACGTGAGGATGCCTAGCGGCTTCGGTTTCACCATTGACGACTGGGTCCAGCCGCACGACATCGAGGGGATCGAGGTCTACAACGGCTACGCCAGCACGCCCGCGGAGTTCTACGGCGGCTGCGGCGCCATCGTGATTTGGACCAGATGACCCTGCCGCTACCGTTCCCGCGCAGAGGATTCGAAGACCAGGTACTGCGAGTCGTCCGCCGCGACGGCCCTGAGCCAGGCGATCAGCTCTCCGGCCGCCTCGGGTGGCTCGATCCCCCGCGCGCCGGCGATGTGCCGTGACACCGTCACGGTCTGGCCGTCCTGCCGGTAGGTGGACTGGTAGCTTCCGAAGCGGCTCTTCGCACTCACGTCGGGCGGAAGTTGAGCGCGCCAGCCGTCCGGCACGGTCAGATCCAGATCCCACTCCACACTCGACGGGCCGAAGACGCTGGCCGCGTCGATAGGGAATTTCCGCGGCGTGCGCGATTCGACGTCCGCCGCAACGCGGGAGACGGAATAGTTGGGCAGCGGCAAGGTCAGAATGTAGTCGGCGCCGGACCGCGACGCGGCGCGTGGCGCGTGTACCCACAACGCGATCTCCGGCGCGGCGCTCAGATCGCGGCCATCGAACAGGGCCAGGCTATCGCCGGTAGCACCGTCAAAGAGCTGGTTCGCCAAGGCCCGCGCCACGCCTTCCTTGTCCCTGGCCGTCATGGTTGGCACCGACGACATGGATCGGCGCAGCGTGTAGGCTCCGGCGCCGGTGACGTGCTCGACATACCGGCCGGTGAACGAGCCGTCCACGGCGAGGCTGCCTCGAAGCAGGTGGCGGGTCCGGTTGGCCGTGACCGGCTGCTCGGGCAGAACCAGCGGTTCGCCGCGTCCGTTGGGACGCACCAGCAACCCGAATTCACCCTGCAGGTCCGGGCCCAGGTCTCCCATCGGCGCCAGGTCCGCCGTGGGATCCAGAAAGCGGTACCCCCCGGGCTCCTCCAGCGCCACGATCATGTGATCGAATGCCGTCGGCGCGGGCATGGCGCTATCCGGCTCACCGCCGAGGCTGACCAGTACGGGGTGGGCCCTCATTCCCAGCCGGCGCGCGAGGACGATGAAGAGCGTGGCTTTGTCCTTGCAGTCCCCCAGCTTGCTGCTCACGACTTCCGCCGGGCGGCGGGGTTGATACCCGCCCTGGCCCAGCGACAACGACACGTACCGGATGTCCTGCGCCACCCAGCGATGAAGCGCGCGCAGGGAGTCCTCCCGGGTGCGGGCGTTGGCCGTGGCGTCGCGCAGCGGTCCTTCCAGCTCACGGCCGAACGCGTAGCGGTCGCGCGCCAGGCCGTGGTACCAGCGCGCCACATCGTCCCATGTGGTGGGGGACGATACCGCAAGCGTCACACTCACCTTGTTGGGCCAGCCCGCGAACGGCTCGGACTCCGTCACCGGAACGTCCTTGGCCGCCCAGACATAGACCCTGCGCCCGTTTCTCGCATAGGTCTGCCGCAGCGGCGCCGCGTTCCACTCCTGGATGCGCACCTTGAGGGACGCGGGAGCGTCCACGATCAGGCGCGAGCGGCGCGTGGGCCGGCCGGTGGTCACCCGCCAGGAGTTCCCGAAGCTCTCGGGCATGATCGGCTCCAGCACTTCCCTGGTGGCGCTGAAATCCACAATCGTGCCCGGCTCGACGCCGGCGAGGGACATCCGCCGGATCCTGGTGTCCGTATAGACCGGGTACTGCTGCGATACCGGCGCGGACGTCTCCTGCTCGTGGGTAGGACGGTCGCTGATGACCTTGCCGTCCAGACTCAGTACGCGCACCCAGTTGACCGTGAGCTGCTCGCGCTGGGCGGTGTAGGAAAACGTCTGCTCGCCCCAGGCCTCGGCGCCCTCGCGGGTCAGGATCTGAATCACCTGACGATAGGTGGTCCGGCTGCGACCGTCCGCCTGATGGACCACGACGCCGTCGTCCAGCAGAAACACGAACGGCTGATCCGGATAGTCCGCCGGTTTCACGGCAAGCTGATAGATGGTGTCCGGGCGCACCGACGGGTCGCCGGACGGGGTGATGACCGGCGCCTGCGCGGCGAGCGGCAGGGCCAGCGACGGGACCAACGCGAACGCCATCCAACGCATGAGGCGGAAACTGAGAGCGGTGCCGCGCCGGGTCAATGGGCGCCGGGGTCGCCCCTGGCCCTTGACCGCCCGCGAGGCGGGTCCCAGTATCCCGCGTCCTTACGCAGGCCCATGAGGGCTCCAGGAACCAGCTTGTGACCCCATCCGGTCACCACCCACCGGCCTCACCGGAACGCCCAGCCGCGTCGCGCTCCCAGGTCCTCCGCTGGGGCCTGGTCCTCGGCGCGGGGCTGGGCATCGCGGCCATCCCCGAGCCCGCCGGCATCACCCCCGACTCGTGGTACCTGTTCGCCGTCTTCGTGGCCACCGTGGCGGGCCTCATGATCCAGCCGCTTCCCGGCGGGGCCATGGTGCTCCTCGGCGTGGCGACGACGGCGCTGTTGGGTCTCCTGTCCATTGAGCGGGCGCTCGACGGCTATGGCGATCCCATCGTGTGGCTGGTGCTGGCCGCGTTCTTCATGTCGCGCGGCATGCTCAAGACCGGACTGGGCCGGCGGATCGCGTTCCTGTTCATCCGGGCCATCGGGAAGCGCTCGCTGGGGCTGGGGTATGCGCTCGCGCTCACCGAATTCGTGCTGGCGAGCTTCATCCCGTCCAACTCCGCGCGGTCCGGGGGCATCATCTTCCCCATCGCCCGAAGTCTGGCCGAGGCGTACGACTCACGCCCCGGCCCCACGGCGGAGCGGCTGGGCGCGTTCCTGATGGTGTTCCTGTATCAGTGCATGGTGGTGACCTGCGCCGTGTTCCTCACGGGGCAGGCGTCGAACGCCCTGATCGCGACGTTCGCGGCACAGGCCGCCAATGTGCAGCTCACCTATAGCACCTGGCTGGTAGGCGCGATCGTCCCGGGCGTGGCGGGCCTGCTCGCGGTGGGACTCCTCATCTATTACGTCTCGCCGCCCGAAATCACCCACACCCCGCGTGCCGCGGAGATCGCCAGAGAAGAGCTCGCCCGCATGGGTCCCATGGTCCGGGACGAGAAGCTGATGCTGGCGGTCTTCGGACTGGTGGCGGTGTTGTGGATGACCACGGCGTTTCACGAAGTCCATTACGCGGCCGTGGCGTTGCTGGGCATCGCGGTACTGCTCTTGAGCGGCGTGCTCACCTGGGAGGACGTGTGCTCGGAGCGGGCGGCGTGGGACGTGTTCATCTGGTACGGCGGTCTGGTGCTGCTGGCGGGGGCGTTGAGCGAGACCGGGATTACGCGCCGGTTCGCCGAGGCGTCGGCGGCGTTCACCACCGGGTGGCCGTGGTGGGCGGCGTTGGGCGGCCTGCTGCTGATCTACTTCTACGCCCACTACGGCTTCGCCAGTATCACGGCGCACGCCACCGCGATGTACACGCCGTTCCTGGCGGTGATGCTGGTGGCCGGGGCGCCGCCGGGGCTGGCGGCGCTGGCGCTGGCCTACAGCTCCAACCTGATGGCGTCGGTTACGCACTACGGGACGACGCCCGGGCCGATCTACTTTGGCGCCGGGTACGTGTCGCAGGCCAAGTGGTGGCGATTGGGCTTGATCGCGTCCATCGCCAGCCTCCTGGTGTGGATGAGCCTGGGGCCGCTGTGGTGGAAAGTGCTGGGGGTGTGGTAGGACGGGCGATCGGGGGTCGCGGCGTGGCTTCTTATCCGCCAAGCTACGCCCGGCATCTCCGATGGAATTCCCGCTCGACGGCCTTGGGGTCGTTGATCGTCCGGTAGAACGCGTCCAGGTACCCCCGCGTGTCCTTGAGGACCCTGAAATCGAGTTGCGGCAGTCCGGCATAGAGCGCGTAGATCGCCTCGCGCCGCTCGTTGAACTTGGCGAATACGGAAGGGAAATAGACGGCCGACACGCACAGCCCGCGATACACCCGGTCGCGCACCCGGGTGATCCCCAGTCTCCTGGTCTCGGGCTGAAACAGCTCGTCGGCATATCGAGGGTTGACGATCCCGGTGATGTCGAAGTCATAGGGCACGGTGAACACCGGCCCTGCCGGAGCGCCGATCGGGATGGTATTGTGGCAGCAGGTGTCCTCGTTGGCTGCCTTCGCGAACGCGGACCAGTCGGGGTTGCCGATCAGGTACTGGAATACCTCGACCAGCGCCAGATACTCGGCGTCTACCCATGCGGGTGGAACGCCGGGAACGTGGACCGGCTCTCCCCCGCCGGTTCGGATTCCCAGCATCTCGTCGCTCTCGATCAGGAATCCGTACCGCGTCACGGTATCGCGCTTGGCCTCGGTATCCACGTAGGTGCTGCGCACCAGCCGGACCAGGAAACTCAGATCGGTGAGGAGATTCAAGACCCGGTACACCAGGTACTCCTGCAAGACGTACTGCTCGTACTCCCCGCGGCCATCCTGACAATGGGTCACCAGCTTGAGTCGGTCCTGCCCGGCGAAGACCGTCGATTCCACCCTGGTCCTAGGGAAGTCGAGACGTAGCGGTGGGAACTGGCAGATCTGCCGGCTGAGGCGCGCCTTTCCGCGGGTTCGGATATCGACGTCCAGCGCCACCGAGGGTCGGTCCGCGGAGTGGACCGTCACCTTGCCCGGGAACTCCTTG
>DATECF010000195.1:0-58383 GCA_035287045.1 Gemmatimonadales bacterium | reverse complement strand
GTGTGGTCCGCCTGACCGCCCGTCCGCCCGTCCGCCAGCCACGCGCCGCAGCACCGCATTCACGAACGCCGCCCGCTTCCTCCCCAGCGGCTTGGCCGCCTCCACGGTGCTCTGGACCGCGGCATATGGCGGGACCCGCTCCAGGTGCCGCAGCTGATACAGGCCGACGCGTAGCAGGTCCCGAATCTCGGGCTCGGTCGTGGCCCAGCGCTTCCCCAGCACGTTCTTGATCTCGCGGTCCAGGGTGCGCCGGCGTCGCAGCACGCCGGCTGCGATTTCCTCCGCCAGGCGCCGATCGCGCTCGCTCAATCCGGAAACCGCCCGGTCCCTCGCGGCCTCGAACAGCTGGCCGCCCCCCACGGCGTGCAGCAGCTGCCAGGCCGCGCGCCGGGCGTCAATCAATCAGCCCGTGGGTCGGGCTGGAGGGCACCGCGATCTCGCGCCGCGGCATCCGCCCGGCCAGGTAGGCGAGCCGGCCGGCCTCGACCGCGAGACGCATGGCCCGTCCCATCGCCTCGGGACTGGCCGCCTCGGCCAGCGCGGTGTTCATCAGGATCCCGTCCACGCCCTGTTCCATGGTGACGCAGGCGTCCGACGCGGTCCCCACGCCCGCATCCACCACCACCGGGACGCCCAGCCGGCTCTTGATGGTCCGTACCGTGTACGGGTTGAGCAGACCCAGGCCGCTGCCAATGGGCGACGCCAGGGGCATCACCGCCGCGCACCCCGCATCTTCCAGCTTGAGCGCCGTGATCAGGTCGTCGTTGGTATACGCCAGGACCTGGAAGCCCTCGCCCACCAGCGTGCGCGCCGCCTGCAGCAGCCCCTCGGTGTCCGGCAACAGGGTCTCCTGGTCGCCGATCACTTCGAGCTTGATGTAGTCGTTGAACCCGGCCTCCCGCGCCAATCGTGCGTACCGGACCGCTTCGTCCGCCGAGTAGCAGCCGGCGGTGTTGGCCAGCAGGAAGAACCGCTGCGGGTCGAGGTGATGCAGGATCCCCTGCTGGTTGCGCCGGTCGAGATCCACCCGGCGCACCGCGACCGTCACGATCTCGGCCCCGGACGCTTCCAGCGCCCGCGCCATGATCTCGTTGTCCTGGTACTTCCCGGTCCCCACCATGAGGCGGGACCGAAACTGTCGCCCGCCAATGGAGAGCGGTTGGTCGGCTGGCGCGTGTACGGCAGTCGTCGTCATCCGCCGCCTACGAAGTGCACCAATTCCACGCGGTCGCCCTGGTGGAGCGTGGTCGACGCCAGCATGGGCCGCCGCACGATGTGGCGGTTGTGCTCGACGACCACGATGCGCGGGTCGAGATCCAGGCGCTGCAGCAGGTCCAACAACGACGCCTCGCACGCGATCTCGCGAGGTTCGCCGTTGACCAGGACGGTCACGCGCTGAAGGTCAGCCGGTTTCACTCTTTAAAGATAACAACATCGCGCGAACCACCCCACCCGGGTCCGATGCGCGCCACACGGCGGAGATCACCGCCACACCGAACGCCCCCGCCGCACGGCACCCCGGCACCCGCGCGAGGGTGATGCCGCCAATCGCGATCACCCTGGCCGGCGCCGCCGCGGAAATCACGCCGGGGCCCAGCGGGGCGGTGCCGGAATGCGACCGCGTCTCCCAAATGGGACCCAGGAACACGTAGTCCGCGCCCTCGACGTGGGCGCGTCGCGCGGCCTCGGCGCTATGCACCGAGCGCCCGATCACTACGTCGGGTCCTAACAGTCGTCGGGCGTCTTGGATGGGAAAGCCGGCGCCGGGCAGATGCACTCCAAAGGCGTCCACCATGCGGGCCACGTCGAGGCGGTCATTCACGAACAGCCGGGAGGTGGTGTGCTCCGCCGCGGCGCCCAGCGTCCGGGCGAGGTCGAGCAACGCCCGCCCTCCAAGCTCCGGGCCTCGGGCGTGGAGGGCAACGGTCCCCGCAGCTGCCACCGCGCGGCCTCGGTCGGCGAGATCCGGGAGACGCGCGATCGCGGCATCCGTGACCACATGCAACCGGGGAACCTCGCGTCCGCCCGTCCGCCCGTCCGCCCGTCCGCCTCGACTCACTCCAACTGGTCTCCCATCGCCACACCGCGTCCCCGGACCCACGCGTGCGCGCCCATCCGGGTGCGCCCGGCGGGCTGCAGGTCCAGGAACTGCAGCGCCCCATCGCCCGTGGCCACCACGAGTGCCGGTTCGGTCTGGATGACGCGTCCCGGCGGCGTCCCCGCCGGGGGAGGGTCGGCGCGCTGTGGGCCGAACAGCTTGAGCTCCCGGCCGCCGAGCGTGCACCACGCGCCCGGGCGTGGGTCCAGGGCGCGTACCAGCCGGGAGAGATCGTCCGTCGCATCGGTCCAACGGATGCGGGCCAGCTCGCGGGTGATCTTGGCTGCGTAGGTTGCCTGCGCCTGGTCCTGCGGCTCGGCCGCGGCCGCGCCGGAGGCGATCATCGTCAGCGCCTCCACCAGCGCGAGGGCGCCCACCTCGGCCAGCCGGGTCAGAAGCTCGCCGCCGGTCTCATCCGGCGCGATGGGCGTAGGCACCCGCAAGAGCACGGGACCGGTGTCCAGTCCTTCGTCCATCTGCATGATGGAGACGCCGGTCTCGGCCAGGCCCTGGAGGATGGCGTGCTGAATCGGCGCCGCGCCTCGCAGCTTGGGCAGGAGCGATGCATGCACGTTCACCATCCCGTGCGGCGGCAAGGCGAGCAGCGGCGGCTTGAGAATGTGCCCGTAGGCCGCTACGACGCCGAGGTCGGGGGTGTAGGATCGGAGGGCATCCACGAACTCCGGCGTGTTGGGCCGCTCGGGCTGCAAGACCGGAATGCCTTCGTCCGTCGCGGTGACTTTGACCGGAGGGGGAACCAGCTCGGAACGTGAGCGGCCGTGGGGCCGGTCGGGCTGGCTCACGACCACGATGACCTCGAACCCCTCGCCCAACAGCGCCAAGAGCGAGGGGACCGCGTACTCCGGAGTACCGAAGAACGCGATGCGCACGTCAGTCCTCGAGAGCGGCCGCGGGAATCTCCTTGAGGAAACCTTCCTTACCCTTGCGCAGCCGCCGCCATTTGTTGAGCAGCAGCCGCCGCTTGAGCGGGCTCAGATGATCAATGAACAGCACGCCGTCCAGGTGATCGATCTCATGCTGGATGGCGCGGGCGCGGAGGTCGGTGGCCTCCACCTGGGTCCGGGCGCCGTCCAGGGTGGTGGTCTCCACCACGATCCGCAGGGCGCGTTCGACGTTCCCGTAGAGCTCCGGGATCGAGAGGCAGCCTTCCTCCTCGGTCGCGGCGCCCGCGCGCTCCAGGATCACGGGGTTGATCAACGGCAGCGGCGGCTGGCCGTCGTGGGTGGCCACCACGGCCACGCGCCGTGCTAGGCCCACCTGATTCGCGGCCAGGCCTATTCCTTTATCCGCCCGCATGGTGTCCAGCAGGTCCTCCACCAGGGCCCGCACCTCGTCCGTCACGGCGGCGACCTCGGCGGCGCGCTCTCGCAGGACCGGGGACCCCAGCAGATGGATGGAGCGGACGGTCACGACGGCTTTTTCTCCTCTTCGACCGCCTTGGGCACGCGGATGTCCGCGATGCGGTCGCGCTGGACCACCACCCGGGCCTCGCCGGTCTTGAGGGTGACCTTGTCGTCCTTCAAGTGGATGATCTCGCCCACCAGGCCGCCCGCGGTGACCACCTCGTCGCCGCGCTTCAACTGCTGCAGGCGATCGCGATGCTTGCGCTCCTGCTGGACCTTGGGGCGGATGATGAGGAAGTAGAAGATGGCGATGATGGCGGCCATCTGAAACACGAAAATCATCAGCCCGCGGCCGCCGCCGGACTGATCCACCGGCGCGAAGACGGCCAAGAAGGTGTGTAGGGTCACGATTCTCCTCGTGCGCGGTAGCGGGCCACCCACTCCCGGTACCAGGGGTCGAAGGTGCCATCGAGAATGCGGTCGCGGGCCTGGTTCATCAAGCGGACCAGGAACCGCACGTTGTGCAGCGACAACAGTCGCAAGCCCAGCAACTCCTCGGCCATGAACAGGTGCCGCAGGTAGCCCCGGCTGTAGGTGCGGCAGGTCTCACAATCGCACCCGTCGTCCAGCGGCCGTGGGTCCTGCCGGTGCGCGGCGTTCCGGATGTTGAGCGGCCCGTCCGGCGTGTAGGCGCTGCCGTTCCGGCCGTTGCGCGTGGGCGCCACGCAATCGAACAGGTCCATCCCCCGGGCCACCGCGTGCAGCAGATCCTCGGGGAATCCGACGCCCATAAGATAACGGGGCTTGGGCGGCGGGAGCGAAGGCTCGAGCGCCTCGAGCACGCCGTACATGACGTCGTTGGGCTCTCCCACCGCCAGCCCGCCGATCGCGATGCCGGTCCACGGCCCCAGGTCCAGGGTGGCGGCGAGGGCCGCCGCCCGGAGGTCGGGGTGGGTGCCGCCCTGGAGAATGGGCCACAGGGTCTGCCGCTCGGGCGCGGCCGCCGCCAGCGCCGCGTGCCGGTTGCGGGCGCGGTCCAGCCAATCGTGGGTGCGGCGGAGCGCGGCCTCGACGTCGGCGCGGCCGGCGGCGCCGGAGACGACGTGATCCAGCGCCATCGCCACGTCCGCGCCCAGGGCCCACTGGATTTCGACCGCCCGCTCCGGCGTCAGGCGTCGCAGGCCGCCGTCCACGTGACTCTGGAACTCCACGCCGTCGTCGTCCACCCGCCGGAAGGCCTCGAGCGAGAAGACCTGAAACCCACCCGAGTCCGTGAGCAGCGCTTTGGGCCACGCCATGAACCGGTGCAGCCCGCCCAGGGCCTCCACCGTGTCCTCGCCGGGCCGCACGTGCAGGTGGTAGGTATTGGCGAGCACCATTTCGGCGCCCACCGCTTCCAGGTCCAACGGTGACAGCGCCCGCACCGTACCTTGGGTGCCGACGGGCATGAAGCACGGCGTGCGCACGGTGCCGTGGGGCAGCGACAGGGTGCCGGCGCGGGCGGCGCCGGCGGTGGCGTCAACCGAGCACTCGAACATTCGACAAAAGGTAGCCCGGCGGTGGGTACCTTCAGCTCACGGCTTCTCCCCAGCCAGTCTCGCCATGCGCCGCTTCACATCACGCACAATCGGCTGGAGCTCTGGATCGGCGTCCGTCCACAGGTCCACGAACCGGCCGTAGTACTCCAGCGCTTTTTCCCGATTGCCGCGCTGCTCGTACAGTTCGCCCAGGCGCTTGAGCGTCGGCGGCATTGCCTGCAATCCTCCGGGAAAGGTCTGCGAGGGATCCGGAGCCGTAACCGCCTGCTCATATGCCGCGAGAGCCGAGTCCGGGTTACCGGCCGCATCGTAGGCGCGGCCCAGTTGCGCCACGCCGCAGGTGGGGCATCCGGGCACTTCGGCCCGATACGCCTTGAGCGCCGTAATGGCGTCCCCAGGTCGTCCCTCCGCCTCCGCCACGGCGGCTTCCCTCACGCGACGCTCGGGAAACGCGCGCAACGCCGGCTCCACCGTGGTCTCGAACTCCGTCTTCAACGTCCGAGCCCGGTCTGCCCGCCCGGCCGCGGCGTAGGCCGTGATGAGGCCGTCGTATGGCCGGTCGAGCGCGTCCATCCGCGAGAGGGGAAATCGCCTGAGCGCCGCCTCGATGGTCCGTAACGCCGCGGCTCGGTCGTCGAGGTAGAGCGCCTGATGGATCGCCGGCATGATCGCGAGGCCCAGCGCGACCCCGGGGCTCCCCTCCTGGATCGCCGCCTCCACGGCCGCGCGGGAATGGTCCTCCGCCGAACGCAGCCGCCCCCGCACCTCGTCGAGGTCCGCCAGGCTGCCACGCGCCCAGCGCTGCCAGTTCGGGCTGCCCGCGTTCTGGTCACTGAGCGCCTGCATGTGCTGAGCGGCCGCGTCGTAATCATGGCGCGCCACTTCGATCCAGGCGCGCCCGAACGCGACGTACGGATTGCCCGGGAAGGTTGCAACATAGCGCTCGATGCTGCGCTCGGCGTCCTCCAATCGTCCCTGCACCAGCTGCCCCCACACCAGGTTATCGAAGTTCTGCGTCACGGGGCCGCCCGCGATCGCCCGCTCCAGCAGCGACTCGGCTTCCGCCATCTGGCCCATGACTTGGAGCCGAATGGCCAGGTTGTTCAGGGCCGTTCGCGATTCCGGAGCCACATCCAGCGCCGAGCGATAGGCGCTCACGACCTGTGCCTGGTCGAACGCCACCTGGTCGTGGTAGAAAGCCGTGGCCAGATACCGTTCGAAGGCGGGCAGGCGGTCCCGGAAGCGATAGGCCGCGGACGCCGCCTGCACGATACTGAGCCGGGGCGCTCCCATGTTCGACCGCACCACCGCCAGCTTGCGGTGGGCCATGGCGAAGGCCGTGTCGATGGTCACCGTCTCCTCGAGCAGGGCTTCCGCCCGCTCCAGATCGCCACGCTCCTCGGCTTTGAGAGCGTCCCCATACCGCTTGAGCGCAGCCAGTGACCCGGTGGTCACCTTGTCCAGCGGGTCATTGGCCCGAATGGAGCGCAGCGACTCGCCGATCCGCTCCCTGAGGCTCTTGGACAGGCGGTCCACGGCGCCGATGATGCCGGCGTCGTCACCCGCCGTCTCACGGAGCGCCACCAGCTCAGTTCCCTCGGCCGCGGAGAGGAGCCGGGCTGACACGACGTACCCCCGCCCCAGCGTTCCGATGTCACCCACCACGACGGCCTTGACGCCCTCGCGCTCGGCGATCTCCTGCGCCAGGGCCAGATCGAGCCGCGTTCCGGGTTCCCGGTTCATGCGCCGCAGGACCTGGGTGATTCCGGACTGGTCCATCAGGCGGACCACGGGTGATTGCGCGAGATCGATGCGGAAGGCCTCCGTGATGGAAGTGGCCAGGCCGGAATCTCCCGTGCGGTTCTCGAAATCCGCCACCAGCAGCATGTCCCGCCGATCCAGCGCGCCGGACGCCACCAGGGTGCCCACCGGGCCGATGCCCATGACCCGCATCCCCATGTACCCACCCGTCACGACCGCCAGACCGCCGAACGCCAGACCACCACCCAGGATCGCCCTGCGCCAGGTGAAATGCCGCTCCAGCCCCATCGGCGTGGTCACGTGCACCCCGGTCATCGTCGCCACGGCCCGCTGCCGCTCGCGACGCCCGGTCAGCAGCACGATGGGGAGGCCGACGATCAACAGCCCGATCGCTCCCCAGAACACCCAATCCGGCAGCCCGATGACCTGCACCGCCGCGTACACCATGGCCAGCACGCCGACCGACGCGAGCGCAAACAGGCCCGCCACCCGGATGGGATGGGCCTGGGCCACCGCCCGGGCCGCCTGGTCCGCGGTCACCGCCTGCACCGGCTGGGTGGAGGTGGGGGTGATCCCGCCGGTCGGCGTCACCATGGCCTCGAACTGGGCCCGCACCTCGTCGGCCTTCTGCCAGCGGTCGGCCGCCTTCTTGGCCAGGCAGCGCATGATGACGTCGTTCAGCGCCGGCGGGACCGTGTCGCGGTGCCGGGTCACGGGGTCGGCGGCTTCGGTCACGTGGGCGCTCAACACCGCCTGCGGATTGGGACCGGTGAAGGGCGGCCGTCCGGTGAGCATCTCGTAGGCCAAGGCGCCCAGCGCGTAGATATCGGCGCGGTGATCCACGTTGGGATCGGCCACCGCCTGTTCCGGCGCCATGTAGGCCGGGGTGCCCAGGGCGACGCCCAGGGAGGTCAGCGACGACTCGCCGGTCGAGGCGCTGACGGCTTTGGCGACGCCAAAGTCGGTGACCACGGCGTGCTGCCCCGAGAGGAGCACGTTGTCCGGCTTGATATCGCGATGGACCACGCCTTCGGCGTGAGCGTAGGCCAGCGCGTCCGCCACCTCGCGCAGAATCCGCACCGCTTCGCCCACCGGCAGCTCCCCCTCGCGGGCCAGCTTGGCGCGCAGCGACTCGCCCTTGATGAAAGGCATGACGTAGTAGAGGAGATCGCCGGACGACCCCGCGGTCAGTAGCGGCACCACGTGGGGATGCTGGAGCCGGGCGGCGAGCTGGATCTCGCGCTCGAACCGCTCGACGTTCACCCCGGCGGCCATCTCCGGTGGGAGGACCTTGATGACGATGTTCCGACCGAGGCGCACTTCCTGGGCGAGGAATACCCGGCTCATCCCCCCGCCGCCCAGCTCCTTCTCGATACGGTACGCATCGCCGACCGCCGCCTGGAGGCGGGACTGGAGGTCGGAGCTCATGCTCGCTCCCACGCTTCGTTCTCGGCGCGGTAGCCCTGGCCCAACGCGTTGTGCCGGCGTTCCTGGAGTGATGCCACTACGGCCCCGGAGGGAGAAGCCCGACAAGAATATGCCCTGGCCGGAGTTAAGGCCAGCCCGTGAACCATGAAGCGTGGCGAGCCGATGCGGCTGGCGATGTGAAGGGGAGGCGTAGCTTCGACCAGACTTGACTCTCGCGCCAAGGAGGTCCGATGAGTCTGAACCAGATCAAGATCGCATTGCTGGCGCTGGTAACGGGCGCATGCGGCCGCCCGCGTTCAGCAGAGCCGCGATCCGATCACCAGGCGCACGACCTGCCCCCGCCGAGCTCCTTCTCCACCCGATAGGATTGGCCCACCGCCCCCTGGAGCCGCGTCTGGAGGTCGGAGACCGGATGCTTCGCCCTCCTGCGCTCGCTTCTTCCCTTCATGACCGTTCTCCTGCTAGCCGGGCCATTCGTGGTTTCACCTCCTGCACCATGGGCTGGAGCTCGGGATCGGCGTCCTTCCAGAGCTCGATGAACTTGCCGTAGAACTCCGCCGCCTTATCGCGATCGCCTCGCTGCTCGTACAACTCGCCCAACCGCCGGTACGTGGGAGCCAGCAGCAATGGCCGCCTACCGCCGAACGACAGGAACGGGGTGGTGGCGAACCGCTCGTAGGAGGCGAGCGCCGAGTCCGTCTCTCCCAAGCGGTCGTACGCTTCCGCCAGCCGCGAAGACTCCTCCAGCGGCCCGCCCTCGGTGCCGGGGACAGGCAGCTCGCGCAGTCGGCGAAACGTCACCAGCGCGTCCCGGAGGCGTCCGGTTGCAAGCTGGATGCTGCCCGCCGCGCTCAGCGCCCCGGGGGCCGCTCGCCTCAGCGCCTCATCCACTTCCCGCCGGTATTCGCTCATCATTTGCGCGGCGAGGTCCGGCCGACCGGCGTCGGCGTAAAACGCCGCCAGTTCGGTGTACGGCCGGTCGGCGGCTGGCATGACCGGGAGGGGATGGCGCGACAGCGCGGCGTCGACCTCTTTCAACGCCGCCTGGGGGTCGGTTCGATGCCTGAGCTGAACGTACGCCAGGCTCAACGCCCCATCGACGTACGCGGCCGGGACGGCCCGGGCTTCATTCGCCGCCATCGCCCGTCGGCGGAATCCTTCGGCTTCCACCAACCGGCCGCGCATCAGTGCAAGGTCAGCGAGCCCGTCATAGCCGGCAATACGGGCGGCGCCCTGCCCGCCGCGCACCAGGGAGTCGAAGAAGATCGCCGCGGCGGAGAAATCGCCCATGACGGTGGCAAGCTCAGCGTGCGCCCGCAGCACGTTGGCCGAGCCGGGGAGCCGCGCGGCAAACCGGGCGAGCGTGGTCTCCGCCGCGGCGAACTTCCCCTGCGCCACCTGGGCCCGGAGGGCGTTTCCATAAAACGGCGCAGCGTCATCCACCGCGATCGCCCGCGTGGCCATCTGCTCCGCCTCCCCGTACCGGCGCAGCCGGTTGTATCGGTTGGCGAGGTTGTTCAACGCGGCCAGATCATGCGGGTCCAGCTCCAGCACCGACAGATACGCCGCGATTTCCTTCCGGTGGTCGGGTTCCACTTGCGCGTAGTAGTAGGCGTCCGCCAGGTATCGCTCGGTTGGGGGGAGCCGGTGGCGGTACCGGAAAGCGGCGCGCGCGGCGGCGATGGTCCGGGACCGTGCCGCCCCCGTGTTGTAGAACGACACGGACAGCTTCCGATGCGCCATGGCAAAGGTCGAGTCGATCGCGATCCCGGCTTCCAGCAAGGGGATGGCGCCGGTGTAGTCGGCACGACTCAGGAAACGGCTGGCTTGGGTGTAGCGACGCAACGCCTCCAACGAGCCTGTTGTGACCTGCGCCAGGGGTTCGCTGGCGCGGATCGACTTGAGCGACTCGCCCAGCCGCTCACGCAACCGGGCGGAAAGCTCATCGACCGCACCGATGATAGACGCGTCGTCCGCCGCGGACTCCCGGAGCGCCACCAACTCGACACCGTCCGCGGCCGATTCCACCCGCGCCGACAGGATGTAGCCCCGTCCCAGGGCGCTGATCTCGCCCGAGACCAGCGCCGCCACCCCTTCGCGCTGGGCCAGCTCCCGGGCGATCGCCCCACGGACCACGGCGCTCGGGTCCCGGTTCATCCGCTGAAGCGCGTCCGCCGTGGCCGCCGCGTCCAGGACTCTCACCGCGGAGGACTGGCCCAGGTCGATGCGCAGGGCCTCGGTAATGGACGGTCCGAGGCTGGAATCCGCGGTCCGATTCGCGAAGTCGGTCACCATCAGGAGATCGCGCTCCGCAATAGCGCCCCTGGCCATGAGCGTGCCGTACGGACCGATGCCCA
Organism: Gemmatimonadales bacterium; assembly: GCA_035287045.1. Classification (GTDB taxonomy): domain Bacteria; phylum Gemmatimonadota; class Gemmatimonadetes; order Gemmatimonadales; family GWC2-71-9; genus JACPAP01. The sequence goes on along the minus strand of DATECF010000195.1, from coordinate 47,837 downwards.
ACTGCCGCATGGCCATGTAGCCACCGGTCGCCACCGCCAGAGCGGCGGAGGCGAGGCCGCCGCCCAGGAGCGCGCGCCGCCAGGTGAACAGCGCCCGTACGCCCTTCTCCGAGGACACGGCCGCCGCCGGGCGGGACCCCACTCGCCGCCGCTGGAGGGCCCGGCGCCGCTCGAAGACGCCGGTGGTGAGCATGATCGGCAGGCCCATCGCCAGCAGGGCGATCGCAGCGGGGAACACCCAGTCCGGAAGCCCCAGGGCCAGTACCAGCGTGTACACCAGGGCCAGCACGGCGATAGACCCAAAGCCGAACAGCAGGGCCACGCGCACCGGATGGGCGCGCCGCGCAATGGCCTCATAGTCCAAGGCGCTTCCCGTGAGCCGGGCCGCTCCCGTGGAGGCCAGCATGGCAGTCACATGGGGAAGCAGCTCGTCGGCACTCTGCCAGCGAGCGGCCGGGTCCTTCTCGAGGCATCGCATCACCAGCGCGTTCAAGGCGTCCGACACCACCGGGCGATACGCGGTGCACGGTCCCGGCGTCTGCGTTACGTGCGCCGCCATCACGGCCGCAGGGCTCCTGCCCGCGAACGGCGGACGCCCGCACAGCATCTCGTAGACCAGCACACCTGCGGAGTACACGTCCGCTCGGTGATCGATACTCGGGTCCGCCGCGACCTGCTCCGGCGGCATGTAGTGCGGCGTCCCCAACGCCACACCCACCGAGGTCAACGACTGCCCACCGATGGAGCCGATCACCGCCTTCGCCACGCCGAAGTCGGTGATCATCGCGTGACCTTCGGACACGAGCACGTTGTCCGGCTTGATGTCCCGGTGCACCACGCTGCGCCGGTGCGCGTAGGCCAGCGCGTCGAGCACGTCCCGCAGGATCGCCAAGGCCTCGTCGACGGGCATCTCACCCTGGGAGGCCAGCCGGGCTCGCAAGGACTCGCCCTCGATGAACGGCATCATGTAGTAGAGGAGATCGCCCGAAGCACCCGCGGTGAGCAGCGGGACGATGTGCGGATGCTGGAGTTGGGCCGCGACCCGGATCTCGCGGCGGAACCGCTCCACGTTGACGCCCGCGGCCATGTCCGGCGGCAGCACCTTCACCACCACGCGCCGGCCCAGCCGGATTTCCTCCGCCAGGAACACACGGCTCATCCCCCCGCCGCCGAGTTCCTTCTCGATGCGGTAGCCCGATCCTAGGGCGGTCTGGAGCTGGTCGCGGAGCTCAGTCACCGCGACAATCCCTACCACTCCGCAAGAAACCGATGACGCAGGGCCTCTCTCGGCCGATACGTTGCGGCGCGGCGCGGTAGCAGGTGCGATGTCTCACGTCTCGACCTTCGGGCTTGCCGTGGTTCGCAACCGACCAGGTACCCGGCGTGGCGGCGCTTTGTAGGTGTTCTTGGAGCGATCTCACCCCGGCTCCAGCGAGCGAGCCAGACAAGAAGAAGTCCTGAGGGAGTCACTCTTCAACCGCACCCGCGAGCTCCGCAATCGCACGGTCAATCGTGCGGGTGTGATGCATCGAGCAGAACTTGGGCCCGCACATGGCGCAGAACTCCGCGCTCTTGAAGTAGTCCGCCGGCAGCGCCTCGTCGTGGTACTCCCGCGCCCGCTCCGGGTCGAGGCTCAGCCGGAATTGCTCGTTCCAGTCGAACGCGTACCTGGCCCGCGACAAGGCGTCGTCGCGGTCTCGCGCCCCGGCGCGTCCGCGGGCCACGTCCGCCGCGTGAGCCGCGATCTTGTAGGCAATGATGCCCTGTCGCACGTCCTCAGCGTTGGGAAGGCCCAGGTGCTCTTTGGGCGTCACGTAACACAGCATGTCCGCGCCGTACCAGCCGATCATGGCCGCGCCGATGGCGCTGGTGATGTGGTCGTACCCGGGCGCGATGTCCGTCACCAGGGGCCCCAGGGTGTAGAACGGCGCTTCGTGACAGATCTCCTTTTCCTGGCGGACGTTCATCTCGATCTGGTCCATGGGGACGTGGCCCGGTCCCTCGATCATCACCTGCACCTCCCGCTCCCACGCCCTGAGCGTCAGCGCGCCCAGGGTCTCCAGCTCGGCGAACTGCGCCCGGTCGCTGGCGTCGTGCAGGGAGCCCGGGCGCAAGCCGTCACCCAGCGAAACGGTGACGTCGTGCTGCCGCAGGATGTCCAGCACGTCCTCGAAATGGGTGTACAGCGGGTTCTGCGCCCGGTGCCGGGCCATCCACACCGCCAACAGCGAGCCGCCGCGGCTGACGATGCCGGTGACCCGCCCGTACACCAGGGGAAGGTGTTCGAGCAGAATCCCGGCGTGGATGGTCATGTAGTCCACCCCCTGTCGCGCCTGGCCTTCGATGGCCTCGAGCAGGGCCCGTGGCGTGAGATCGGCGGGATCGTCCATCTCCAGCGCGGCCTGGTAGATGGGGACGGTGCCCACGGGGATCGTCGAATGGGCGATGATCGCCTCGCGGGTCGCGTCGAGGTCCTTGCCGGTCGAGAGGTCCATGATCGTATCAGCGCCATACGTCATGGCCAGCTCCAGCTTGGCCACTTCCTCCGGAATGCTGGAGCTGACCGCCGAGTTACCGATGTTGGCGTTGATTTTGACGCGGGCCACCTTGCCGATGGCCATGGGCTCCAGCCGCCCGGCGAGGTGGCGAACGTTAGCCGGTATGACCAGCCGGCCCCGCGCCACTTCCTGGCGCACCAGCTCGGGCGCCAGGCCCTCCCGCTCCGCCACGAAGCGCATGGCGTCGGTGATCTCGCCTTGCCGGGCATAATGGATCTGGGTCACGCAGGTAGGACGTGCCATGGAGACTCCCTCCGCCGGTCCGAACCGGGTCAGGTTCAAAGGGTCTGATCTCAGCCCGCCGAACGGCGGGCACCCCTGTCATGGTGGATCTTACTGCCGCGGAGCGACACCGTTCCAGCACCGGACCCCGGCTCAAGCCGCCCGCGTCTGCCGGATGGCGGCCCGCAGCTCGTCCAGGGTCCAGGGCTTCCGTATGAACCGGACCTCCGGATCGGCTTCCAGATCGCCCAGAGCCTGGCGCGCCGCGTAGCCGCTCGCGAACAGGAATCGTGCCTTGAGTCCCCGTTCGCGAGCCTCACGATAGAGATCGCGGCCGCCCAGTTTCGGCAGGACCACGTCCGAGATGACGAGATCGAAGTCCGCGGCCCGTTCTTCGAGGATCCGGAGCGCCTCCTCGCCGTTCGTGGCGGTGACCACCGTGTACCCAAAGGCTTCCAGCGCTCGGCGCGCGGTCCGGAGCAGCGCTTGATCGTCCTCCACCAGGAGGACGGTGCCCTCCGGTTTGGCCAGTGGCTCAGGGGATTCCGCGGCATGCGCCACCGGCTCCTCACCAGCCTCGGCAACCGGGAAGTAGAGCGTGACCGTGGTCCCCTGGCCGGGCTGGCTCTGGATCTCGATCGACCCCTGATGTTGCTTCACCAGGCCATAGGCCATCGCGAGGCCCAACCCCGTGCCGGCGCCCGCCGGCTTGGTCGTGAAGAAGGGCTCGAAGGCCCGCGCCCTGGTACCCTCATCCATGCCCATCCCGTCGTCGGCGACCGCGAGCCGTACGTAGCGGCCCGACCTGGTCCAAGGGTGCGCCGCGCAGTAGGCCGCATCGAGCTCCACCTCGCTGACCTCGATCCGAACGACCCCGCCGTTCGGCATGGCATCGCGGGCATTGGTGACGAGATTGAGCACCACCTCCTGAATCGCCGTGGCGTCCGCGCGGACCCAGCCGGGGGCGGTCGGCGGCTGGAACCGGATTTCGATGGTCTCGGGAATGAGCCGCTTGGCCAACCCGGTGACCTCCTGGACAATCGGCCCCAGCCGGCACGGCACGCGCACGATTTCGGCCTGACGACTGAAGCCGAGCAGCCGGTCAACCATCTGGGCGCCGCTGCCCGCGGCGGCCACCACGTCGTCGAGCAATTTCGCCTTCTCGGGGTCCCGCGACGCCACCTCGCGCCGCGCCAGTTCCGCGTTCGCCAGGACCACGCTCAGGACGTTGTTGAAATCGTGGGCGATGCCGGCCGCCAGCTGGCCGAGGGCCTCCAGGTGCTGGACCCGGGTCAGTTGATCCTCGAGGGTGCGGCGCGGCGTGATGTCGCGGGCGTGGACCACGATGCCTTCGACGGCGGCATCGGTGGTGAGGTTCTGGGCCGCGATCTCCATATGGCGCCAGGGTCCGGCGTCGCCGTGCCGGCAACGGCAATCGAACTGGGCTCGCGCGCCCGGGCCCGCGACCAGCTCCTCCTGGGCGCGGCGGAAGGCCGGGACGTCGTCGGGATGCACCAGGGCCGTCAGGGGAGTTCCGGTGAGGGCTTCCGGGTGGGTGCCCAACACCTCCCCGGCCGACGGACTGGCGTAGCGCACCACCATTCCCTGATCCAGCACCAGCACCACGTCTCGGGTTTGCTCAATCAGCGCCCGAAAGCGCCGCTCGCGGCGCTCCAGCGCAGCCAGACTTTCGGCCACGAGCAGGTACAGCAGGACGGCCGTCAGCCCGACGAAGAACCATCCCTTCACCGTCTGCAGCGTGGTGAGGGCGTCCGGTCTCGAGACCATGAGCGCGAGGAACCGGTCGGAAAGCAGGATCCAGGCTGCGCTCACTGCCAGGTAGATGACCGCGATCCGCCACGGGCCGCGCCGCGGATCCCGAAACAAACGGTCGAAACGAGGCAGGCGCATGAGAGCGAGCTCCTCAGGAGACCCGGTCGGGACTTGCAAGAGAGCCAGGAGGCTGCGGCAGCGGCCAGCCTCCCACTATGTTGCCCTCTTAGGTTGGAGATCGCCAGGGGTGGCTTGGGGGCGTCTCTAAACAACTGCCATCGCGTCACCGTAACTGTACAGCCGATACTCCCGCGCGATGGCCTCGCGATACGCCGCCATGGTGTGCTCGTACCCCGCGAACGCCGCCACCAACATCAGCAGCGTCGAGCGCGGCAGATGGAAATTGGTCAGCATCGCGTCCACCACTGAGAACCGAAACCCCGGCTGGACGAAGAGGTCGGTCCAACCACTCCCGGCCACCACCGCACCGGCCGGAGAGGACGGAGGGGCGGCAGAAGCGGCAGCGGCGGCGGTTTCCAGCGACCGCACCGCCGTCGTGCCCACCGCCCACACGCGCTTACCCGCAGCTTTGGCCGCGCGGACCGCCGCCGCCGCCTCCGGTGAGACCTGGTACCACTCCCCGTGCATCACATGCATCGCCGGGTCCTCGACCTCCACCGGCTTGAACGTCCCGGGGCCCACGTGCAGCACCACCTCCGCCACCGTCACCCCGCGCCGCTCGATCTCGGCGAGCAGCTCCGGGGTGAAGTGCAGGCCCGCGGTCGGCGCCGCCACACTGCCGTCCTCGCGCGCGTACACGGTCTGGTAGCGGTCCCGGTCCTGCTCGTCCGCCGGTCGCGTGATGTAGGGTGGCAGTGGCACCGCTCCATACTGCGCCATCACGGCCTGCACGTCGAGGCGTCCGGAGAAGCGTACGCGGCGAAGGCCGCCTCCCACGACGTCCGTAATCTCCGCTGTCGCGTCGTCACCGAACGCGATGGTCCGGCCGCCCTTGAGCTTGCCCCCCGGATGGACCATCGCCAGCCAGGTACCGTCCGGTTCGGGGTGGACCAGGAGGACCTCGGCGGGCCGTCCGTTGGAACGACGCCCGATGAGCCGCGCGGAAATCACCCGGCTGGCGTTGACCACCAGCACGTCGCCGGGTGCCAGCAGGGCGGGGAAGTCCCGGAACTGCCGGTGCTCGATGGTGCCCGTGGCGCGCGACAGCACCAGCAGCCGGCTGGCCGCGCGGTCGACCAGCGGCCGCTGCGCGATGAGAGGTTGTGGGAGGGAGTAGTCGAAGTCGGATGTCCTTGATCGCCCGTGATCGCCCTCCATCGCCCGTCCTCTTCTACCGGAAGAGCGAATCCTGCCCGCCGCCGGTCGGCCCCGTGTAACCGAAATGCTTATACGCTCCCGGCGTCGCCACCCGGCCCCGCGGCGTCCGGTCCAGGAACCCCTGCTGCATCAGGTACGGTTCGTATACCTCTTCCAGCGTCCCCGCGTCCTCCCCCACCGCCGCCGCGATGGTGCCGAGCCCCACGGGTCCGCCGTCGAACTTCTCGATGATGGTCCGCAGGATGCGGGCGTCCATGTCGTCCAGCCCGTACTCGTCCACGTTGAGCCGAGCCAACGCTTCCATGGCCACGGGACCCGTCACCACCCCGTCGGCGCGCACCTGGGCGTAGTCGCGCACCCGCCGGAGCAGCCGGTTCGCCACCCGCGGCGTGCCCCGGCTGCGCTTGGCGATCTCCTGCGCGCCGCTGGTCTCGAGGCCCACGCTCAGGATCCCCGCCGAGCGCCGCACGATGGTTTCGAGGTCTTCCGGGGGGTAATAGCCCAGCCGCTCCACCAACCCGAAGCGCGCCCGCATGGGCGGGGTGAGCATGCCGTAGCGGGTGGACGCCCCGATCAGCGTAAACGGCTCGAGGCGCATGGGGATGGTCTGGGCGTTGGGCCCGTCCGCCACCCGTACGTCCACCCGGAAGTCTTCCATGGCGGGGTAGAGGAACTCCTCCAGCGCCGGCCGCAGCCGGTGGATCTCGTCAATGAACAGGATGTCGCCGGCCCGGAGGGTGGTCAACAGGCCCACCAGGTCGCCGGGCCGCTCGAGCACCGGGCCGCTGGTGGTCCGGATGTTGACGCCCATCTCCCGCGCGATGAGGATGGCGAGCGTGGTCTTGCCCAGTCCCGGCGGCCCGAAGAAGAGCACGTGATCCAGCTGCTCGCCCCGCTGCTTGGCGGCGTCGATCGCGATCTGGAGCGCTTCTTTGACCTGCAGCTGCCCCACGAACTCATCCAGCCGCGAAGGCCGGAGCGACGCCTCCGTGGAGGATTCGTCCGGCAGGGCTTCCGGCGTGGTGATCTCGGTCCGCGTCAACGTTTCACCCTGGCAAGCCACCGCACCGGCCGTGGGTCCTCCTGGACCAGGTGCTTGCGCCGGCAGGTCACACAGCGGTCTTCGACACGGGTCTCCTGGTCGGCGACCAGCTTACGGTTGGTCGCGCCACACGCGGTGCACAACCACTCGGCAGTTTTCATCGTCGTTCCGTGAGTCGTTGGAGCGCCCGGCGGATCAGGTCCGCGGGCTCACCAGTTCCGTCCTGTGACAACACCGCGCGCACCGCGCGGTCCGCGTCCGCGGGCCCGTATCCCAGGTTCATCAAGGCCTGCACCGCCTGCTCGGCCGGGACGCCGCGCGATGGGACGGCCTCCGCGAGCGCCAGGTCGCGCAAGCGGTCCTTGAGCTCGAGCACCATGCGATCCGCCGTCTTCTTGCCGATCCCAGGCACGGCGCACAGGGCGGCGACGTCCCCCTCCCGCACCGCGGCCACCACTCGGGCGCCGCCCAGCGTCGAGACCAGGGCCAGGGCGAGCCGCGGCCCGATCCCGCTCGCGGCCAGCAGGCGCTGAAACACGGTCCGCTCTACCTCCTGGTCGAATCCGTACAGCGCCCAGCCATCTTCTCGGACCACGAGGACCGTCTTGAGCTCAGCCCCTCGACCTTCGGCAGGCAACCGCTCCAGCACGCCCAGCGGGACCGCGATCTCATAGCTGACCCCCCCGCCGGTCTCGAGCACCACGCGGTCGCCGGTCTTGGAGATCAGCGTTCCCCGGACGGCACTAATCACGCCCCGCCGCCATGCCGCTGTGCCGCTGTGCCGCTATGCCGCCCCGCGCTGCCGTTCGCCCGTCGTGTCATCAAGTACGTCAACGCCACCGCCACGCCGTCCGCGGCGTCGCTCGGCGCGGGCGGGCGTTTGAGGTGCAGGATCTGTTGTACCATGTAGCCCACCTGCGCCTTGGCCGCGCCGCCCTCGCCCACCACGTTCTTCTTGACGGTAGCGGGTGGAAACTCGGCGATCTCGAGACCGGCGCGGGCCGCGGCCAGCAGAATCACGCCGCGCGCGTGCCCCAGCGTGAGCGTCGAGCGGGCGTTCTTCCCATAGAACACGGTCTCGACCGCCACCGCGGTGGGACGATGCCGGGCGATGAGCTCGCTCACGCCTTCGTATAATGCCTCCAGGCGCGACCAGATCTTCTGTTTGGGATCGGTGCGGATGACTCCGCACTCCACCAGCCGGCCGGGGCGGCCAATGGTGGCGGACGGCTCGACGACGCCGTAGCCGGTCACGGCGGTGCCGGGATCGATACCCAGCACCCGAAGGCTCATCCGCCGACCGCGGCCATGGTCTCCGCGTCAATGTCGAAGTTGCTGAACACTTTCGACACGTCGTCGTGCTCCTCCAGCGCTTCCATCAGCTTCAGCAGCTTCTCAGCGTCCGCCCCCTGCACGGTGACCGTACTCCGAGGCGTCAACGCGATCTCCGCCTCCGCCGGCTCCAGGCCCCTGGCGCGCAGGGCATCCTGCACCTGGTGCAGCGCGATGGGCTCGGTGGTGATGACGAACTGGTCGCCGTCGCGGCTGACGTCGTCCGCGCCGGCGTCCAGCGCGGCCTCCAGCGCGGCGTCCTCCTCGTAGCGGGAGGCGTCGAGGTAGACCAGTCCCTTCTTGTCGAACATCCAGGCGACCGAGTTGGGCGATCCCAAATTGCCGCCGAACCGCGAGAACAGGTGGCGGATCTCCGCCACGGTGCGGTTCAGGTTGTCGCTGGTCACCTGCATCATGATGGCCGCGCCGCCGGGCCCGTACCCCTCGTAGATCACCTCTTCGTAGGTGACGCCCTCGAGCTCGCCGGTCCCCTTCTTGATGGCGCGCTCGATGTTGTCCTGGGGCATGTTGCTCTGCCGGGCCGCGTCAATGGCGACCCGCAGCCGCGCGTTCCCGGCCGGGTCGCCGCCGCCCTGGCGGGCGGCGACCGTGATTTCCTTGATCAGCTTGGTGAACGCCGCGCCCCGCCGCTGGTCGGTGACGGCCTTCTTGCGCTTGATCTGCTTCCATTTACTGTGGCCGGCCATGGGGGCTCTCCTCTAGGCTACAATATAGCCGTCCTTGTGAGAGCCGCAGCCGTGGATGGGCATGGTGGCATCAGCGGCGTGGCGGCATAGTGGGATAGTGGCATAGCGGTATAACGGCATAACGGCATAACGGCATAACGGCATGACGGCATATACCCCGGGGGAGAAGATGGAGCGGAAGCGCATCAGCAGCGGCACACCGTGGGAGCCGATCGTCGGGTACTCCCGCGCCGTCCGGGTCGGGGCGCACGTTCATGTGTCCGGCACGACCGCCACGGGCGAGGGTGGTAAGGTGGTGGGAGTGGGGGATCCCTACGCCCAGACCGTGCAGACCCTGAAGAACATCGGGCGCGCCCTCGAGGCCGCGGGCGCCTCCTTCAAAGACGTGGTGCGTACCCGGATGTTCGTGACCGACATCTCCCACTGGGAGGCGATCGGGCGCGCCCACGGCGAGGTGTTCCGCGACATCCGCCCCGCGGCGACGATGGTGGAAGTGAGCCGCCTGATTGACGCTGAGATGCTGGTGGAGATAGAGGCCGAGGCCATTGTAGGGGCGTGACGGCCGCTTAACGTCATGCCGCCATGCCGCTATGCCGCCGTATCAATCAGGATCCAGCATATCCTCGAACCGCAACCACTGATGGTAGAAGTACAGATCCACGAATCCGGTGGGTCCGTTGCGGTTCTTCGGCGCCAGGAGCTGGGTGGCGCCCTCCACCCCTCCGCCCGGGTTGTACATCTCTTCGCGATACACCAGCAGGACCACGTCCGCGTGTTGCTTCACGGATCCGAGCGCGCCGAAGTCGTCCAGCGTGGGGCGCGGGTCATCCCGCTTGGCGACATGCTGGGGGAGCTGCGCGACCGTGAGGCAGGCCACCCGGCGGTCCAGCGCCAGGGCTTTGAGCGCCCGCAGTGTCCCGGCGCTGTCTTCGTCCTGCGTTCCCCGGTCGTTGGGCGCACGCAGGAGTTGAAGGTAATCCACCACGACGAGCGCCGGCTCGTGACGCCAGGCCGGCGCCAGCGCCTCGTCAAACGGCTCGCCGGACAGCGTGAAAAAGTGGATGGGCAGGTCGCGGATCCTCACCGCCGCGGCGCCCACCGACGCCCGGGCTTCGTCGGACAGGGCGGCTCGCCGCATGTTGTCTATGCGGGTGCGGCTTTCGATGGCCAGCGCCCGCTCCAGCAGGCGATCCTCGTCCATCTCGCCGGAGAAGAACGCCACGTGGTATCCGGCCTGCGCCGCCCGAAGGGCGAATCCCAGCGCCAGCGCCGACTTACCGGACCCCACATCACCGCCCAGGACCACCAGGTCGCGTCGCCGGAGGCCGCCGCCGAGCAGCCGGTCCACTGACGGGAATCCGGTGGGCACCGTATCCGGCGACGTGACCCCGGTCTCCAGCTGGGTGTCCACCTGGCGGATCAGGTTGGTGAGCGAGGATCGGTCAACTTTGCGCGGTCGCATGGCGGTCACGCGGCGGGAGTGTGATCGTGGCTGGCTTCCTTGGCGATGCTCGCGGCTACCCCGATCACCTCGCCCACCTCGCTTCCCAGGGTTTCCCGGGCCGGCGCCACCAGGCGCTGCAGCGCCATCCCGGCGGCGACACCGGACCGGTCCGCCAACTCCCGGACCGCGGATGACAGGGCCCGCTTGAGCGGCGCCGGCACCGAGAGGCTCGCGAGGCGCTGCTCTAGTGCTTGAAGCCGCTTGCGATGGACCCGCGGGCTCAACGCGTCCGGCGGCAACACACCGCTGCAGGTCCGGACCACCATCCAGAGGGCGAAGACGCCGTTTCTCCTAGGGCCGCGGGCGCTGTCGGCCAGTGCTTCGAGGAGCCGCTCCTCCACCGGTGCGAGGGTGTCGCTCACGCGGCGCGCTCCACGGCCGCCGCCACGGCCTCGGGCTCGATCTCAATCATGCACCGATGATGGCCCAAGGGGCAGTGGTCGCTGCCGGACGGGCTGCATGGACGGCAGGCCACCGGGCGCTCCAGGACCTCGGCTGGTACACCGTAGGGGAGGTACCCGAAGGCTGGGACCGTGGGGCCCAGGAGAGCGATCACGGGCCGGCGCACGGCGGTGGCGAGGTGCAGCATTCCGGAATCGTTGGCCACCACCACCCGGGCGCGAGCGAGAATGGCGGCCGTGGTACGGAGGGGAAGTCCACAGGCCTCCACGATGGAGGGGCCGGCGAGCAGGTCCCGTTCTTCGGCCCCACCAACGGCGACGACGCAAAGGCCCCGGGCCACGAGCCGATCTGCCAGGGTCCGCCAGTGCCGGGCCGGCCAGCGCTTGCTGGCCCAGCTCGCGCCCGGCGCCAGCGCCACGCAGTCGCCGGGCACCAACTCGGCGGCACGGGCCTCGTCCTCTCCGGAAGGGAACACCTCTGGCGGGTCGCCGTCCGGACGGACCTTCAGCGCACCCGCCGCGGTGAAGTAACGCTCCGCCATCGGGACGTAAGCCCCGTAGGTGTCCACGCCCAACCAGATGAGCAGCAGCCGCGCCGCGCGCCGCCGGTGGGCGACGCCCCACAAGCCGCCCAGCGCCCGACGAAGCCGGCGCGATCGCACCGAATCCTGCAGGTCCAGGCGGGCATCGTATTCGACCGACGCCAGTCGCCGCGCGAGCCCGGTCACACGCTCCCGCGGCTCCACCGCCACGATGGAGGTGACCGCGGGATTGCCCGCCAGGACGTCCGCGTACCGCGCCCTGACCACAAAGGTGATGTCGGCGGCGGGGTGCCGGCGCCGAATGGCGCGGAGCAGCGGCGTGGTGAGGATCACGTCTCCGAGCGAGCTGAACCGCACGACAAGCACGCGAGGGCCCGGCGGCATGGGAGGGCGAATGTAGGGGCGGTGGTGGTGGCCGGCTAGCCCAATGTCCTCCATCCCCCTCCATCCCCCGTTCTTGAGTATGTTGTCAGGCGGCAATGCAAAGACCCCACACCGTCCTCTGGGTCGACGACGAAGTCGAGTCGCTGGCCGCGCACGTGCTGTTTCTTGAAGAGCACGGCTACGCGGTGGAGCGGACGCCCCACGGCGATGACGCGCTGGCCCTCCTGCGGCGACAGCCCTACGGCGTGATCCTGCTGGACGAGCAGCTGCCCGGGCGGCGGGGCCTCGAGCTGGTGGGTGAGATCCGCGCCATTGATCCGTCCATCCCGCTGGTCATGGTCACCAAGAGCGAAGGGGCGGAGACCATGCGCGAGGCGATCGGCATCGAGATGGACGATTATCTGGTGAAGCCGGTCAACCCGCGGCAGGTGCTGAGCGTGATCACCCGGCTGGTGGAAGGTCAACGGATTCGGGAGCAGCGGGTGGCGCGGGATTTCGTGACGCGCTTCCGCGAGCTGGAGCAGCGCCGCGGCGGGCGCCTGGGGTGGCGCGAGTGGATCGAGGTGGCGGCGGAACTGGCGCAGTGGGAGGCGCGCCTGGGACAGGGGGGGCAGGAGGGGCTCCGCGAGGCCCTGGCCGGTCTGGGGCGCAGCCTCCACGCCGACTTCGCCGAGTACGTGCGTTCCCGTTATCCCAAGTGGCTGCAGGACGCGTCCGGCGATCGGCCGCCCATGTCGCCCGATGTGTGCGCCGAGTTCCTGGCGCCGCTGGTCCGGGCGCACGGGAAGGCCTTGTTCGTGCTGGTGGATTGCCTCCGCCTGGACCAATGGGAGGTCTTGCGGCCGCTCATCACCGACATGTTCGACGTCGAAGTCTCGCACTACTTCAGTATCCTCCCCACCGCCACGCCGTTCTCCCGGAACGCGATCTTCGCCGGCCTGTTTCCCGCGGAGATCGCCGCGCGCCATCCGGAGTGGTGGGGCGAGCGCGACGACGAGAGTCTCAACGCGCACGAGGCCGAGCTGTTGAGCGAGCAGCTGGCGGACGTGCTGTCACCCGCGACGGCGGTGCGCTACGAGAAGGTGGCCACCTCCGCGGAGGGGGAAGACTTGGTCCGGAAGCTTCCCGGCTATCTGTCGCAGCCTGGGGTCACGGCGCTGGTGTTCAACTTCGTGGACCAGCTGATCCACGGCCGGTCGGAGCACGCCATCCTCCACGAGGTCGCCCGGGATGCGGGGGCGCTCCGGAGTCTCACGCGCACCTGGTTCGAGGAGTCGGCGTTGATGCGCTCGCTGCGGGAAGCCGAGCGCCGCAGCGTGCCGGTGTTGCTCACCACCGACCACGGCTCGATTCACTGCAACACCCCCGCCACGGTGTACGCCAAGCGGGACGCCACCGCCAATCTGCGGTACAAGTTCGGAGAAGATCTCCGGGCCGAGCGGCCGGATGCGGCGGTGTTGGTGGAAGACCTGCCCGCCTGGGGGCTGCCCAAGATGCGCCTCGGCGTGCGGCTCCTGCTGGCCACCAGCGACCATTTCTTCGTGTACCCCACCAAGCTTCGCGAATATCAGGGCCGCTATCGCGGCGCGTTTCTCCACGGCGGGGTGACGCCGGAGGAGATGATCGTGCCGGTGGCGTTGCTCACGCCCCGCGGCACGCGCTGACGTGACCCGGATGCGCCGCCTCCTGGGCTTCATGCGGCCGTACTCCCGCGCGTTCACCGCGGGCGTGCTGGCGGCGGTCGTCGCCTCGGGGCTCGACGGTTTCACCTTCGCCCTGTTGATCCCGTTCCTCCGCCTGCTCTTTGGGCGGTCGCCGGTGGCCACCGGAGCGCCCACCGCCGTGGAGCGCATGGTGGACGGGCTGCTGGGCGCCTGGCTGCGCGCCGACGCGCCCATGGTGGCGCTTCGCAACGTGGTGGTGGTGCTGCTGGCCGTGATCGCGCTGAAGAACGTGGCGGTGTACGTCGCCGGGTACCTGCGCAGCCGGATCCAGGAGAGCGTGGCGCGGGATCTCCGGATGGCGCTGTACGGCCACGTGCAGCGGCTGGGGCTGGGGTTCTTCCAGGGCGTTCGTGGCGGCCGGCTGGTGGCCCACGCCGCGGCGGACGCGGACCAGGCCAAGACCCTGGTGGGACACACGCTCGCCTCCGGTCTCCAGAACGGCGCGGTGGTGCTGGTGTACCTCGGCATCCTGTTCGCGCTCTCCTGGCGACTCACGCTGCTGACGCTGGTGCTGGCGCCCGCTCTCAGCTTGCTGCTCCGGCCGGTGATCGCCGGCGTGCGCCGCCGGCTGGCGGACGCCTTGGATCAGCGGGGCGAGCTGGCGGCCGTGATGAGCGAGACCGTGGAAGGCGCGCGCCTGGTGAAGGCGCACGGCGCCGAGGAGTACGAGCGCGGGCGGTTCGCCACGGCCGCGGAGCGCTATCGGGACGGCGTGGTGCGGGCCGAGCAGCTGGCCCTGCTGGCCCACCCGCTGAGCGAGACACTCGGGGCGGCCGTGGTGATCATGGTGCTGCTCTTCGGCACCGTGTCGGCGGTGGGTGGCCAGGCGCTCCGTCCGGAGCTGGTCATCGCGTTTCTCGCGGTGACCCTGCGCCTGCTGCCGCCGGTCAAGGCCCTGTCGCAGTTCCCGGCGCACGCGGAGCACGCGCTGGTCGCCGCGTCCCGCATCTTCGCCGTACTGGATCGCGAGCCGGACGATGTGGACCCGCCCGGGGCGCCGGCCTTTCCGGGGCTGTCCCGCGATCTCGCCTTTCAGCAGGTGTGGGTGGCGTACGACCCGGGGCGCTGGGTCCTCAAGGACGTCACGTTCACGGTGCGGCGCGGCGAGGTAGTGGCGATCGTGGGGCCGTCCGGCGCCGGAAAGTCCACGCTGGTGGATCTCCTGCCGCGGTTCGTGGAGCCGGCGCGCGGGGAGGTCCTGGTGGACGGCGGGCGCCTGAGCCAGTACGAGCGTCGCTCCATCCGGCGCCACCTGGGGCTCGTGAGCCAGCACACCGTGCTGTTCAACGACACGGTGCGTGCCAACATCGCGTACGGGGATCAGCGTGAGGCGAGCGACGCGGCGGTGGAAGCCGCCGCCCGGGCGGCCAATGCCCATCCCTTCATCGAGCGGCTCCCTCGCGGTTACGACACGGTGCTGGGGGAGCGCGGCATGCGGCTCTCCGGGGGTGAGCGGCAGCGGATTGCCATCGCGCGTGCGCTCCTGCGCGACCCGCCGTTGCTCATTCTGGACGAGGCCACCTCTTCCCTCGATGTCGAATCCGAGCGGCTGGTGCAGCAGGCGATCGCCCGGCTGCTGGAGCACCGCACGGTGCTGGTGATCGCGCACCGGCTCTCGACGGTGTCGCGCGCCGACCGGATCGTGGTGTTGGACCAGGGCCGCGTGGTGGAGCAGGGCAGGCACGCGGAGCTGATCCGGGCGGGTGGGCTCTACCGGCGTCTGGTGCAGCCCGAGCTGGAGTTGGCGGTTTGAAGGCGGCAGCGGTGGCCTTTGAGGCCTGGTCGTAGGTCCCTCCGGCCGCTGCAGTTCGCGAGGCGACCGGCCGTTGATTGAGTCGGTTCCTCACGACCTGACGCGGCCTTCGGGACCCACGACCAGGCCCCAACTGCCGGTTCGGCCGCCCCTGGCTAGCTTACGCAGAGGCTCACACTAGGGCGCCTGAGGGACCACGTTCGTGACCGACACCGCACCGGCCCAGGTAGAGAGCGCGAACTCGGCGGAAGCGTTCCGTTCGTTGCGGAACACGGAGTTTCCCTGGACGGCGGAGACCGTCTACCTCAACAACGCGAGCATCGGGCCGGTCCCCGAGCGCACCCGGCGGCTGCAGGACCAGCTCACCGCCCGGCGCACGGCCCCGCACCTGCTTGACAGCCGGGAGCTGCACGTCGCGCTGGCGGAAACCCGCGCCACCGTGGCGACGCTCCTCGGCGCGGAACCCGGCGACATCGCCCTGGCCACCAACACCACCTACGGCCTCAACCTGGCGGCCGGCTCGCTCCCCATTCGACCCGGAGAGAAGGTCATTCTCTCGGATCGCGAGTTCCCGGCCAACGTGTATCCCTGGCTCCGGCTGCGGGAGCGGGGCGTCGAAGTGGAGCTGGTGCCCACCACCGGCCCCGGCTGGCCGGACGAGGCGCGGCTGGAGGAGCTCCTGCGGGACCCGCGGGTGCGGGTGCTAGCCATCTCGTCGGTGCAATTCGCCAGCGGCTATCGGGCGGACTTGGATCGGCTCGGAGCGCTGTGCCGGGCCAACGGCACGTACCTGGTGGTGGACGCCATTCAGGCCATGGGCCACGTCCCCCTCGACGTGCGCCGCACGCCGGTGGACATCCTCGCCTGCGGCGGCCAGAAATGGCTGCTGTCGCCGTGGGGCTCCGGGTTCGTGTACATCCGGCGCGAGCTGATTCAGCGGCTCGAGCCCGTGGTGTGTGGCTGGATGTCGTTCGAAGGCACCGACGACTTCTCCCAACTGACCCATTACAACAGCACCCTGCGACAGGATGCGCGACGGGGCGAGCTGGCTACGCTGCCATTCCAGGACCTCATGGCCATGAAGGAGAGTATCGCCATGCTCCTGGAGTTCGGCATCGAGCGCATCGAGGCGTACATCCGCACTCTGCGGGAACCGCTGTACCACCTAGCGCGCTGCGGCCGGCTGCACCTGGTCTCGCCCATGGATCCCCAACACGATTCGGCCATCGTGTGCGTCCAGCCGGACCACGTGGCGGAAGGGTACCACGCGCTCAAGAAGGCCCACGTGGTATGCGCCCTGCGGGAGGGCGTGATCCGGCTGTCGCCCCACTGTTACAACACCATCGAAGAGATCGAAAAGGTGGCCGGGATCCTGGTGGGCGAGTGAGTGCCGGCGGTTAGTCCAGGCCGGTGATCCGCAGCGGCTGGTAGGTCTTCTTCCCTTTCTGCAGCAGCACGAACTGACCCTGCGCCGTCGTCACCACTTCTGCGTGGGACACGACCTCTCCGGCCGTGGGGACTTTCCGATTGAGATAGAGCCCCTTCCCGGCCAGCAAGCGTCGCGCATCGCTCTTGGAGGACGCCAGCCCGCCGGCCACGAAGAGATCTTCCGGCTTGGGCGGCTTCGCGCGGTCCCATTGGAACGACCGCTGCGGCGCGGTGAGGATCAACTGCTCGATGGTCCGCTCGAGGTCCCCGCCCGTATCGGCGAACACCTCCTTGAGCGCGCCCTGAAGGTCCTTCGCGGTCCCCGGCCGCACCCACTCCGTGACGTCGGACCCCAGCGCGTGGTGCGGAATCCGCGCTCCCGGGTTGGCGGCGTGCTGCGCCATCAGCCCCTGAATGTCCTCTCTGGACCGGAAGGTGAACATGCGCAAGCAGCGCTCCACCTCCCGATCGTCCACGTTCACCCAGAAGTTGTAAAACTGGGCCGGGGCGGTCAGCGCGTCGTTCAGCCAGACCGCTTTGCCCTCGCTCTTGCCGAACTTGGCGCCGGCCGCGGTGGTGAACAGGGGAGCGCACAACCCGTGTGCCTCGGCGCCCTCCCGCCGGCGAATCAGCTCGATGCCGGCCGTGATGTTCCCCCACTGGTCGCTGGCTCCCATCTGCATCTCGCAGTGCTGCGACCGGTACAAGTGCCAGAAGTCGTACGCCTGAAGCAGCATGTAGGAGAACTCGGTGAACGAGAGGCCTTCCTCCAGCCGCCCCTTGACGGACTCCTTCTGGAGCATGAGGGAGATGGTGAAGTGCTTGCCCACCTCCCGCAGGAAGTCTACCAGCGTGAGATCCGCGAGCCACGCCGCGTTGTCGAGGACCTCCGCGCCCGGAAGCAGAGCCTTGAACTGGCGTTCCTGCGCGGCGCGATTTGCCTCCAGCACGGACTTCTCGAGCAGTGGGCGCTCGGTCTGCTTGCCCGACGGGTCGCCGATCATTCCCGTACCACCGCCGAGCAACACGATGGGCGTGCCGCCAGCGCGGCGGAGATGTTCCAGTAGGACCACCGGCACTAGGTTGCCCACCTGCAGACTCGGGGCCGTGGGGTCGAACCCCACGTACGCCGTGATCGGCCCCTTGCCGAGGCGCCCGGCTAGCGCCGGCGTCTGGTGGTGCACCAGGCCGCGCCAGGCCAGTTCCTCCAGGAAGCCGGCCATCTTGCCGTGGGCCGTGCGTTTACCGGTCATGGCGCGCGAAGGTTACTTGGGCCCCGGGGTGACCGGCAAGCGCCGAACGCCAGCGCCGGCCCTGGCGCTCGGCGTTCCACCCGGTCACCCTCTCTAGCTACCTTTAACCAGTATGATGATCGGCCCGACGCCCCGGATCACGTCTGAACCGGCCCCGCGCCGCCCCCTCCGCCGCCGCGTCACGACGTGGCTGGGCGATCGGTGGCGCAACCCCCGCGTGCGCCGCACGGTCTATGTGACCGGGCTCTCGGTCACGGGGCTTGGGCTCGGCATGGCGTATGGCTCCTGGAGCCGCGCCTGTGCCGGGGGCGCCTGCCCCTCCATCCGGGTGCTCGAGGCCTACCAGCCCCAACAGGCCGCCAAGATTTATGCCCAGGACGGCCGGCTCATCACCGAGCTCGGTATCCAGCGCCGGACGGTGCTCCCCGTGGGCGAAATCGCGCCCCAGCTCCGGGCCGCGTTTCTGTCGGTGGAGGACAAACGCTTCTACCAGCACAACGGCATTGACTACCTCCGCGTCCCGGGCGCCGTGATGGCCAACGTGGCCGCCATGAGTTGGGCCGAGGGGTTCTCGACCATCACCATGCAGCTGGCCCGCAACGTGTGGGAAGAACGCATCGGCTTCGAGAAGGTACTCCGCCGGAAGATTCGGGAAATCCGGGTGGCGGTCGAGCTGGAGCAGACCTACTCCAAGGACCGCATCCTGGAGCTGTATCTGAACCAGATTTTCATGGGCGGCAGTCTGTACGGCGTGGACGCCGCTTCGCAGGCCTACTTCGGCAAATCGGCGCGAGACGTCAACGTTGCGGAGGCCGCCCTGCTGGCCGCGGTTGCTAACCGGCCGGGACGCTACGATCCCAGGAAGTACCCGGCCCGGGCCATTGGCCGGCGCAACCTAGTGATCAACCTGATGCGCCGTGCGGGCTACCTCTCGACCGACGAGGCGGAGCAGTGGAAGGCGTACCCGCTGCAACTCAGCTCGCGGCAGGACTTCGGCGACGTGGCGCCCTATTTCGTGGAATGGATCCGCCAGCAGCTCGACGCGCGTTTCGGGCGGGCTCTCTACGAGGAAGGGTACCGGGTGTACACCACGCTGGACCTGGAGATGCAGATCGCCGCGGAGCGGGCCCTGGAAAACCAGCTGGAGGCCATCGAGGCGGGCACCTACGGCCCGTTCCGCCACCAGACCTACCAGCAATATCTGGATAGCCTGGAGCAGCATGGATTGAGTGAGGCGTCGCACACCATGACGCCCTACCTCCAGGGGGCGCTGATCACCATGGACGCCCAGAGAGGGCACGTGCTCGCGATCGTGGGCGGGCGGAACTTCGAAGACTCGAAGTTCAACCGCGCCACCCAGGCGCAACGCCAGGCCGGGTCCACCTTCAAGCCGTTTGTGTACGCCGCGGCGATCCGTGCCGGCAAGCCGGCGAGCTACATCGTGGACGACGCCCCCTTGAGCCTGCCGCCCGAGCCGCCGGACACCCAACCGTGGGAGCCGCAGAACTACGAGGGCGACTACCGGGGGCCCATGACGCTGCGCCGCGGGCTGTACCAGTCGCGCAACCTGGTGGCCATTCAGCTGGGGCGCGAGATCGGTCCTCCGGCGGTCATTGGCGAAGCCGTGCGGTATGGCATTTCGACCCGGCTCCCGCCCTACCCGTCGCTGTTCATCGGCTCGGCCTCCGTCATTCCGCTGGAAATGGTGTCCGCGTACACCGCCTTCGCCACGCTGGGCGAACGGGTGGCCCCCAACGGGATCCTCCGCGTCGAGGACGCCAAGGGGAACATCATCTGGGAGCCGCAGCCCCGGGTGGATCGCGTCATGGACCCGGAGCACATGTGGGTCGTGACCAGCCTGCTGGAGGATGTGGTCAACCGCGGCACGGCATACGGCGCCGTGCGCGCCGCCGGGTTCCGCCACCCGGCCGCCGGCAAGACTGGCACCACCAACGACGGCACCGACGTGTGGTTCATCGGATTCACGCCGGAGCTGGTGACCGGGGTCTGGATGGGATTCGACGCCCCCCAAAAGATCAAGGCGAACTCGGCTGGCGGCGCCCTCGCGGCCCCGGCCTGGACGGCGTTGATGACCGAGGTGTACGAACGTCGCAATCCTCCCGCGCCGTGGCAACGGCCCGAGGGGCTCATCACCCGCGAGATTGACGGCTCCACCGGGTACAAGTCCACCGAGTTCTGTCCCCGGGACGTGCGGTACTGGGAGTGGTTCATTCCGGGCACGGAACCCATGGAGTACTGTCCCGTCCACCTGCCGTTCCGGGGGATCGGGACCGGGCCGACGCACTGACCGCTCGCCGCATCTCCGCCGGCCTGCTGTGGCCGGTGACCGCGCCGCCCATTCCCAACGGTTCCGTGCTGGTGGATTCGCACGGGCGCCTCGCCGCGCTCGGCCCGGACGCCAGCGTGCCGAGCCCGCCGGGCGCCGAGCAGGCGCTTTACCCGGACGCGGCCCTGCTGCCCGGATTGGTGAACGCCCACACCCACCTCGAGCTGACCGGTCTCCGAGGCCGCGTGCCGGAACCGGATTTCTTCCAGTGGATTCAGCACATCCGCCGGGCCAAAGACGAGACCCCGGAAGCCGTCTACCTGGAGTGGGCTCGCGAGGGTGTGCGGGAGACCTGGCGGTACGGCACCACCACGGTGGCCGACACGGGAACCTCGGGTGCCGTGGTGCAGGCCCTGACCGAGCTGGGTGGGGCCGGCGTGGTCTATCACGAGGCGATCCACCCGGATCCCGGCCGGGCGGAAGCGACGTTCGATGCCGTGCGCGACACTGTGGCGCGGTTGCGGCGGGAAGCCGGCCCGCGGGTCGCGCTGGGCGTGTCGCCGCACGCCCCGTACACCGTGAGTCGCATGCTGTACCGGCGGGTGGCGGAGTATGCGCGCGCCGAAGGCCTGCCGCTGGCGGGTCACATCGCCGAGTCGCGGGCGGAGCTGGAATTCGTGAGCGCGGGCCAGGGTCCGTTCGCCGAGGCGTGGCGGACACGGAGCATCCCACTTGGCCCCCAGGCTGCCTCGCCCATCCGGCTGCTGGAAGCGCTGGGTGTCCTTGGCCCCGATTTTCTCGCCATCCACGCCGTGCAGGTGGACGAACAGGACCTAGCCGCGCTGGAGCGGGCGGGGAGCGCCGTGGTGACCTGCCCGCGGTCCAACGCCCGTCATGGCCACGGCGCCCCGCCGGTCTCGCGGTACCTCGAACGCGGGCTGCGGCTGGCGCTCGGCACCGACTCGGCGGCGAGCGTGGACACGCTGGATCTGCTGGCCGAGGCCCGGGAGGCGCGGTGGCTCGGCGGGTTGTCGGCCGAGGAGGCGCTCCGCCTCGCGACCCTGGGCGGCGCCACCGCGTTGGGCCTGGACCGGGAGATTGGCTCGCTGGAGCCGGGGAAGTGGGCGGACTTCGTCGTCGTCCGCCTCGGCCGCCCGCCCGCCGGACCGCCCGATCTCGCCGCCGAGGCCATTCTGCTGGCGCGGCCGGAAGACATCGTCGCTACCTTTGTGTCGGGTCGGCACGTCTACCAAGCCCAGTCAGGAGGAGCGTCCCCCGCATGAAAGCCCAGCGGCACGCCGCGATCCTGAAGCTGATTCACAAAGAGCGAGTTCAGAGTCAGGAGCAGCTACGGGAGCTGCTCCACGCGAACGGCATTGACGTGACCCAGGCCACGCTGTCGAGGGACATTCGGGAGCTCCGGCTCGCCAAGGTCCCACACCCGAACGGCGGCTCGTCCTACGCGGTGCCCACGCAGACCGAAACGCTCCGCCCGCCGCTCCACCAACTGCTTCCCACCCTGCTGCTGTCCCTGGACGGCGTGGGAAACCTGCTGGTCGCCAAGACCCCTTCCGGGGCGGCCAGTGCGCTGACCGAGGCCCTCGACGCGCAGGGCTGGCCGGACGTGCTCGGCACCATCGCCGGAGACAACACCATTCTGATCATCGCCAAGAACGAGCGGGCCCGCCGGGCCGTGGCCCAGCGGTTGAGCGAGGAGGCCGGCCTCTCCCGTCCCGCTTGACCCCTCCCGCCGGGCTGATGTATAGTTATGCGAGTCGCTGCATATATCCCCTTTCCGGTGGAGCCGCTGCTCATGGGTCAGCTGGTCGTGCTCGCGTACTCCGGAGGCCTGGACACCTCCGCCATCGTTCCGTGGCTCAAGGAACGCTACGACGCACGGGTGTTGTGCTACGCGGCGGACGTGGGGCAGGGGGACGGCGAGCTGGTGGGGCTGGAAGAAAAAGCGATCCGGTCCGGCGCGGTGGGGTGCGTGGTGGATGACCTGCGCGAGCGCTTCGTGACGGATTTCGTGTTTCCCACCCTCCGGGCCGGCGCGGTGTACGCCCGGACCTACCTGCTGGGGACCTCCATGGCGCGGCCGGTGATCGCGGCCGGGCAAGTGGCGGCCGCCAGGGACGCGGGCGCCACCGCGCTGGCGCACGGCTGCACCGGGAAAGGAAACGATCAGGTCCGCTTCGAGCTGACCTACGCCGCCCTGGCGCCGGACCTCGAGGTCATCGCGCCATGGCGGGAGTGGACCTTCCGCGGGCGCGAGGACTTGATCGCGTACATCCAGTCCAAGCATATCCCGGTTCAGGTGAGCGCCGAGAAACCGTACAGCCGCGACCGGAACCTGTGGCACCTCTCGCACGAGGGCGGCATCCTGGAAGATCCGGCCGCCGAGCCGCCCCGGGACCTGTTCCTGCTCACCCGAGATCCCGCCGACACGCCGGACGCACCTGAAGATCTGGCGCTGGGGTTCGAGGAAGGCACCCCGGTCTCGGTTGATGGCGTGCCGCTCGGGCCGGTGGAGCTGGTGACCCGGCTCAATGCGGTCGCGGGCCTCCACGGCGTGGGCCGGGCGGACGTGGTGGAAGATCGCCTGGTCGGCATGAAGTCGCGGGGCGTCTACGAGACGCCCGGCGGCACCGTGCTGCGCGCCGCCCACCGGGAGTTGGAGCAGCTGGTGCTGGACCGCCGGACCCTGAGCCTCAAGGACCAACTGGCGAGCAAGTACGCGGACCTGGTGTACGAGGGCCGGTGGTGGAGCACGGAGCGCGAAGCGCTGGACGCCTTCGTCCACGAGACCCAGCGCCGGGTGACCGGGACCATCCGGGTGCGGCTCTACAAGGGCAGCGTGACGGTCCTGGGCCGAGAGAGCCCCTTCTCGCTCTACTCGGAGGCGTACGCCACGTTCGGGGCGGACGATACCTACAAGCAGGTCGATGCCGCCGGGTTCATCCGGCTGTTCGGACTTCCCATCCGCATCGGCGCACAGGTCAAGGCCCGGACCGACGCGGAAGTCCCGGCGGACTGATGCACCAGATGTGGGGCGGCCGGTTCACCGGCGGCCCTGAAGCGTCGTTCGCCGAGCTGAACCGCAGTCTGCCGGTGGACCACCGGCTCTGGCCCCATGACATCCGCGGCAGCCAGGCGTGGGTGGGTGCGCTGGCCCGTGCGGGGATCCTGACATCCGTCGAAGCCGAGACGCTGCACCAGGGCCTGGACCGGGTGGCCGGCCGCCTGGCCGACGGTGCCGCGGCCGACGCTCCAGACGAAGACGTGCACACCCTGGTCGAGCGGCTGCTGTACGAAGAGGTCGGCGACCTGGCCGGCAAGCTCCACACCGGACGCTCGCGCAACGATCAGGTGTCCACCGACCTCCGGCTCTGGTGCCTCGAGGCCCTGGAGCAGGTGGATCGGGAGGTCGTCGCCCTGGGCACCGCCCTGGCGGGCCGGGCCGAGCAGGGCGTGGATCTGCTCCTGCCCGGTTACACCCATGGCCAGCAGGCGCAGCCGGTGCGCTGGGCCTATGTGCTCCTGGCGCATGCCTGGCCGCTGGTGCGGGACCGCGAGCGCCTGGCCGACGCCGCCCGCCGGGTGGCGGTGCTCCCGTTGGGGTCCGGGGCGCTGGCGGGGTCGGGCATGCCCGTGGACCGGAACCTGCTCCGCGAGGCGCTCGGGTTTCGAGCCATCTCGCCCAACGCGCTCGACGCCACCGGCGAGCGTGACTTCGTGGTGGAGATCGTGTTTGTCCTCGCGCTGCTCATGACCCACGTGTCCCGGCTCGCCGGCGAGCTGTTCACCTACAGCACCACGGAATTCGGTTTCGTGCGTCTCGCCGATGGCTACTGCACCGGCTCCAGCCTGATGCCCCAGAAGCGGAACCCGGACGTACTGGAATTGGCGCGCGTCAAAGTCGCCCGCACGCTGAGCGACGTGGTGGGCCTGCTGACCGCGCTCAAGGGTCTGCCCGCGGGGTACAGCAAGGACTTGCAGGAGGACAAGGTGTTCCTGTTCGACGCGGTGGATACGGTCCGGCTCACGCTGCCCGCGGTCCGCGGCGCGGTGGCGACCATGGAGCCGGTCCCGGAACGCATGAGCGCCGCGCTTCAGCGGGGCATGCTTGCCACCGATCTCGCGGACGGCCTCGTGGCCCAGGGCGTGCCCTTTCGCGAGGCGCACGGCCTGGTCGGGCGGCTGGTCCAGGAGGCCGAGCGTTCTCGGGTGGACCTGGCCGCGGTGCCGCCGGAGGCGGCGCGAGCCATCCACGAGGCCCTCCCCGCGCTGCTAACTTCCTTAGGCTCCTTCGCGGATTCGGTGGAGCGCCGCGCCACGCTGGGGGGGTCGGCCCGGGCCTCGGTCTTGGTCCAGCTCACCGAGCTTGCGGCCGCATTCCGCGCTTGACGTCCTTCCTCCCCGCGTAAAGGTTCACCGCAGAGCACGCAGAGATCGCGGAGGGTTTCACGTCGCTCCGCCACAGCGCTCTCCGCGCACTCTGCGGTGAATACAGGTCAACGTCACGACGGTCCATGGAGACGCGGCGACGGGGCCCCGGGTGCGGGCTTTCAGATCGGGGAGGCGCATGGACGGCCGCGAGCGGATTGCGGGGCTGCTGGAAGCCGTCGTGGGCCGGGCCCGCGCCCTGCTGGATGGGGGAGACGTTCCTCCGGCTGAGGCGGCGAACGCGATGATGTTCTACGTGCTGGCCCATCACCTCCTCAGCGCCACCAGAGCCGCCGACCAACCCCTGAATCCGGCCACGCTCGCGGGGGGCCTCCGGCAGCTTCACGCGCGCTGCACCGGCGCGTTGGCCGACCAGCGCCCCGGGGTCCAACGCGCCCTGGACGAGGCCGAGAACGTGGACTGGGACTTCCGGACCGCGTGAGATGGCACCGCGGCGCCCCGCCGAACGGGTGATGTTGCAACATGACCCGCCGAACGCTCGCCATTGCAAGACGTTACACCGGCGCGTAAAATTCCTGGCCTATGCGTTGCCTCGCGCTGAACGCGTCGTTCGAGCCCCTGACCATGGTCCCGGTGCGCCGGGCCCTGCGTCTGATCATCGACGGCAAGGCCGAGATCGTCGAAACCGACGGCGACGGCATGGTCCGCAGCATCAGCGTGTCCGTGCCGCGCCCCGCGGTGATCCGGCTGGTCCGGTTCATCCACGTGCCGCGCAAATTCCGGCGGCAGGTCACCAACACCTTCCTGTTCGCGCGCGACGACTACAGCTGCCAGTTCTGCGGGCGGCGCCAGAATGAGCTTCGGTTCCGGGAGTGCCTGACCCGGGATCACCTGGTCCCGCTGTCGCGGGGCGGCACCAACGACTGGACCAACGTCATCACCGCCTGCTCGTCCTGCAACACGCGCAAGGGCAATCGGTTGCCCAAAGAGTGCGGGATGGAGCCCCTGCGTTCGCCCCACGAGCCGCATTTCGTGCACCTGGCGTGGGCCGTGCGCCGGCTGACCCCAGTCCAGGCCAGGTACATCAGGCTGTTCTACGGCGAGGAGACCCTACGCGAACTGCGGGCGCTATAAGGCCGGGGATGAAAGGGGATGGAAGACGATGGATGGCGGGGGGAACATCCTCCTCCATCGCCCCCCATCCCCTTCCATCCGCCACGTCTAGATGAAGTCCCACACGACATATCTCTGGTTCCAGACCAAGAAACGTCAGGAAATCGTTGACATCACCGACGACGTCGCCCAGGCGGTGGCCCAGAGCGGCGTCGCCGACGGCTTCGTGCTGGTCTCGGCCATGCACATCACCGCGTCGGTGTTCGTCAACGATCACGAATCCGGTCTCTGGCACGACATCCTGGAATGGCTCGAGGGCACCGTGGCGCCGTGGGACCCCGGTCGGTACCGGCACAACCAGACGGGCGAGGACAACGCGGCGGCGCACCTCCGGAGCCTCACCGTGGGCCACGAGGTCATCGTACCGATCACCAAAGGAGCATTGGACCTTGGGCCGTGGCAGCGGGTGTTCTACGGCGAGTGGGACGGTCAGCGGCGTAAGCGATTGATTATCAAGGTGTTGGGTGAATAGCGCCAGTCTCGATTGTTGTACCCGGAATAGCCGGCTGTTAAGCTTCCCGGCTAGCATGCAGACCTTCCACCTGGCGACGCTCGTGATGCGACGAGCGACGGCCGATCCGGACCGCGACTGCCTGGTTTCCGGCACGCGGCGGGCGACCTATGCCCAGATGGACGCGGAGGCGCGCGCGCTGGCCAAGGGCTTCGCCGCGCGGGGCGTGGGCGCGGGTGATCGGATTGCGATCGAGTTGCCCAACACCCCCGAGTGGGTCACGACGTGCCTCGCCGCCGCGCGACTCGGTGCCGTCCTGGTGCCGGTCAATCCGTCGCTGGGCTACCACGAGCTCAAGTACCAGCTGCGTCATGCGGAGGCCCGGGTGCTGGTGGCCGCCGACACGGTCTGCGGGGTGGACTACCGCGAGATCTGTGAGGACGCGGCCCGGGACCTGCCGGACCTGCGGTTCCTGGCGGTGGTGGGGCCAGACGATCTGTGGTACGACGACCACACGCTCCAGTTTGCGCCGCTGGTGGAGCGGGGCCGGGCGATGCCGGACCCGGCCTGGCAGGCTCGGGACGATGATCCGCTGGCCATTCTGTACACCTCGGGCACGCTGGGTAAGCCGAAGGGGGTGGTGTTGACCCACCGGAACCTGGGGTTCGCCGCGGAGCAGGTGGCCGAGGTGCTCGAGCTCACGGCCGCGGATCGAGTCCTGGGTGCGGTACCCCAGTTCACGGTCTTCGGCATGCAAGTGCTGATCAGCACGCTGATCAGCGGGGCGACCCTGGTGTTGGAGCCGGCGTTCGCGCCGGCGGACACGCTGCGGCTGATCGAGCGCGAGCGAGTCACCGTCTGCCACGGGGTGCCCACCATGTTCCAGCTCCTGATGCGGGACACGTCGTTCGGGAGCCGGAACCTCAACACCGTACGGACCGGCATCATCGCGGGGAGCCCGGTTTCCCCGGAGTTGGTGCGCCAGATCCGCCGGTGGAACGACGTCCAGATCGCCTACGGGCTCACGGAGACGGGGCCCACCGTGACGATCACGCGCCCGGCGGACCCGCCGGAGCGGCGCGAGCGTACGGTCGGCCGCCCCATCGCCGGCGTCGAGGTGCGGGTGGTGGACGTGAAGAGCGACGAGCTCCATGGGTTGGGGCTCGCGGGCGAGCTGGCGGTGAAGGGTCCCAACGTCATGCCGGGCTATCACCGCATGCCGTCGGAGACCAAGCGGTCGTTCACGGACGATGGCTACTTCCTCACGGGAGACCTGGCGGCCCTCGACGATGAGGGCTACGTGACGATCGTGGGCCGACGCCAGGAGATGATCATCCGCGGCGGCCAGAAGATTTTTCCCCGCGGTCTGGAGGATCTCCTCCGGACGCACCCGGCGGTGGACGACGCCTGCGTGGTCGGCATCCCTCAGGACGTGTTGGGGGAGCTGGTCTGCGCCTGCGTGGTCCCCGTCGAGGGCGCCATCGTCACGGGCGAAGAACTCAAGGAGTTCTGCCGTGAGCAGGTGGCCGCCGACAAGACACCGGACCTGGTCCGCTTCTTCGACACTTTCCCGATGACCGGGAGCGGGAAAGTGAAACGCAAGGAGCTGGCGCAGGTCGTCGAACTGGAATTGAGTGCTACGTGATGGAAATCACCCCCCTGCGGCCGCCGCGTGCCGCCCATGCGGAGCCCCCGGCTCACGCCCCTAACGCGGCGTTGATGATCGACTTCGACAACGTCACCCTGGCCATCCGGTCGGACCTGTCCGCCCAGCTTCGCAAGCTGCTGCAGTCCGACATCTTCAAGGGCAAGGTCTCGGTCCAGCGGGCGTATGCCGACTGGCGGCGGTACCCGCAGTACATCGTGCCGCTGTCGGAGGCGTCCATCGATCTCATTTTCGCGCCCGCCTTTGGGTCCAACAAGAAGAACGCGACCGACATCCGGCTCGCCATTGACGCGCTGGAGCTGGTCTTCATCCGGCCGGAGATCGGCACGTTCATCCTCCTGTCGGGCGACAGCGATTTCTCCAGCCTGGTCTTGAAGCTCAAGGAGTACGGGAAGTTCGTGATCGGGGTCGGCATCCGGGAGTCGTCCAGCGATCTCCTGGTGCAGAATTGCGACGAGTACTACAGCTACAGCGAGCTCACCGGCCTCACCAAACAGACGGACGCCGACTATCCGCACAAGGATCCCTGGGAGCTGGTGGTCGAGGCCGTGACCCACATGAAGTCGGAAGGCGACGTTATGCGCTCCGACCGGCTCAAGCAGGTCATGCAGCAGTTGGACCCGTCCTTTGACGAGAAGGAAGCCGGCTTCAGCCGGTTCAGCAAGTTCGTGGCGGAGGCGGGCTCGCGCGGCCTGCTGCGCCTCACCAAACAGGAGAACGGCCAGTACCAGATCGACCTGGGATCGAATGCCAACGTGTCCCCGGCGGTCGAGGCGGAGCTGGCGCGGCGGCCGCCGCAGCGGCAGCGCGCCCCGCGCGTGCGGGAACGGGCCGCCGGCGCGAGCGGCGCCATGACCCTGGCCGTGGCCTTTCACCTGCTCAAGGAAACCCTCGCGACCATGGGCGCGCTGGAGAACGAAGTGGAGGCTGAGCGGGTGCGCGACGGCATGATCGAGCGAACCGGTTCGGATCGCGACCCGGTGTTCGAGCGCGCGCGGTTCCAGCGGCTCCTGCGTCAGGCGCACGACGCCAACCTGGTCGAGCTGACCAAGGGTGGAGAGGGCCAGTACTTCCTCAAGCTCAACCCGGAGGCGCTGGTGGAGGACCGGGTCGAGCCCGGCGCGGACGCTCCGCCCACCGAAGCCGAGGGCTCCGACGCCGACGCCGACGCCGGCCGCCGGCGGCGGCGGGGGCGGCGCGGAGGGCGGGGCCGGGGCCGGCGAGAAGATGCCGAGCCGTCCGCCCAGGCGGACCTGCTGCCGGATGAGCCGGCGGCTCATCGCGAGAGGCAGGTCGAGCCGCCGATCGTCACCGCCTCGCCGGTATCCTCCGGGCCGGAGCCGGCCGGATCCGCCGCCGCGCGACGCAATCCTCGGTTTCGCCACGGTTCCCGCGGGCCGGTGACCCCGGCCGGGGGCGCCGAGCGGCCGGCGGAGGCTCAGCCCGAGGTGCGTCCGGTGGCGCCGCCGGCCTCGCCGCCCGCTCCGACCGTGGCGGGACCGGCTCGTTCGCTGCGGCCCCGAGGCGGAAGTCGAGGGGGTGGGCGGGCGCCCGTGTCCGGAGCCGCCGAGCGCCGGCCAGAGCGTCCGCCGGAGCCGCCGCGGGAACCACGGGCTGCGCCCGTGGAGCGCGCCCCGGCGGCTCCGGCAGCCTCTCCGGCCTCTCCGGCCGCTGATGAAGCCGCCCCATCGGGCCTCCTCAAGCGCGTGACGGCAGCGCTCCAGCGGGCGGTCCGCGGTTCCGGCCAGGAGAAGTCCCCGGGAGAGTGAGGCACGCGCTGGGCCAGCCGCTTCGCCCGCGGTTTTACGCGCGCGACACCCAGCGGGTCGCGCGCGATTTGTTGGGGTGCGTGGTGGAAACCCGCGTTCGGGGCGTGCCCACCGCCGGCCGCATCGTGGAGGTCGAGGCCTACGTCGGGCCGCACGACCCGGCCGCCCACGGCTACGGGTGGCGCAAGACCGCCCGCAACGCCTGGCTATTCGGCCCGCCGGGCACCTGCTACGTGTACTTCATCTACGGCAATCACTGGTGCGTCAATGTCGTGACCGAGCGTGACGGATACCCCTCCGCCGTGCTGTTGCGCGCGCTCGAGCCCCTGGCGGGCCTGGATGTGATGAAGCGCCGCCGCCGCACCGGCGACCCCCGGCTCTGGTGCTCCGGCCCGGGCAGACTGTGTGAGGCGCTGGGCATTACGGGGAGGTTCAACGGCGAGAGTCTGGCAGGGCCCCGGATCCGGGTCCTCCGGCCCGCCAGGCGGCAACCGGTGCGCATGGCTGTGGGGCCGCGCATCGGCATCACCCGCGCGGTGGACTGGCCCCTACGGTTCTACGTAAGAGGTTCGCCGTGGCTCTCGAGGCAGGATCGGACGGCGTAAGAAGTAAGGGGTGAGGGGGCCACCTCTTACCCCTCACCCCTTACGCAGTTGTCATCCCGCCTCTCACCGCCGCGTCGTGACTTCCTCGCGCGAGCCGGTGACCGAGTAGCGCAGGCCGACGGAGCCCACATATTGGGCGCTCGAGATCAGGTAGTTCCGGCCCATCGGCATGTATTGGGCCTGTCCGAACAACGCCAGCCGCCCGAAGCGCAGCTGCAACCCGCCGCTGAAGATGGGAAACGCCTTGGTACTGGTCTCCTCCACGATCCGGAGCATGTTCTCCTGCTCCTGGGGCGTGTTGAACACGCCGGTCGGAAAGGCGTCCGTCAGCTGGTTGATGCCGAAACCTCCGCCAAAGTAGGGCTGGATGTAGCCGCCCGACGGGAAGACATACAGCAGCGCCTGGATGCGCCGGCCGCTGCTGAACTGAATGTCGCGAAAGGTCGTCTGGCTCTCTTGCACCGCGGCAAACGTGGTGTCGAAGATGACATGATCGAACGCGGCGTACAGGGCCGAATGGGTGCTGGTGATGAGCCAGTGCCCGCCCACGGTGATGGCGTTCTGCCACCCACTCGTTGGCGTGGTGGCAGAGGCGGTCTTGAACTGCATGATCCCGCCCTGAGCACCCCAGAACCACCGGTGCCGCCAGTCATCGTCTTGGGCCGCGGCCGAGCTGGCCAGCGTAACCAGAACCAGAGCGAACGTACACACCGTCTTCCGCATCATCGGGTCTCACCCTCCGAAATTCCTGACGTCCCCAGCGGGCCGGGTGGTCCTCAACGCGCCCACCCCAAAAGCGCACCGGCGCCAGCCAGGGGGCACCGGGACCCCGAAAATAGGGAGGACGGGCAAAAAAAGCCAGCTACTAACGCATCCTAGCCCTTTGTGGGCTTGGCGCTTAAGCCGTCAGATCGTGAAACTACTTGAAGGTGCTGCCAGTGGTGACAGTATGTCGCAATGCTCGCCGACGCACCATGCGGACCGGGAATGAGGATGTCGAATCACGACTATAGCGAGCGGTCACTCACAATCACAAAGGGCTGGGAGGGCGAAATGGTGGCTAGATCAGCCCCAGTTTTCTCCCGACTTTCTCAAATGCCAGGAGCACCTGGTCGAGGTCGTCCCTGGTGTGCGCCGCCGAAATCTGGCACCGCACCCGGGCGTGTCCCTGTGGCACCACGGGGTAGCCGAACCCGGTCACGAACACGCCCTCCCCCAGCAGCATCTCGCTCATCTGCATCGCCTTGGCTGTCTCTCCCAGGATGACCGGGATGATGGGCGTTTCGCCCGGAAGCGGCTTGAACCCGCGGGCCGTCAGCTGCTCCCGGAAATAGCGGGCGTTGTCGTGCAGCCGGGTCACCAGCGCCGGGTGGCGCTCGAGATGCCGGACGGCCGCGAGGGCGCTGGCCGCCACGGTGCAGGGCAGCGCGTTGGAGAAGAGCTGCGGGCGCGAGCGCTGGGTGAGGTAGTCCGTGAACGCGGCCGAGGACGCTGTGAAGCCGCCGGCGGCGCCGCCCAGGGCCTTGCCCAGGGTGGACGTGATGATGTCCACCTTCCCCAGCACCCCATAATGCTCCGCCGTCCCGCGACCGGTCTTGCCCAGCACCCCGCTGGCGTGGGAGTCGTCCATGGCGACGATCGCGTCATGCCGTTCCGCCAGGTCCAGGATGTCCGGCAGCCGCGCGATGTCCCCTTCCATGGAGAAGATCCCGTCCGTGAAGATCAGCCGGGTGCGGGCATCCTTCGCCGCCTTGAGCTTCTCCTCCAGGTCATTCAGGTCGGAGTGCCGGTACACGGCCGACTGGCACTTGGAGATGGCCTTGGCCAACCGGATAGCGTCAATGATCGACGCGTGGTTCAGCTCGTCTGAAATGACGATGTCGTCCGGGCCCAACAGCGTCGCGCAGAGACCCTCGTTGGCGTTCCAGCAGGAGACGTAGGTGAGGCTCGATTCGGTGCCCACCAAGCGGGCGAGCGTGTCTTCCAGCTCCCGGTGGACCGTGAACGTCCCGCAGATGAACCGCACGCTGGCCGTGCCCGCGCCGAAGCGGTCCAGACCGTCCTTTCCGGCTGCCACCACCTCGGGGACGTTGGAGAGCCCCAGGTAGTTATTGCTCGACAGGATGATGATCTCGCCCCGTCCCTCCATCGTCACCCGGGGGGCCTGCGGGGAGTCGAGGTAGTTCAGTCGTTTGTAGACCCCGTCCTTCCGGAATTGGGCGAGCTCCGCCTCCAACCGCGTCTGGACCGACCCTCTCATCGCCTAGCTCCCGATGTCGAGAATGACCTTGCCGGCGGCGCCCGACCGGATGGCGTCGAGCGCGTCGTGAATGCCTTCCAGGGGGAAGGTATGGGTGACGACCGGGGTGGGATCGAGGAGGCCGCTAGAGAGAAACCGCTGCATCTGGTGCCAGGTCTCGAACATTCTCCGGCCGATCACCCCGTAGACGGTGACGCCCTTGAAGATCAGGTCGTTGGATAGCCTCAGCGACACCTCGCCCTTGGGGAGGCCGAGGAGGTTGATCCGCCCGCCCAGCCGGACGCAGGCGAACGATTGCCGGATGGCGTCGGGGTGCCCGGACATCTCACAGACCAGGTCCACGCCCTCGCCCTGCGTCAGCTCCGCGACCCGGGCGGGGACGTCGTCCTTCGCCGCGTCGAGCACCACGTGGGCGCCCATCCCCCGCGCCAACTCGAGGCGCTTGGGGTTGATGTCCGACGCGATGACCTTGGCCGCGCCGGCGGCCCGCGCGATCCCCACTGCGAAGCACCCAATGGGCCCGCAGCCCAGCACCAACACCGCCGCGCCGGACACGGCGCCACCCGTCAGGACCGTATGAAACGCGTTGCCCAGCGGGTCCATGATGGCGCCGGTGGTGGTGGGAATGCCGTTCAGGCCCATGACGTTGCCCGACGGCATGGCGATGTATTCGGCGAACGCCCCATCCCGGTCCACCCCGATGATGCGGGTGTTCCGGCAGATGTGCCCGTCGCCCATGCGGCACTGCCGGCAGTGGCCGCAGACGATGTGGCCCTCCGCCGTCACCAGTTGGCCGACCTTCAACTCGGCGGGAACCTCGTCGCCCACGGCGACGATCTCCCCGGCAAACTCGTGGCCCACCACCACCGGCGGATGCAGCCGGCTCTGGGCCCATTCGTCCCATTCGGCGATGTGCAGGTCGGTGCCGCAGACGCCGGCGTGCTTGACGCGGATCAGGACGTCCGATGGGCCTACCGTTGGCTCGGGGACTTCACACACCTCGAGCCCGGGCTCACGGCGGGGCTTGCGGATGGCGCGCATGGCTAACCCAGCGGCATAGGGGATGGCGGCATGGCGGGACGGGAGCCGGGCGGCAGGAATTCATGCCGCTATGCCGCTCATGCCGCTCATGCCGCTGCTACATGATACTTCGAATGAACCCGCCGTCCACCTGCAACGCGACGCCGGTAATATAGCCCGCCTTTTCGGACGCCAGAAACGCGACGGCGGCGGCCAGCTCGTCCGGCTCGCCCATGCGGCCGACCGGAGTGTCGGCCACGTATCCGGCCAGGACCTGATCGGTCGACCGCTTGGTCTGGGCGGCCCGCTGCTCGACCAGGTCCGTGACCCGGTCGGTGCGCATGTAGCCCGGGCACACGGCGTTGACCGTGATCCCTTCCATCGCCAGCTCGTCAGACAGGCACTTGGAGAACCCGAGGACGCCGGCGCGCGCGGTGGTGGACAAGATGAGCCCCGCGATGGGTTGGCGCGCCGCCACGCTGGTGAGGCAGATGATGCGACCCCAGCGGCGCTCGCGCATCATCGGCACCGCGGCGCGACAGAGGTGCACCGTCGAGAGGAGGTTGAGGTCAAGCGCCGCCTGCCAGCTCTCGGACGGGGTGGCGTCGAAGGGGGCTGCGGTGGGACCGCCGGCATTACACACCAGGATGTCCAGCGAGCCGAACCGCTCCCGGACCTGGTCCACGAGGTCGATGGCTTGCGTGGGGACACTCACGTCCGCGCGAAACCCCGCGATGTCGGTGTCGTGGCGCTGGGCCAGGAGCGCGACCGCGTGGTTCAGCCGTTCCTCATCCCGCCCGTTGACGGCCACGCGGCAGCCCTCCGCCGCGAGCGCGTCGGCGATGGCGCGGCCCAGCCCGGCGGAGGAGCCGCACACCAGGGCGACTTTGCCGGTGATGCCGAGGTCCATGGCGGTCGGGCGGTCAGGCGGGCGGGCGGACCGGCGGCTGGGCAGTCGCGGCCACCTGCGCGATGCGTCCGCCTGACCGCCTGGCCGCCCGTCCGCCCATCAAGTGGCGGCCGGCACGCCCACCGGCTCTATGCGCACCGCGCACACCTTGAGCGCCGGCATCTTGGCGTGTGGCTCCAGCACCGGGCTGGTGAGCAGGTTGGCCGCGGCTTCCCGGAAATGGAACGGCACGAAGACCTGGCGCCGCGCCACGCGATCCGAGATGCGCGCCGAAATCACCACGGCGTTGCGCCGGCTGGTGAGGCGCACCAGGTCGCCGTCGCTGATCCCCAGCTCGGCCGCGTCGTCGGGATGGATCTCGACGCTGGCCGTGGGCTCTCGCGCATCCAACCCCGTGGAGCGCCGGGTCATGGTGCCGGTGTGCCAGTGATACAGCTGCCGGCCGGTGCCCATCACGAAGGGGTACTCCTCATCCGGCAGCTCGCCGGGATCCGTGTACTGGGCGGGGTGGAACGTGGCCTTGCCGTCCGGCGTGGGGAACCGGTCGTCGAACAGGAACGCCGTGCCGGGGTGGTCGTCGGACGGCACCGGGTACTGGAGCCCGGCGAGATCCTCCAGTCGCCGGTAGCTCGCGCCCGCCCAGGAGGGCGCGACCCGTCGGATCTCTTCCATGACCTCGTCCGGCGACCGGAAGCGGGTGGGAAGACCCAGCCGGTTGGAGAGGTCCACGATGATCTCCCAATCAGCGCGCGCCTTCCCCGGCGGGTTGATCGCCTTGCGGGCGAGCTGGATCCGGCGCTCGGTGTTGACGAAGGTCCCGTCTTTCTCCGCGAACGAGGCCCCGGGCAGGACCACATCCGCGTATCGCGCGGTCTCGGTGAGGAACAGGTCCTGGACCGTGAGGAACTGAATGCTCCGGAACCAGGCTTCGGCATGGGCGATGTCGGGGTCCGAGATGATCGGGTTTTCGCCCATGATATACAGCGCGCGGATGGGCGAGCCCTCCTGGGTCATTTCGGTCACCTTGAGCCCCGGCGTGAGCGACATGCGCTCGGCCTCCACGCCCCAGACCCGCGCGAACTTTTCCCGCATAGCGGGATCAGACACGGACTGGTAATCCGGGTACACGAACGGGATCGCCCCCATGTCCGAGGCGCCCTGCACGTTGTTCTGGCCCCGGACCGGCATCATCGCCGCCCCCCATCGCCCGATCATCCCGGTGGCGAGGATCAAGTTGAGCAGCGAGGTGACCATGTCGTGCCCGGTGAGGTGCTGGGTGAGGCCCATGGCCCACAGTGTCGTGGTGTTGGGCCCCCGGGCATACCGCTCGGCCGCCTCGCGGATCAGGGCCGCCGGGACGCCGGTGATGGCTTGGGCCCGCTCCGGCGTGTAGGGGGCGACGGCCTCCCGCACCGCATCGAAGCTCTTGGTGCGTTGCGCGATGAATTCCCGGTTCTCCAGGCCCTGGGCCAGGATGTGGTTGAGCATCGCGCTGAACAGCGCCACGTCCGTCCCCGGTTGCATCTGGAGATGGATGTCCGCCAGGCGGGCCAACTCGATCCGGCGCGGATCGGCCACGATCAGGAAGGCGCCGCGCTTATGCGCCCGCTTGAGCGAGGCGCCGAAGACCGGGTGGGTTTCCGTGGTGTTGGCGCCGGCGATGAAGATCACGTCGCAGGCTTCCTCGACCTCGCGCATGGAGCCTGACGCCGCCGCCGTGTTGAGCACCGCCTGCATGGCGGACACGCTGGTCGAGTGGCAGAGGCGGGTGCAGTGGTCCACGTTGTTGGTGCCGAAGCGGGCCCGGAACAGCCGCTGGAGGAGATAGTTTTCCTCGTTGGTGCATTTGGCGCTCTGGAACACGGCCATCGCCCTGGATCCGTGCTCCGCGTGGATACGGCTGGTCTCCTGGGCCACCAGCTCCAGCGCCTCGTCCCACGTCGCCTCGCGGAAGGGCTCGTACCAGTCCGGGGGCGTGGCGGCGCGCTCGCGGATGTCCATGGTCACGCGGTCCAGCATCGGCAGATCCCGCAACCGCTTCCCGCTGGCGCGCGCTGGTGCCGGTTGCTTGTCGATCTCGTGCCCCTCGGACTCGATGGAGCGCCACGGTCCGGCCCGGCGGTCGGCACCGTTGGGGCCGGTCCACATCCACTCGCTCCCGCGCTTCACCCACCCCCGCCGGATCAGCGGCGCGGTGAGCCGGTCTCGATGCTGGACGTAATCGTAGCCGAAGCGGCCCTTCACGCAGGTGGAGCCCTGGTTGGGCGTGTCCAGCTCGATGTCGGGCGACGTCACCCGCAGGACTTCGTCGTTCTGGACGTGCAGCTCGATCCGGCAGCCCACGCCGCAGTACGGGCATACCGACTGCACGACCGGCTCCGCCGAGACCGGGATCTCGCCAAACCGTTGTTGCGGGAGGACCTCGAAGATCGCTCCGGTGGGGCACACCCGGACGCATTCGCCGCACCAGGTGCACGCGGCCTTGTCCGGGTCGCCGTCGGCCCCGACGATGATCTGGGCGTGCTCCCCGCGATACCCAACGTCCAGGACGCCGACCACCTGGATGTCCTCGCACGCCCGCACGCACCTGGTGCAGAGAATGCAGCGGGTCATGTCGTGGCTGATCATCGGGTCACCCGGCCGCTCGTCTCCCCGGCGCAGGTGCGCCAGGCGCTGGCTCACCGGCGAGGGCTGGACCCCATAGCGCACCACGTATTCTTCGAACTGGTTGTTGGGCCGCGCCCGCCCGCCGTTGATCAGGTGATCGGCGGGGTAGCGCTCCAGGAGCATTTCGAGCACGCCGCGACGCGCTTCCACCGCCGCTGGCGATTCGGTCGTGACCTGCATCTGGTCGGCGATCTTGGTGGCGCAGGCCGGCTGGAGCTTGTCCGCCCCCTGCACCGAGACCACGCACAGCCGGCAGTTCCCGACGATCGACAGCTTGGGATACCAGCACAGGGTGGGGATCTCGATGCCGGCCCCGCGGGCCGCCTCGAGAATGGTGGCGCCGTCAGGCGCCTGGACGGTACGCCCGTTGATGGTGGCGGAGGGCATCGTGCTTGAAGTTGGCCTGCGAATCGCGGAGGGGCAAGAGAGTTACGGCTTGTACGCCAGGAACCACCTGCCCCGCGCTGAGTGCCGCGCGCGTTCCACCACCCAGCCGCTGTAGTAGGCTTGCAGGGCCTCGGGAGCGAGTGGCGTGACCCCGGGGGGCGGCTCGCTGGGCAAGACCAGGTGCGCGCCGCCGCGCGCGGTCCGGCCCTTGAGGGTCTCCAGCACGCCGTGGCGGTGCACCGGGTCGAAGTCGCCGAGGGCCAGCGGGTCAAGGACGGTCAGCACCGGGGTCACCTCGGGGAACCAAATGTCGAGGCTCACGACCAACGCCTGGAACCGGCTGGCCAGGGCCTCGGCGGCGGCGCGGTGCTCGGCTGCCTCCACCGCGCTCAGCGCGGCGTCGATGAACAATACCTCGGTATCGTGGGCGGCGAGGAACAGTCCCGCCGGGGCGACCCCGGAGCCGATCACCAGCGCCAGGTCCCCGTCCTCCAGCCGGGCCGCCAGGTCCTGGAGCGGGGTGCTGGCGTCCAGGCCCCAGTGGGTGGCCTCGCGCTGCGCCCGGCGGAGCCGGACGTGGCGGTCCCGCCAGCGGCGGTAGCTGGGGAGGTTCAGCCGGCGCGTGATCAGCCGGTCCACGTGCTCCAGGACCAGGACCTCGGTGAGCACCAGCTGATCTTCGGGGCCCATCTCCAGCTCGCGCACCGCCTCGTCCGCGATGGCCAGCAGCTCGTCGCGCGCCAGTTGATCCTTGAACTCCTCGATGCGCTGCAGGAGGAACTCCTCGTACTCCTGTTTGAGGGATCGCGCCTTGACCGCTCTGCGACGGGCTGGTTGCGGATTCGGGAGCATGCTCACGGCCGGGCCGGCGGCAACGCGGGCAACCGTGCCGAGATCCGGGGAGGTTGTCAGAGGGCTATTGTCGGGGTGTGGCAAGGGGCAAACCCACTCTCCGTACTCGGCGTAGGGTCAGCCAGCTATCGCCCGATCATTGCCGCGGGTGCCAAAGCCGTCCACTGAGGCCATGGCGAAACGCCATTCATCAGACGGGCTTTGGGCTCCAAACAGTTCGTCGAACAACAAACGCATCACGGCCCGCACCAGTCTTCGTCTGAGTGGCGAGTCAATCGGCAGGCCTCCAAACCAGTCTTCCAGCTGGGCCACCATCCGCGCTGGATTAGGCGGGTCGTACTCGAAGCGAGCCGCGACGGATTCGGTTCCTGGGACCAGCGCCAAGGGACCCTGCGGCTTGACGTAGAAGTCGATAGAGCGGCCCGTAAGCCCCTCGACGATCTGTCCGATGCAGCCGCGCATGGAGCGTTCGCCGCTGAGCATACGCGAGAACCGGGAGGGCTCAATGCCGAGGTCTCGTGCGGCTGCGGCCCGGCTGGGATACAGGTCGTCCACGACCTGCGGCAGATTCTGCAAGATCACGTGCTGCATGCCTGACCCTCTGTGCGCTTACGGGAGATTGCTGCCGACAAATGTCGGTGGACCGGCACGAGCCTGTCAATAGGCTGGCAGCAATAGTCCAAACGGTCTTCGAAGTTAAAACGTTGCGCCACAGGCAATTGGGGCAACAACGACACTGGCCTGACGAGGTGGTCACGGCATCAACGCGGCAACGAGGAAGCAAGGCAACGGAAGGGGCGAGGACTTGACAATAATTAGAGCATTGGCTAAATATCTAAAACAATCCCATGGCTGATACCGCGTTTCGGGCGCTCGCCGACCCCACCCGCCGCCGCATCCTGGAGCTGCTGGCCGAGCGGGACCGCACGGCGGGGGAGATCGCGAGCCATTTCAGCATCTCGTTCCCATCGGTCTCGCATCACCTGCGGGTGCTGAAGGACGCGGAGCTGGTGAGCGCCGAACGGGAAGGACAGAGCATCCGATACCGCATCAACACCACGGTGTCGCAGGACCTGGTTCGTTATCTGATGAAGCTCCTCGGGAGGCGATGATGATGGTGATGCGCAGTCGCTGGCTGGGGTATGTCGTGGCGGCCGTCGCGGCGGCCGTGTCCGTCTGGGCATACCCGCGATTACCGCCGAGGGTCGCGACCCATTGGGGGTTGAGCGGCCAGCCCGACGGCTACAGCAGCAGGCTGGTCGCGGCGCTGATGCTGCCCCTGATGATCCTTGGCATGCGCGCCTTGCTGAGCGTGCTGCCCCGCATCGACCCGAAGGGGGAGAACTACCAGAAGTTCGCCGGCACCTACTGGCTGATCTTCAACGGCGTCATTGTGTTCATGGGGGTGATGCACCTCGCCATCCTGGGCTTCGGGATGGGGGCGCCGGTACGCATGGACCGGGTGGTCGCCGCCGGCGTCGGCGTGTTGTTCATCGTGATCGGGAACTACATCACGCGGGTCGAGCCTAACTGGTTCGTCGGTTTCCGGACGCCGTGGACCCTCTCCAGCGAGCGGGTGTGGCACCGCACCCACCGCGTGGGTGGCTGGATTCTGGTAGCGGGCGGGGTCCTCATCGTGCTCACGCTGTTTGTTCCGGCCGGCGCCGTGATGCCCGTGTTCATCACGACCATCGCCCTGGTGGCGGTGGTGCCGGTGGTGCTGTCGTACCTTTGGTGGCGGCGGGAGCGTCGGGCGGCTCGCTAGATGAGCGTCTACGCGAACGCCCGCAGCACCGCGCCCTTGAGGTAGCCCGTCTCCGGGACCGTCAGCAGCTCTGGGTGGTCGCTGCTCTGACCGGTCACGCACTCCAGGGCCACGCGCCGACCGCTGTCGGCCGCGGCGTCCGCCAGCATGTCCAGGAAGGCGGCGCGGCTCACGTGGAACGAGCAGGACGCGGTGAACAACACGCCGCCCGGCGCCAGCAGCCGCATGGCGCGCAGGTTGATCTCCTTGTACCCGGCGAGCGCCCGCGGCACGGCGCCCTTCTGTTTGGCGAAGGCTGGCGGGTCCAGCACGATGGTCCCGAAGGTCGCGCCCTCCCGCTCGAGGGTTCGCAGCACATCGAACCCGTTCGCCTCCCGCCATTCCACGTTGCCGCAACGGTTCAACTCGGCGTTACGCCGGGCCAGGGCCAGCGCCGCCGCACTGCTGTCCACGGCCAGCACCCTGGGGCACCGGGCGGCGGCGTGGAGGGCGAACAGCCCCTGGTAGGTGAACACGTCCAGGGCGTCGCCCTGCGCCAGCCGACCTACCAGCAAACGGTTCTCCCGCTGATCCAGGAACGCCCCCGTCTTCTGTCCCTCGCGGGGCGAGACCAGGTGGCGAATGCCGCCCTCACGGACCTCGATAATCGCCGGCACCGAGCCCGCGACCTCGACGATCTCGAGGGGGAGGCCCTCATGTCGGCGAACGGTGGCGTCGTTGCGCAGCAGCACACCTCGCGGATGGAGGAGATCCTGGATCGCCTGCAACACGAGTGGACGGACCGCTTCCAGTCCGGCCGAGAGGACCTGGGCCACGACGATGTCGCCGTAGTGGTCCACGATCAGGGAAGGCAGCCCGTCGCTCTCGGCGTGCACCACCCGATAGGCCGTCGTCTCCGGCATGAGGCCGGCCCGACGCGCGGCGGCCGCTTCCACTCGGGAGCGCCACCAGGCTGCGTCGAGTGGCTCCTCCTCGCGCGTCAGCAGGCGCAGCCGGATCTCGGACGCCGGGCTGTACAACGCCTGCCCCAGGAACCGACCCGCCCGGTCCGTGACGCGCACCGGCCCGGCTGGCGTCCTCGCCGTGGTCAGGACGTCGGAGCGGTAGATCCAGGGGTGTCCCCGCCGCCAGCGCGTCGCGCCCTTGGCCGAGACGACGACGGTGTTCACCGATCGGGACGCAGCGCGCGTGCGTCGCGCAGGTAGATATGTTTGATGGATGTGGGGTGCCGGGCGGTGTTGACGTGCAACAAGACGCGGATGCAC
Source organism: Gemmatimonadales bacterium (assembly GCA_035287045.1). Lineage (GTDB taxonomy): Bacteria > Gemmatimonadota > Gemmatimonadetes > Gemmatimonadales > GWC2-71-9 > JACPAP01. The sequence continues at coordinate 6,392 of DATECF010000195.1, read as the reverse complement.
CGCGCCAGGGCGCCGGGGACCTGCATTTCGGTGGCGCCGAGGAGGGGCACCGTGCTCCAGCCCAGCTCCCGTGCGGCGCGTGCGGGATAATCTCCCGAGAGGTCCGGCGAGGTCGTGAACAGCGCGCTGGCGATGTCGTCCGGCTCGATCCGGTTGGCCTCGACCATCGCGGCCAGCAGCTCGCGCGTGGCCGCGAGGATGTCCTCGCGCGTGTCGCGCTCCACGGTGGTGGCGCCCCGGATGCCGCGGACCGGCATATCGTCTCCTCGTGACGGTTGACCTGCGCCTGCTCGCGATCGCGGACCCCGACGTGCTGGGAGGCCGCGACCTCGTGATGGCCGCGCGCGCCGCGGAGGCGGGTGGTGCCACGGCCGTTCAACTACGCATGAAGCGGGCGGGTGCTGGCGCGATGCTGGCCGCGGCCAGGCGGCTGCGCGCCGAGCTCACCGTGCCGCTCTACCTCAACGACCGGGCCGATGTGGCGTGGACTGCGGGGGCCCACGGCGTCCACGTCGGCGCCGACGACCTTCCAGCGGAAGCGCTCCGGCTGGTGGCCCCGCCGGGGTTCCGTATCGGCGTTTCCGTGGGGACACCGGCCGAGGTGGAGGCCGCGTGCCGGGCCGACCCGGACTACTGGAGCATCGGGTCGGTGTTCGCCACGGCCAGCAAGACCGATGCCGGAACGCCGATCGGCCTCCCGGGCTTCCGGGCGCTCGCGGCGCTGGCCCCCTCCGGGATGCCGGTCATTGGCATCGGCGGCATGACGGCGGAAAACGCGGGCGAATTGATTCGGGCCGGAGGCCAGGGCGTCGCCGTCATCAGCGCCATCTTCGCTGCCGGTGACATCGAGCGCGCGGCGCGACAGCTGAGAGACGCGGTCGATGCCGCGATGAAGCCGGACGAACTGCGTAAGGGGTGAGGGGTAAGGGGTACCCCCCTCGCCCCCTCACGCAGCTGACTCTTACCGTCGTTCACCGCCGTTTGCCGCCCCCATCCGCCGTACCTCCGCCACCGCCCGCAAGTGCTCGCGCAGGGTCCGGGAGAATACATGCTTACCGTCGGGGCGCGCCACCAGGTACAGAAAGCCCGTGCGCTCCGGGTAGAGCGCGGCCTCGATGCTGGCCGACGAGGGCTGGCCGATGGGCGTGGGCGGCAGCCCGTCGATGAGATACGTGTTGTGCGGCGCGCGGACCTGGTAGTCCTTCTCGAAGAGCCGGCGCCGGCGCCCGAGCGCGTAGATCACGGTGGGGTCCGCCTGGAGGCGCATGCCGCGTTCCAGACGATTGTGGTACACGGACGAGACATACGGCCGGTCGGGGCCGAAGCGGACCTCGCCCTCGATGATGGACGCCAGCGTCACGATGTCCCGCCGGGTGAGGCGGAGCGCGTGCAGCCGGGCGTTCCATTCGGGCTGCCATCGCGCCTCGAATTCCTCCACCATCATGCGCACCACTTCCGGCGCCGTGACACCGTGCCGCACCAAGTAGGTGCTGGGATAGAGATACCCTTCGAGCACGCCTTCGGCGGCGCCCACCCGGCGGACCAGCGCGGTATCCCGTGCGGCGGCCAGGACCTCGGCGGCGGGAATCCCGAGCTGCTGCGAAACGTAGGCGGCGACCTCGCCGAGCATCAGGCCCTCGGGGATCACCAGGCGACGCAGCGCCTCGCGCCCGCGGGTCACCACCCTGAGGACCCGGAGGACCGGCTGGTTGGGCACGAACTCGTACACGCCGGCCTTGATCTCATCGGACTTGCCGAAGAGACGGGCATAAAAGGTGAACGCGGTGGTGGAGCCGATCACGCCGCGGACCCGCAGGCTCTCGGCGGCGGCGGTGAGGGTGGCGCCCTCCGGGATCGTGACCTGGACCCGGGGGCCGTTCGGCCCTCCGGCCCGGCACGCCAGCACCAGGACCGCCACGGTCCAGTAGCGCCGCCGGGTCATGACCGCCGGCGATCCAGGAAGGTTTGCAGGACGAGGGTGGCGGCGAGCGGATCCGCCTCGCGGGGGACCCGCCCCCGCGTCCTCCCGGTCTCCTGTTGCGCCCGCCGCACCCGCGCCGTGGTCATTCGCTCATCCCAGTACGTCACGGGCAAACCGGTCTTGGCCGCGATCAGCGCGCCGATGTCGCGGGCGGCCCGCGCCGCCGGGCCTTCCCCGCCCGACGCATCGAGCGGCAGGCCCACCACCACGCCCACGGGCTGGTGGGTCTCGAGGTGCGGCTTGAGCTGTCCCATTGGAAACCGTTTACCCGCGCGGCGCGTGAGAGTGCCAAGCGGGGTGGCGACGGTCTGCGTCGGATCGGAGATGGCGAGGCCGATGCGCTTCTCTCCCCAATCCACCCCCAACAGCCGCCCCTCGAGCGGCAGGATGGCAGTACGTGAGGACGGCAGCGGATCGGCTCCTGCCGTCCTGCCGTGCTGCCGTGCTGTCGTCATCCTTGTTGCATCGACGCGAAGAACTCCTTGTTGGTCTTGGTGCGCTTCATGCGCTCCATCAGGAACTCGATGGCCTCCACCGGCGGCATGTCGGCCAGGAAGTTGCGCAGCAGATAGACCTTGTTGAGCTCTTCCTTGTCCAGCAGCAGTTCCTCCTTACGGGTGGAGCTGCGCACCACGTCAATGGCCGGCCAGATCCGGCGGTCCGCGATCTTCCGGTCCAGAATGATTTCCATGTTGCCGGTGCCCTTGAACTCTTCGAAGATCACCTCGTCCATGCGGCTGCCGGTTTCAATCAGGGCCGTCGCGATGATGGTGAGGGAACCGCCACCTTCGATGTTACGGGCGGCGCCGAAGAAGCGCTTGGGCTTTTGCAGGGCGTTGGCGTCCACGCCGCCGGACAGGATCTTCCCCGAATGCGGGACCACCACGTTGTGGGCCCGGGCCAGGCGGGTGATGGAGTCCAGCAGGATGATCACGTCCCGCCCGTGCTCGACCAGCCGCTTGGACTTCTCGATCACCATGTCCGCCACCTGCACGTGCCGGTCGGCCGGCTCGTCGAAGGTGGACGAGATGACCTCGCCTGTGACGTTCTCCTCCATGTCCGTCACCTCTTCCGGCCGCTCGTCGATCAACAGCACGATCAACACGGCTTCCGGGTGGTTCTCGGTGATGGAGTTGGCGACTTTCTGGAGGAGGATGGTCTTGCCGGCTTTGGGCGGGGAGACGATGAGGCCGCGTTGGCCGAAGCCGATGGGGGTGAGCAGGTCCATGACCCGGGTCGAGAGGTCCGTGTCCTTGCGCTCCAGCCGCACCCGCCGCTCCGGGTACCGGGGGCGGAGGTTGTCGAACGCGATCCGGTGCTTGGCCCTGTCCGGATCGTCGAAGTTCACCTTCTCCACCTTGAGCAGCGCGAGGTAGCGTTCCCCCTCCTTGGGGGGGCGCACCTGGCCCAGCACCGTGTCTCCGGTGCGCAGATCAAAGCGCTTGATCTGGCTGGGGCTCACGTAGATGTCGTCCGGACCGTACAGGTAGTTCCAATCCTGGCTGCGGAGGAACCCGTACCCTTCCGGCAGGATCTCCAGCACGCCCTCCCCGCGGAGCACGGTGTCCGAGTCGAGCAGCGACTGCTCGATCTTGAAGATGAGATCCTGCTTGCGCAGGCCCGAGTAGTTGGTGATGTTGAGTTGTTCGGCCATCGCGTGGAGTTCCGCGACGGACTTTTGCTTCAGTTCAGCAATGTCCACAGAGATGGACTCCGAGCATGGTGGGAAGGATTCCTTCGAGCCCCGCTGGGGCGATGGTGACGTGCCGTTGGTGGCGAGCCGTGCGATATGCTAGGGAGTTCTAGGGAAGTATGACTGCAGCCTCAACATACGAGGCCCAGCAGACCCCGTCAAGAGGCCGATGAACTCGCTGATACCATTCTTCCAGTACTGGCGGAGCACGCTCACCCGCGACCGAGAGATCGTGGACGCCGTTGTGGCGCCGGCGCATCGGGGGCCCTCGGAGGGGCTGCGATCAGCGCTCAAGGCCTGGCCCGGCGTGCATTACTGGGTGGCGGGCGATGGCGAAGGCCGCCTGATGCTGGTGCGGCTGATCGGGCGGCCCCACCCCGAGCGGTGGTGGCTTCACGCGGTCCTCTTCCTGGCCACGTTCGTGACCATGTGGATGGCGGGCGCCATGCTGGCGGGCGTTCCACCGGCCATCCCGGCGGTTCGTCTCTCCGAGCTCGCCAATGCAGGCCGCGCCGTGCTGGACTGGCTGACGGGGTTGCGGCCCGGACTGGAGTTCGCCATGGGACTGATGGCGATCCTGCTGGCGCACGAGACCGGGCACTACCTCACCGCCAAGCACTATGGCATTAATGCCTCCCCGCCGTATTTCCTGCCGGCGCCCCCCCTGTGGAACTTCGTGGGGACGTTCGGTGCGTTCATCCGGCTCCGTTCACCGGTCGCGGACCGCCAGCAACTGTTGGACGTGGGCGCCGCCGGGCCCTGGGCGGGCTTCATCGTGGCCCTCATCATGCTCGCTATGGGATTGATGGCGTCGCAGCCGGTTCCCACGCTCGAGGCCTCGGCGCCGCAACTGGTCATGATCGGGGGGACTCCGCTATACCTGGGCGACTCGCTGGTCATGGCCGCCGCTCGAAGGCTCTTCACGGACGGCGGCGTGGTGTTGCTGCATCCGCTGGCGCTGGCAGGGTGGCTCGGCCTGCTCGTGACCATGCTCAATCTGCTTCCGCTGGGTCAGCTGGACGGCGGACACGTGCTCTACGCCCTGATTGGCCGTGGTCAGGCCTGGGTGGGCCGTGCCGCGTGGTTCGCCCTGCTGGTGCTTGGCTTCTGGTTCTGGGGCTGGTGGATCTGGGCGCTCTTTACGGTCATGCTGGGTCGCGGAAGCTTGGCCCATCCGACGGTTCTGGACCGGCACCGGCGCATTCCGGCGAACCGTCAGCCGTTTGGCTGGGCGAGCGCGTTGCTGTTTGTCGTGACGTTTACGCCGGTTCCTTTCTACATCTGATGGTGAAGGCCGCAGGGGCCGCGGTGCGGAGTGAACGCTCACTATTGCGTAAGTGACGGGCGTCGCTATATTTGCGCAAACTCAGGGAGTGCTCGCGATGCCGGCCAACCCGGTGCGCTACGGCCTTTCCAACCCTAACGAGCCTTCACTCCATGACCTGCCTCCGGTCCGGTATGGCGCGGCCCTGATTGCCGTCCAGGTCGAAGTGCGCCGTGCCGAGGATGGTACCTGGCGCGGCCGGCTGCTGTTCGTCCCGCCTGACGCCCCGGCCCCGGCCGCGACCGGGGAAATCCTCTGCGGGGCGACCGAGAACGAGCTGTGGGAATCCGTCCGGGACCTGCGGGATCATCACCTCCGGGACCTCTATCGGTCGCTGGCTGAATGACCGGATCGCCCGACGACCCCATCCGACGCCTGCGGCACGACCTCGCCAATCCGCTGTCCGCCATCCTCGCCGAAACCCAGCTCCTCCTCCTCAATGCCGACAAGCTGGATGCCGAGACGGTCAATTCCTTGAAGGAGATCGAGCGTCTGTCCCGCCGCATGCGGGACATGCTGCACGCCACCCCGTAACGTGCCGCGTGTGAGCTAGCGCACGGCATCTGGTCCGCATCTCGCCTAGACTGCACGCTGCGCCATGTTGTCCGTCATCGCTGGTTCACGCCTTCGAGGGATTCCTGCTTGACGCTTCATCACTGCCAGGGCAACTTCCCGCCCCTGGGTTGGCAGGGTGTCTCCACGTCTCCGTCCCGTTGGCGAAGGCCGCGACTGTGAGATCCAGTATCACGGTGTTGTTGTCCACGTCGCTGCTGGCGGCGTGCGGGGGACAGCGTCCTTCCCAAGTCACGCCGGCCGACATTCCGGATCTCGAGGCACGGCTGGCGCGCGAGCCGGATAACCCCGCGCTGCGTGTCCGGTACGCCGCCGCGCTGTTCGCGGACAACCGCTGTGACCAGGCGACCACCGAGGCCCGGCGGGCGCAGCAGCAGCGCCCGGCGGATGCCGTGGCCTGGCTGGTCATCGGCCAGTGCGCGGAAAAGGCCGAGCGGTTCGAGGAAGCCCTGACCGGCTACCGCGCCTTCCTGGCGCAGCACGCGGAGGCGCGTGGGGCGTCGGCGGTCCGCGCGCGCGAGCAGCTGGCGCTGCGGGCTTACTCCAACCAGCGGGCCCGGCTGGCGCTCCAGAACGAGGCGCAGCTGTCCGCCCAGGCGGCGGACCCCAACACCATCGCCGTGCTCCCGCTGACCATCGCCTCGCCGGACACGTCGTATCAGGCGCTGTCGCTGGGGTTGGCGCAGATGATCACCTCGGACTTGAGCCTGATCCAGCGCTTCCGGTTGGTGGAGCGGCTGCAGCTCTCCGCCCTGCTGGGCGAGTTGCAGTTGGGACAGACCGAGCGGGTGGACCCGGGCACCGTGGCGCGGGTGGGCCGG
>DATECF010000194.1:0-22798 GCA_035287045.1 Gemmatimonadales bacterium | reverse complement strand
GAGCGGGCCCTGCAGCAGTTGAGGGACCGGCAGGCGGCCACCCTCGACGCCGGCGGCAAGATCGAGCTCACCACCTTCACCGCCCGCACCGGCGAACTCAAGCCCATGCGAGTGAAAGAGGAAAGTCACGACTACCGCTACTTTCCGGAGCCGGATCTGCCGCCGCTCGACCTCGCGTCGTACGGAATTCGCCTAGCCGATGAACGACAGCACCTGCCGGAGCTGCCTCAGCAGCGGCAACTCCGTTTCGAGAAGACCTACCAGCTCCCGACCTACGACGCGGGCGTCCTGACGGCGACCCGCGCTCTGGCAGATTACTTCGAGGGCTGGGTGCGGGCAGGCGCGGAGCCCAAAAGCGCCGCCAACTGGGTGATGGGATCGGCCCTGGCCGACTACAACGAACATGGGCGGTTCAGAGTGAGTCCGGACCGGGGATTCGCGCTGATCCAGCTGGTGGATGAGGGTACGGTGAGCCTCCAGGCCGCCAAGCAGGCCTTCACCATCCTCGGGGATCACCCTGGGGACCAGCCCCGTGCCGTGGTGGAGCGGCTGGGGTTGGTGCAAGTCGGGGACGCCGAGCAGTTAGCTACGTGGGTCGGCGAGGTGCTTGCCGCCCACCCCGCGGAGGTGCAGCGCTACCAGGGGGGCGAGGAGAAGCTGGTGGCGTTCTTCACCGGCCAGGTCATGAAAGCCTCGCGCGGCAAGGCGGACCCTAAGCGGGTGCAGGAAATCCTGCGGGAGCGGCTGGGGGGCTAGCGAAGCTGGCCTGCGGCACGTACGGCCGGGTTTCGTCGCACGCTGTGGGGCGGTGTGGACTCGACGTTGGGGCGCGATGGGCCTTGGCGATGGGAGTAGCGGTGGGCCCCGAAGGGCGCTGTCGGCGCGGTGTGGCCACGGCGACGAGGGTGCGGAGTGGGGTGCGGGCGGCGAGTCCGTCGAGGCCACCCGCGCCGAGGCGACCGAAGGGGGCCCACCGCTACTCCCATCGCCCTGAGACTCGCAAAGCGCCCGGCACGCCGTGACCACGACGCACCAACGCGTGCGACGAAACCCGGCCGTACGTGCCGCAGGCCAGCTTCGCTGGCTCGCCTGCCTACCCCTCGTTCCGCCCCCGCCACGGGCGCTGCGCCGACGAGGTCTCCCAGAACGGTAGGGCGTACCCCGGCAGCCGGAAGTGCTCGTCCGCCACCCTGGTGAGACTCGGCAGGTCCGGCGCGATCCGGGCGCGCATTACCTCAACCCGCATCCGCTTCGCCAGTCGCAATGAGGAGTCTCCCGCCGGGTCGAGCCGCCGCGCCGCCGCGTTTCCGCCGCTCAACACCTCCATCACGAACTGGAACGCCATCGCCATGTAACGCTCCACGTCGTCGTCCGGCAGATCCCAGCGGCTGCTCCGGGCCAGGGCTCGAAAGGTCTTCTGCCAGCTCTGCGTCTCGACCAGCCCCACCATCTCCCGGAAGAGCCGGCGATTGGTGCGGACCGAGAAGATCGTGGGAGAGAGGATCCGGTCCAGATGCGCATCCGCCGGGCGGTGATCCAGCCGGATCACCTCCATGGCACCCCGCGCGTAATGCTCACCCAGGTGGGTCTCGAACCGGCTCTCCCAATAGGAATGGCCCAGGGCAATGGTGCGGGAGGTGATCACCAGCTGGCGCGGGACGAAGAAGTTGTGCGCCACCGCGTCGGCCGCGAGGTGACACAGGTACCCCAGCCCGAAGGCGCGCAGCGCCTCCGAGTCCGCCAGGTCGAGAATTTCCTGGCCCACGTGCCAGGCGTGGCAGTGGCGGCCGACGGGCGCGTACTTCTTGGCGATGGATGTGTCCGCCGCGATGTTGCCGTAGAGAAAATCGTACGGAAAGGCCCGGAGCACCGCCGCCACGGCCGCGGGGAGCTGGGCCAGATTGGCGAGCACCGACTCCCCCAGGAAGATGTGTGTCCCGGGAGTCCAGGCGTGGGCCACGGCGGGCCAGACGGCCACGCCCACGAGGGCGATGGCGAGCGGGACGACGGCCCGTCCTATCGACGGACGGATCAACCCCGTCCCTTGAGAAACGCCCGCTTGAGACCCCGCAAGAGCGACGCGCCGCGCCGGGTGGCCCGAAGCGCGCCCGCCACGTCCAGCGCCGTCTCCTCCACTTCCTCCTGCAGCACGTCCAGCACCGCCTCGAGGTCGCGCACCCGATCGCCCAGCGCGCCCGCCGCGTCGCTCACCCGCCCGCGCAGGTCCCGCGAGGTCGCCACGATCTGGTCCACCTCCTCACGCACGCCGGCCACCACGCGGGTCGCGTCCTCGGTCACGGATCGCGCGGCGCTCAGGAGCGGGGGTCCATCGCGCTCCAGCACCCGGGTGAACGCATCCAGCCGGTCCAGGAGCCGCCCCAGGTCCCGCACCCAGACCACCAGCGCGATGGTGAGCACCACGGACATCAGCGCCAGTACGGCCACGGACACAGCGGTCAGCGCTTCCCAACCCATCAGGTCCACCAGTCCACACAAGGGGTGCCGGAACTTAACCGCGGTGCTTGACGCCCGGAACACGGCAACCGTATGGTTCGCCCACCATGTCCGCTCGCTTTCGCGTCATTGGCGGCGTCCCCCTCAACGGTACGGTGCGCCCCGCCGGCAATAAGAACGCCGCCTTACCCATCATCGCCGCCGCGCTCATGGGCGAGGGCCCGAGTGAGATCGTCAATGTCCCGCGCATTCGGGACGTGGAGGTCCTGCTCGACCTGGCCCGCGGCCTGGGCGCCACGGCCTCCTGGACCGCCGATCACACGGTGACCCTGGACCCGGCGTCGCTGACGCCGGCGCGGCCCGACCCCGAGCTGTGCACCTTGCTGCGCGCCTCGATCCTCCTCGCCGGGCCCCTGCTGGCCCGCTTCGGGCGGGTGACGCTGCCGCCGCCCGGGGGCGACGTGATCGGCCGGCGCCGGGTGGATACCCATTTCCTGGCGTTCGAGCGCCTCGGCGCCGAGGTGACCATCGGGGCCGAGTATCAGCTGGAAGCCGCCCACCTGCGCGGGGCCGACATCTTCCTCGACGAGCCCAGTGTCACGGCCACGGAGAACGCCCTGATGGCCGCCTCCATGGCCAAAGGCACCACCGTGCTCCGGAACGCGGCCTCCGAGCCACACGTGCAGGATCTGGCCCGGGCGCTCACCGCCATGGGGGCGGCCATCGAGGGAATCGGCACCAACGTGCTGACCGTGCACGGCGCGGAGCGCTTGCGGGGCGCCCGCCTCGAGGTGGGGCCGGACCACATCGAGGTGGGGAGCTTCATCGGCCTGGCGGCGGTCACCCGGGGCCAGGTCGAGGTCGAGGGCATCCGGCCGGAGGACCTGCGCAGCATCATCCTCCAGTTCGCGCGCCTGGGCGTGCGCCCCCGCCTCGACGCCACCCGCCTGGTGGTGGATGCCGCCCAAGAGCGCCGCATCACGCCCGACATGGGCGGGCACATCCCCAAGATCGAAGACGGTCCCTGGCCGGCGTTTCCCGCCGACCTGATGTCCATCGCGACGGTGGTGGCGACCCAGTGCGACGGCCTGGTGCTGATCTTCGAGAAGATGTTCGAGTCGCGGCTCTTCTTTGTGGACCGGCTGATCAGCATGGGGGCGCGCATCGTGCTGTGCGACCCGCATCGGGCCGTGATCTCGGGTCCCGCGCCCCTCCGTGGCGGCCCGGTCGTGAGCCCGGATATCCGGGCCGGCATGGGCATGCTCCTCGCCGCGCTGGCGGCGGAGGGGGAGAGCACCATCCACAACATCGAACAGATTGACCGGGGCTACGCGCACATTGACCAGCGCCTCCGGGCCCTCGGCGCGCGGATCGAGCGCCTGGACGGGTGACCCGGCCGGAAGAGGTTCGGGAAACCCCCGCCGTTCGCGGTGCGTTCCCCTGTCACGAGCTGGCGGCATGGATGGCGGACTTCGGCGTCGTGGCCGGGGTCACCAGCCGTGGTGCCGATTTCGGCCTCTCCAGCGCTGAGCCCGCCAAAGCGGTCCTGGACCGGTGGAGAGGGCTCCGGACGGCCATGCGACCGGGATTCGGAGCCGTCGTCGTCGCTCACCAGTGCCATGGAACCGCCCTGGCGGTCCATCGGACCTCCGGTCCCGGCTGGCAGGTGGCGGACGACACCGACGGCCACCTGACCAACCAGACGGGCGTCCTGCTCACTGTCACGGTGGCAGATTGTGTTCCTGTGTACCTGGTCCAGCAGTCAGGCCCCTGGCTCGGCCTGCTCCACGCCGGTTGGCGCGGCATCGCGAGCGACATCGTGGAACGCGGAGTCTCGACCCTCTGCGAGCTCGCGCGATGCCAAGTGAAGGACATCGTAATACATTGTGGTATAAGTATTTGCGCTAGCTGTTATGAAGTTGGCTCTGAGGTGTACCAGAGGGTCACCGGTGAGGCCGTCGCCGGTAAGCACCCGCTGGACCTCAGGGCCCTGATCGTGAAGCGGGCGGAACGATCCGGCGTCCGGCGGGCGACGGTCAGTCCGTGGTGCACCGCGCACGACCGGCAGACGTTCTACTCCCACCGCGGCTCTGGCGGTACGGACGGCCGGATGCTGGCCTACCTCGGACGCCCGTCGCCTTGACCCTTGGCAGACCGGGACCTAGATTGATTTGTGTGGTGCGGGCGAAGTTGGGCCCGCGCTTTTTTTTCCACCGCAATGCCAGACGAACTTGCCGGTCTGATCAATGAGGTGCGGGCGCGGGTCGAGGCGCAAGGATTCGACCTCGCGGACCTTCGCAAAGGCGGCACGCCACGGCGCATCCGTCTGGAGGTGCGCATCGACCGGCCGGCATCGGTCCCGGGACACGGCGTCACCGTGGACGATTGCGCCACCGTCAGCCGGGCGCTGGAGCAGTGGCTCGACGCGTCTCTGGTCCTGGGCTCCAATTACATCCTCGAGGTATCGTCGCCCGGGATCGAGCGGCCGCTGCGTTGGCGGCAGCACTGGGAACGGTTCGTGGGCCGGGACGTCAACGTCCGGTTGCGCGGACGGGGCCGCCGACGGGCAACGATCGTCCGGGTGGTGGCTGGCGACGACGCCGTGATTCTCCGGCTGGCCGGCGTCGAGGGCGAAGAAGTCACGGTGCCGCTGAGCGAGGCGCGGGACGCCAGGCTGGCGGTGGACTGGGAGTAGGCGGTACCACGGTTCGATGTTCGGCGGTTCGACGGTTCGATGGTCGACGAGGAGCTATCCAACGGCATGGCAACATCCACTGAAGTCCTGGCGGCGCTGCGGGAGCTGGCGAACGCCAAGCAGCTCGAGCGAAGCGAGCTGATTGACCTGCTCCGGGACGGGATCCACGCCGCCCTGGTCAAGCGCTACGGCCCCACGGTCCGGGCCGAAATCGACATCAACGAGCTGGACGCCACCATCCGCGTGGCCGTGTTACGAACCGTGGTCGAGGCGGTCGAAGACCCGGCCTCGCAGGTCTCCCTGGAGGAGGCGCGCTGGGAAGACCCCGAATTCCAGGCGGGGGACGTGCTGGAAGAAGACGTGCCGTTCGATCAGTTCGGCCGCAGCGCCGTGCAGGCCGCCAAGCAGCGGATTATCCAGCGGGTGCGCGAAGGCGAACGGACCCGCATCCGCGAGGAGTTCGCGGACAAGGTGGGCGAGTTGTTGTCCGGCGAAATCCAGCAGATCGAGCGCGGGAAGCTGGTCATCATGATCAACCGCTTCCGCGAGGCGGAGGCCATCATTCCCTATCGCGAGCAGAACCACCGCGAGCACTTCCACCAGGGTGATACCATCCGGGCCGTCCTCAAGCGGCTGGAAGAGACGCCCAAAGGGCCGCGGCTCATCCTGTCGCGGGGTGACCCGCTGTTCGTGAAGGCGCTGTTCAAGCTCGAGGTGCCGGAGATCATGCAGGGGGTGGTGGAAATCCGGGCCGTGGCGCGGGAAGTGGGGAGCCGCACCAAGATCGCCGTGATCAGCCGGGACGATTCCATTGACCCGGTGGGCGCCTGTGTGGGTCTCAAGGGCAGCCGAGTCCAGTCGGTGGTCAACGAGCTGGGGGGCGAGCGGATTGATATCGTGCCGTGGTCGCCGGATCCGGAGCGGTTCGCCCGCCTGGCCCTGGCGCCGGCGCGGGTGGCGCGGGTCTTCTCGGACCCGGAGACCCGGACCATTCAGGCGATCGTGGACGAAGACCAGCTGTCGCTTGCGATCGGCCGGAACGGGCAGAACGTGCGGCTGGCGTCCGAGCTGACCGGCTGGAAGATCGATCTCTTCTCCAGCCGGGAGTGGCTGGAGCGGGGCGGAGAAGGGCCGTTGTTCGCACCCCTGCCGCCGGCCGACGAGCTGGTGGCGGAGGTGTCGCTGAACGAGCTCAAGGGCATGCCGCCGGAGGCGGTCGCCATGCTGGAAGGGGCCGGGCTCAAGACGCTGCGGGACATTCTCGACCTGGAGCGCGAGGATCTGCTCAAGATCGAAGGCATGAACCCCGAGTTGGCCGAGCAGCTGATGGCCTTCCTGGGCGAGCTGACCGAGGAAGGTGACGAAGGTGAGTCGGCCACGCCGGGCCAGGCCGACGCGACGCCGGAGGCGCCGTCGCCGAGCTCTTGAGCCAGGAGGGGCTTCGCCTGCTGGGCCTCGGCGTGCGCGCCGGGACGGTCGTGGTCGGCACCAGCGGCGTGCGGGAGGCGCTGCGACAGGGGCAGGTGGTCCTGGTCGTGCTGGCCGGCGATCACGCCCGCCGGACGGAGGAGAAGGTCGGGAGGTTGGCTCGAGCCCGCGGCGTGCCGGTGCTGATGGGGCCGCCCGCCGGTGAACTGGGCAAGCGGATGGGCCGCCCGTCCGTCCAGGCGCTCGGCGTGCAGGACCGGCACCTGGCCGCGGGGATCAGGGCAGGGGAACAGGTCGAATGAAGAACCGGGATACGGGGGTTAAACGGCAGTGGTGACCAAGACGCGGATTCACGATCTGGCCGCCGAGTTCGGCATTGACAGCGAGCAGGTGATGCGCTTGCTGGCCGAGCTGGGCATTCACGTGCGCAGCCACCTGTCCGCGCTCGACGCCGGCCAGGTCGCGCTGGTGCGGGCGCGCTGGGAACGCGAGCGCCGCAAGCGCACCGAGACCCCGGCGCCCGCGGGCCGCCGGCGGGCCGCGAAAGGCACCAAGCGCTCGGCGGCGGCCGCCGCCCCCGCTCCCGCGGAGGCCCGGCCCAAGCGCCGCCGTCGCACCGCGGCCGAGGTGGCCGAAATCGAGGCGGCGGAGGAGGAACGGCAGCGTGAAGCGGCCGCCGTCGCCGCGGACCAGGAGCTCCGCCTGACCCCACCGGTGGTGGAGCCCAAGCCGTCGCTCGAGGAGCGCGCGGCGGCGTTGTTCAAAGCGCCCCCCGCTCCCGCCGACGTCGAAGAGCCGGTGGCGGAGCCGGAGACGGCGGAGGCCGAGCCCGCAGAGCCGGCCCAGGCGGTGGCGCCAACGCCGGAAGCGGTCCCGGCCAGGCCCAAACCCGAGCCCGTCATCCCCCGACGTATCCCCCGTCCCGCCGCCACGGCGTGGCCCAAGCCGGTGGCGTCCGCGACCCCTGGCGTCCAGACGCCAAGACCGGTGGCCTCGGCCGCGCCCGGCGAGTTGGCCGAAGACCGGCGCCGTGACAAGAAGAAGCGAAAGAAGGGCAAGCGCACCCAGGTGGACCAGGAAGCCGTGCAGGCCAACATCAGCCGCACGATGGCCTCGCTGAAAGGCCCCGCGGCCAGGAAGGGTGTGCGCCGGCGAGGCGACGAGCCCTCCGGACGTGAGATGGAAGAGCAGCGGCGAGCGGAGGAACGGGAGCTGGAAAAGACCACGGTTCGGGTCAACGAGTTCATCACGGTCTCCGAGCTCTCCAACGTCTTGAACGTAAGCCCCACCCAGATCGTCACCTTCTGCTTCAAGGAACTCGGCATGATGGTGACGGTGAACCAGCGGCTGGACTTCGATCAAATCGAGCTGATCGCCAGCGCGTTCGACTTCCGGGCCGTACGTGAGGAGGAATACGCCGCCGCCGCGGTGGAGGGCACGCAGGAGGACAAGGCCGAAGACCTGGTCCCGCGACCGCCGGTGGTCACGGTGATGGGTCACGTCGACCACGGCAAGACGTCGCTCCTCGACCACCTGCGCAAGACCAACGTCATCGCCGGCGAGGCCGGCGGGATCACGCAGCACATCGGCGCGTACCACGTCACCCTGCCCAGCGGCAAGGGCGTGACCTTCCTCGATACCCCCGGCCACCAGGCCTTCACCGCCATGCGGGCCCGGGGCGCTCAGGTGACCGACCTGGTGGTGTTGGTCGTGGCCGCGGACGACCAGGTCATGCCCCAGACCGTGGAGGCTATCTCGCACGCCAAGAACGCCGGAGTGCCGCTGGTGGTGGCGATCAACAAGATCGATCTCCCCACGGCCAATCCCCAAAAAGTGAAACAGGGCCTGCTGCAGCACGGCGTGGTGGTGGAGGAGTTCGGCGGCGACACCATGGCGGCTGAGATCTCCGCCAAGGCCGGCAGCGGCATTGACGAGCTGCTGGACAAGATCCTGTTGCAAGCCGAGATGCTCGACAAACGGGCGAACCCCAATCGGCCGGCTCACGGGACCGTGATCGAGAGCACGCTGGATCCGGGGAAGGGCCCCGTCGCGACCGTGCTGGTGCAAAGCGGGACGCTGGAGCCGGGACAGGACTTCATCTGCGGCAGCCTGGCGGGCCGGGTCCGGGCCATGTTCGACGAGCGCGGCAGCCGGGTGGAGAAGGCCGGCCCGTCCATGCCGGTGCAGGTGCTCGGGTTCGACAGCGTGCCGGAGGCCGGCGACAGCTTTGCCGTCGTGGCGCAGGCCAGCGACGCCCGCGACATCGCCCAGAAACGGCAGCGCCTCGAGCGGGAAGCCCATCACCGCCGCAGCAGCCGCGGCGTCTCGCTGGAAGACCTGGCCAAGGACATCGGCGAGGGGAAAGCGGCCGCGCTCAAGATCATCATCAAGGCGGACCAGGGCGGCCCGGCGGAGGCGCTGGCGGACGCGTTCGCCCAGCTCTCCACCGCCGAGGTCAAAGTCGAAGTGGTGCACCGCGGCGTGGGCGGCATCACCGAGAGCGACGTGCTGCTGGCCAAGACCGCGCACGCCATCGTCGTCGGCTTCCACGTGCGGCCGGACGCCAACTCCCGGGCGGCGGCCGAGCGTGAGAAGGTGGACATCCGCACCTACCGGGTCATCTACGACGCCATCGAGGACGTGCGCGCCGCGCTCGAGGGCCTGCTGGCCCCGGAGCGCAAGGAGCTGGTGCTCGGCGAGGCGGAAGTCCGCCAGATCTTCAAGATCTCCGGCGTCGGCACGATTGCGGGCTGTTTCGTGCGGTCCGGCGTCATCCGCCGCGGTGGCGGGGCGCGCATCCGGGTGCTGCGCGACGCCGTGATCGTCTATGACGGCGACATGGCCAGCCTGAAGCGGTTCAAAGACGACGTGAAGGAAGTCAAGGAAGGCCTCGAGTGCGGCATCGGGATCCAGGACTTCAACGACGTGAAGGTGGGCGACGTGCTGGAGAACTACCGCGTCGAGGAAGTGGCACGCTCGCTCCAGCCGGCGGGGGTGGTCAAGGAGGGCTGACGTGGTCGTCGGGATCGTGACCTGGGAGCTGCACCTGAACGGTTGCCATTCGCTGAAGGACAAGCGGCAGATCGTCACCAGCCTCAAGGACCGACTGCACCGCCGGTTCAACGTATCGGTGGCCGAAACCGATCATCAGGACCTTTGGCAGCGCGCGGAGCTGTGCTGCTGCGTGGTCGCCGGCACCCGCCGGCACGCCGAGGACGTCCTCACCGCCGTGGACCGGATGGTCGCGGCTGAGCCGCTGGCGCGCATCATCGACTCCGCCACCAACATCCAATGAGACGCGCCCCCCACCACCGGCCCGAGCGCCTGGCCGCCCTGATCCGGGAAACGCTGGCGCTGGCGCTGGCGAGCCAGGTCAAGGATCCCCGGGTGGGTTTCGTCACGCTCACCGGCGTCACCGTGTCGCCCGATGGCAGTCATGCCACGGTGCGGGTGAGCGTCATGGGAACCGACGACGAGAAGACCAGCGCGCTCGCCGGCCTGGACAGCGCCCGGGGTTTCCTCCGCACCCACCTGGCGGGCGTGCTGAGCCTGCGCACCGTTCCGGAGCTGCACTTCCAGCTCGATCGGGGCCAGGAGCACGCCCAGCGCATCAACCAGCTCCTGGCCGAGCTGAAACGGAGCGACGCGTCGTCCTGAGCCACGGGTTCCTCGCGCTCGACAAGCCCGCCGGACCAACGTCGCACGACGTCGTGGCCATCGTCCGGCGGGCCTTCCAGACCCGCCGCGTCGGCCATGCCGGGACCCTGGACCCGTTCGCCACCGGCCTGCTCCTGATCCTGGTGGGGCAGGCGACGCGCCTGGCCCGCTACCTCGTGGGACTGCCCAAAGCGTACCGCGGGGTGCTTCGGCTCGGCCGCACCACCACCACCGACGACGCCACCGGCGACGTGACGGGCGCCAGCGAGGACTGGCGCTCCCTGGACGACGCCCGACTCCGCGCCGCCATGGCCTCGCTGCTGGGCGAACGGGACCAGGTGCCGCCGGCCTACTCCGCCAAGCGGGTCGGCGGTGAGCGGGCCCATCGACTGGCCCGGCGCGGCGCGGCCGTGACGCTGGCGCCCACACGCGTGGACATTCAGCGATTCGACCTGGTGGAGCGGAGCGGCTCGGACGCCCGGTTCGAGGCCACCGTGGGGAGCGGCACCTACCTCCGCTCCCTCGCCCGGGAGCTGGGGGAAGCCCTCGGGTGCGGCGCACACCTGGTAGAGCTGCGGCGCACCGCCGTAGGGCCCTTCCGCGTGGAGGCGGCCACGCCGCTTGACGACGTGCGGGAAGGGCGGGCCCTCCTGGCGCCCCCGGAAGCGGCCCTGGCGCATCTATCGGCGGCGGAGGTGGACCCTGCCGCCGTGGAACGCCTGGCCCGGGGACAGGCGATCGACGCGTCGCACGCGGATCCAGGCCCGGTCGCGCTGACGTGCCACGGTCGCCTGGTGGCGGTAGCGCAGTCCCGAGCGGGGAAGTGGCATCCCGAAGTGGTGCTGGCCGGATGAGCGGATTACTCCCTGACGCCGATTCGGGATCCGTCATCACGGTGGGCACGTTCGACGGCGTGCATCTGGGTCATCACCGGGTGCTCGAAGAAATCGACGATCGGGCGCGCCGGTCGGGCCGCCGCAGCCTGCTGGTCACGTTCGAGCCACACCCGCTGGAGATCGTGAACCCTCCGGCCGCTCCACCGCTTCTCACGCTGGCCCACGAGCGCCGCGAGGTGCTGGCCCAGAGTGAAGTGCAGGCCGTGGTGTTCATGCCGTTCACCCGCGAGCTGTCCCAGCTGTCCGCGGAGGAGTTCGTCCGGCTCCTGATGCGCCGGTACCATCTGCGAGAGTTGGTCATTGGCTCCGACCACGGCATGGGACGGGGTCGCGCCGGGGACGTCAACGTGCTCCGCACCCTGGGGCGCAAGCTCGACTTCTCGGTGGATGTGGTGAAGGCCGTCAGTGTAGACGGCCGGAGCGTTTCCTCCTCACTGATCCGCCGGGCGGTCGCGGGTGGGGACCTCGAGCGGGCGGCCCGGTTTCTGGGCCGGCCCTACTCCCTCACGGCACCCGTGGTTCCCGGCGCGGGGCGGGGGCGCACCATTGGCTACCGGACGATCAACCTGGAGCTTCCCGATCATCGCAAGCTCCTCCCGCCCGACGGCGTCTATGCCGTGCGCGTGGAATGGGCCGGCGGCATCAGTGGGGGCATGATGCATCAAGGCCCTCGGCCGACCTTTGGCGACGCGCGCCGTTCACTGGAGGTCCATCTCTTCGATCACGAGCCCGATCTCTACGGTCAGCTGGTGAAGCTCTGCTGGGTCGCGCGCCTGCGCGACGTGCGGGCGTTCCCCACGCCCGACGCCCTCAAGCGCCAGCTCGACCACGATTTCGCCGCGGCACGCGCCGCGTTGACAGGGTCCGCTGGGCCCACTAGTCATTAAGCCCGCCTCATCAGCCATGGCCATGCCAGCGAATATCCGTAATCGTTTACTCATCATCGCCGGGCTCGTCCTCGTGAGTGTGGGGCCGCCCCCGCTCAACATGGTGGGACTGGGTTTGTGGCCTCAGGAGGTCACCATTCGTACGCGGGGTGCCGACGGCCGCATGCGCGACACCACCGTGGAGCGGGTGCCCATCAAGCAGGGCCTGGACCTGCAGGGCGGCATTCACCTGGCGCTGGAGATTGACCAGAGCCGCGGGCAGGTGGCGAATCCCGCCGACGCGCTGGAGCGCGCCCTGACCGTGATCCGCGCCCGGATCGACGAGTTCGGCGTGGCCGAGCCGCTGGTGCAGCGCGTGGGGACCGACCGGATCGTGGTGGAGCTTCCCGGCCTCCGCGACCCGGCCCGCGCCAAGCAGATCGTGCAGCGGTCGGCGTTCCTCGAGTTCCGCATCACCGACATGCAGAACGCCTTTGCCGGCGTGATCCCGCAGATGGACGCGGCGCTGCGGCGGGCTGGCGTGCGCGCCACGAGCGTGTCCACCGGCGGCGTGAGCGCCGTGGAGCAGCTCCTGGGCGGCGATACCACGCGCGGCGCCGACACCACGGCCGCGGACTCCCTGATCGCGGGCGGCGCCCTCAGCTCGTTGTTGTATCAGGGAAGCCTCCCGGGCGAGTTCCTGGTGCCGGAAGAGGATTTCCTGCGCGCCGACAGCTTGGTCCATCTGCCGGAAGTCCGGCGGCTGATGCCGCGGGGCCTGGAGCTCCTGTGGTCCGCGGGGCCCATGTCGCAGGGCGCTCGGTCGTTCTACGGGCTCTATGCCGTGGACTCGCGGCCCATCATCACCGGGGAGCAGCTGTCGGACGCTCAGGCGCAGCTCGATCCCACGTTTGGCCAGGCGGTCGCCACCTTCCAGCTCACCCGCGCCGGCGGGCGCACCTTCAGCCGCGCCACCGGCCAGCACGTGAACGACTACATGGCGATCGTCCTCGATGGACGGGTGCAGGGCCGGCCCCCCATCATCAAGGGCCAGATCGGCCAGCGCGGCCAGATCGAGCTGGGGAATGCCAGCCTCCAGGACGCGCAGGACCTGGCCCTGACGCTGCGGGCGGGCGCCCTCCCGGCGCCGCTCACCATCGTGGAAGAGCGGACCGTGGGGCCCAGCCTCGGCAAAGACTCCATTGACAAAGGCAAACGCGCGGCCATGGTCGGGTGCCTGGCCATCGTGCTGATGGTGGTAGTGTACTATCGGTTCGCCGGGATCCTGGCCGTGGGGGCCTTGAGCTTCTACGTGCTGTTCACCCTGGGCGGACTGGCGCTGCTGGATGCCACGCTCACCCTGCCGGGGCTCGCCGGGTTCCTGCTCTCGGTGGGCATGGCCGTGGACGCCAACGTCCTGGTGTTCGAGCGCATCCGCGAGGAGCTGGCGCAGGGAAAGACGGTCCACGCCGCGGTGGATGGCGGGTTCCAGCACGCCATGCCGGCCATCGTGGACTCCAACCTCACCACCGTGCTCACGGCGCTCTTCCTGTTCCAGTTCGGCACCGGACCGGTGAAGGGCTTCGCCAGCACGCTGATCATCGGCATCATGGCCTCGTTCCTGAGCGCGGTGTTCGTCACCCGAACGTTCTTCCTGGTGTGGCTGCACCGCCGGCCCGGGCTCGCGGAGCTCCCCATCTGATGTTCCGCCTGTTCAAGGACGCCAGGTACGATTTCCTGGGGGCGCGGCGGTACGCCTACGTCGCCACCATCGCGGTGGCGCTGCCGGGATTCGCGCTCCTGGGGTTCCGGGGACTGAACGAGAGCATTGAGTTCACCGGCGGCACACTGGTCCAGATTCAGGCCCGGAATCCGGCGATCGCCGAAGGCGGCATCCGCGACGCGCTCAACCAGGCCGGCCTCCAGGGCGCGGAGGTGCAGCGGTTCGGCGCGCCGGACGAGTTCGTCATCCGGGCGCGCCTGTCTCCGGACGTGCAGCAGACCGTGGAATCCACTCAGGAGACCGCGGCGGCGGTGGACACGGCGTTGACCCGGGCGTTCGGCGCGGGCGGCTACGAGATGGTCCGGACGGAGGCGGTCGGCCCCAAGGTGGGCGGCGAGCTGCGCCGGAAAGCGCTGCTCGCCATCCTGCTGTCGTTCGGCGCCACGCTGGTCTATCTCTGGTTCCGGTTCGAGTGGCGCTTCGGGATCGCCGCCATCGGCGCCACCGCGCACGACATCCTGCTGACGATTTCGTTCGTGTCCATGATGAACCTCGAGGTGAGTCTGGTGGTGATCGCGGCCATTCTCACCATCGTGGGGTATTCGCTCAACGACACCATCGTCGTGTTCGACCGCATCCGCGAGAACCTGCGGAAGTACAAGCGGCACTACATGGCCGAGCTGGTGAACCTGAGCGTGAACGAGACCCTGCCGCGCACCATCATGACCGGGAGTACCACGCTGGTCGGCACCATCGCGCTGATCGCCGTGGGCAGCGAAGTGATCCGCGGCTTTGCCTGGGTCATGACCTTCGGCATCGTGGTGGGCACGTTTTCATCCATCTTCATCGCTTCACCCATTCTGCTCGCCATCGAGCGGCGCTGGCCCGGCGAGGACGCTCGCGGCGCGCGCGCCTTGGCGCCGCGCGGCGCCCTCACGTCGCCCGGCCCCGCCTCCACCTGACGCTCCCAGCCCGAGCCGGACAGCCTCACACCGCCGGATGCTGGTTGACTCGCACTGCCACCTCGCGGACGCCGCCTTCGACCCGGACCGGGCGGACGTGGTCCGGCGAGCCGGGGCGGCGGGCGTCAGCCACATCATCGTCATCGCGGATTCCCTCGAGACCACCTACCGCGCCATCGCGCTGGCACATGACTTCGAGCTGTCCGCCACCGCCGGCGTCCATCCGCACGTCGCCTCCGGCTGGAACGCCGATGCCGCCGCCCGCATCGAAGAGGCGGTGGCCGATGCGGCCGTGGTGGCGGTAGGCGAGACCGGCCTGGACTACCACTACGACCATTCCCCGCGGCCGGACCAACGGCGTGCGTTCGAGGCGCAGCTGGCGCTCGCCGCGCGGCTCGAGAAGCCGGTCGTGGTGCACGCTCGGGAGGCGGATGAGGACATGGCGCAGATGTTGACGGCCTTCGGCGCCAATCTGCCAACGGTGGTGCTTCACTCTTTCAGCTCGGGTTCACGGGTGTTTGAGGCGGCGTTGAGTATCGGAGCGTACGTTTCGTTCAGCGGCATGGTCACGTTCCGGAACTGGCGACTGGGCCATTGCGTCACCGAGTGCCCCGGCGACCGCATCCTGGTCGAAACCGATGCTCCCTACCTCGCGCCGGTGCCCCACCGGGGGCGGCGGAACGAGCCGGCCTTCGTCGCGCACATCGCGGCGCGGGTCGCCGAGCTACGCGGCGAGCCCATGGACGCCCTCGCGGCACGAACCACCGAGAACGCCGTGCGGTGCTTCGGCACCCGGATCCACCACTTTCAACACCAACCGACATGACAGCGACCGTTCCCCGGAAATCCGTCCCGTCCGACATCGAGATCGCTCAGGGGGCCCGGCTGCGCCCCATCACGGACGTGGCCAAGGACCTGGACCTCAAGCCGTCTGAGCTGGTCCGCTACGGCGACCACATGGCCAAGGTGCGCCTGCAGGCGAGCGCCGAACGCTCCCGCCGCGGCAGGCTGGTGCTGGTGACCGGCATCAACCCCACGGCCGCGGGCGAGGGGAAATCCACGGTGCTCGTGGGCGTCACCCAGGCCCTGCGACGGCAGCGGCAGGACGCCATCATGTGCATGCGCGAACCCAGCCTGGGGCCGGTGTTCGGGATCAAGGGAGGCGCCGCCGGGGGCGGCTATGCCCAGGTCGTGCCCATGGAGGGCATCAACCTCCACTTCACCGGCGACTTCCACGCCATCACCAGCGCGCACAACCTGCTGTCGGCGATGCTGGATAACCACCTGCACCACGGCAACGCGCTGCGGGTGGACCTCCGCCAGATCACCTGGCCGCGCACCATGGACATGAACGATCGCGCCCTCCGGCAGGTGGTCATCGGGCTGGGCGGCAGCGCCGGGGGCGTTCCGCGCGAAGAGCGGTTCGTCATCACGCCGGCGAGCGAGATCATGGCGGTCATGGCGCTCGCCCGGGATCCCAAGGACCTCGAGGAGCGCCTCGCGCGCATCATCGTCGCGGCGAGCGTGGACAAGCAGCCGGTGCGGGCCAAAGACCTCAATGCCCAGGGCGCCATGGCGTTGTTGCTCAAGGACGCGTTGCAGCCCAATCTGGTCCAGACCCTGGAGGGCGGCCCGGCGTTCGTCCATTGCGGCCCGTTCGGCAACATCGCGCACGGCTGCAATTCGGCGATCGCCACGGACCTGGCGTTGCGCCTGGGCGACATCGTGCTCACCGAGGCCGGGTTCGGCGCCGACCTCGGCGCCGAGAAGTTCTTCGACATCAAGTGCCGCGCCGCCGACCTCAAGCCGGAAGCCGCGATCATCGTGGCCACCGTGCGGGCGCTCAAGCTCCACGGGGGGAGCGCGAAGGACCGCCTGCATCAGCCCGATCCGGCGGCGGTCGAGCGCGGTTTCGCCAACCTCGAGCGGCACGTGCGCAACCTCAAGAAGTTCGGCGTCCCGGTCGTCGTCGCCAGCAACCGGTTCGTGACCGACTCGACCGACGAGGTCGCGGTGATCACCAAAGGATGCGCGGCGCTGGGCGTGCCCGTGGCCTTGACCGAGGTCTGGGAAAAGGGCGGGGAGGGTGGCCTGGAGCTGGCGGACGTCGTGGTGGATCTGCTGAAGCACGGGAAGGCCGGCTTCAAGCCGCTGTACGACGTCAAGCTGCCCATCAAGGAAAAGATCAACGTGATCGCGCGGGAGATCTACGGCGCGGCGGGCGTGGACTTGAGCCCGAGGGCCGAGCGCGCGGCCCGGCAGCTCGCGGAGTTCGGGCTGGGGGAGACCCCGGTGTGCATGGCCAAGACCCAGTACTCGTTCAGCGACGATCCCAGCCTGCTGGGCGCACCGTCCAACTTTCGGATCGCGGTGCGGGACATCTATCCTTCCGCCGGCGCCGGGTTCGTCGTCGCGTTGGCGGGCGACATCATGACCATGCCGGGCCTGGGTAAGGCCCCGGCGGCCGAGCGGATGGCGGTGCGGCCGGACGGCACGATTGAGGGGCTCTTCTAAAATGGACATCATCGCGACCGACAAAGCGCCCAAGGCCATTGGGCCGTACAGCCAGGCCATCCTGGTGGGCAACGTGATCTACACCGCGGGCCAGGTCGCCCTGGATCCGGGTACCATGCAGATCGTGGGCCAGAACGTGGCGGAGCAGACCGATCGCGTGCTCGAGAACCTCGCGGCGGTCCTGGAGCAGGCCGGCAGCGGCCTCCAGCACGTGGTGAAGACCACGGTGTTCCTGGCCGACATGGCGGACTTCGCCGCGATGAACGAGGTGTACGCCCGGCATTTCGGCGACCACCGCCCGGCCCGGTCCACGGTGGCCGTCCGGACGTTGCCCAAGGACGCGCGCGTGGAGATCGACGCCATCGCGTTGCGGCGCCGCTAGCCGCGGGGGTGGATTGGGCCTGGTGGCCTGCGCGGTCTTCAAAACCGTCGGGAGACGCCGTTGGCGGCTCCGGTGGGTTCGATTCCCACACGCTCCCGCCACGCGATGGCCGCCTGCCGATCGGCGATCGCGGATGGCGGGGAGCGGCCTGACGCCCGCTCTCGCGCTGGTCGTCATGCTGCTGGCGTTCCCACCCCTCACGCCGGTGACGCACGCGCAGGTCCCCATCCCGAATGTGCCCCGGCCACAGCAAGACACCTCGCGCGCCGATACCATCCCCGTCCCCCAGTTCCGTTACCCCCCGCCGGTGCCGCCCCTCGGCGCCATGTGGCGCTCGTTGCTGCTGCCGGGATGGGGACAGGCCGTGCTCCACCGTCGCGTCACGGGCGCGGTGTTCGTGTTCTGGGAAGGACTCTCGATCACGATGACGCTGAAAGCGTCGGACCAGCTGCGCTATCTGCGCCTGACCGGTGCCGACACCGCGGCGGTGCGGCTCAAGAAGCAGGAAGTCCAGGACTGGGCCGTGGTCCTCGCGTTCAACCACCTCATGGCCGCGGCCGAGGCCTTCGTGTCAGCGGAGCTGTGGGATTTCCCGGCGGAGTTGGAGAGCCGGGCGCTGCCCGGTGCCCGCGTCGGGATCGGAGCCGCCCTCTACTGGGGGAGGTAGGTCCGAAGCTCGGGCCCCTGTTCCGTGATCACGGCGTAGCGAAAGCCGTCCATCCACGCGCCGGCGTTCAAATACCAACGTCTCGCTCCCACCGCGGCCAGGACCGGTCGGTGCGTGTGTCCCAGCACCACCAGGTCCAGGTCGCTTCGTGTCGCCAGCGTGGCACGGGCCCACGCGTCCTGGGCCCCCGCGGCGAGGTCCAGGACGGCCGGATCCCGGGTGCGTTCACCCAGCACACCGGAGAGCCGTTCCACCAGACGGTGGCCCAGGTCGGGGTGGAGCCACCGGAAGAGGGCGGCGGTGACCGGGTGACGCGTGACGGCGTGCAGCACCCGCGCGCCTCGGTGTGGCTCAGCCACCCCGTCCCCGTGGGCCACCAGCGCACGCCAACCCGCCAGGGTCAACTCCACCGAGCCGGCGTGGAAGGCGGCCCCCAGCTCCCGTTGCCAGAATCCGCGCCCCCAGCGGTCGTGATTGCCACCGGTCAGGGTCAGGCGCACGCCGCGCGCCCGCGCGGCCGCCAGACGAGCCAGGGTGGGGAACGCACGGCGGGGAATCACGCTGTCGTACTCGAACCAGAACTCGAACAGGTCCCCGTTGATCACCACATGGTCGCCGGAACGCGGCACGGCGTCGAGAAACCCATGCAGCGCGGAGGTCACGGCGTCGGGTACGCCACCCAGGTGAGCGTCCGACAGCACGAACACGGTCTCGCTCGTCACGCGGCGCTATATACCCGCCGCCCCGGGGTACCGGCAAGCGCCCCAGCACCGCTATCCTTGGGGTCGTGAACCACGAGATCACGGCGGTCGAGCTCCGCGTGCGCTATGCCGAGACCGACCAGATGGGGGTCGCCCACCACTCGCATTACCTGGTGTGGTGTGAGGTGGCGCGCACCGACCATATGCGCCGGCGCGGCGTGACCTATCGCGAGATCGAGGCGCGAGGGCTGAGGCTCGCGGTGGTGAGCGCCAGCGTCCGCTTCCGGCAGTCGGCTCGCTACGACGATCTCCTCTCGGTCCGCTGTTGGGTGCGGGAGCTAGCCAGTCGGCGGGTGGTGTTTGGCTATGCCATCGATCGGCCGGACGATGGCACGCTGGTGGCCACCGCCGAGACCGCCCTCATCGCCCTGGATGCGGGTCTCCGGCTGACCTCGATTCCGGACCTGGTCCGGAGCCGGCTCGGCGTCGTGCCCGATCCGGTTCGATTGTGAAGGCCGCGGTGCACGCCTATTATGCGGTGGCGATCGCCTTGGTGCCCGCACTGGGGGCGTGCGCCCCCCGGCTGACCAGCATCGCTCCCTCGGGGCTGGAGCCCGCCTCCCGGGATACCATTGTGGCATGGGGGGCGGCGTACCGGCCGAGCGGACCGGTGCGCTACGACGTGCGCTGGCGCTTCGCCAACCCGAAGGGATCCACCGCCGGACGGGCGGCCGTGCGGATCGCGCCTCCGGACACGCTGCGGTTCGACTACCGCGGCCCCTTCGGCCGGTCCGGCGCGGCGGTGATCGTCGGGGACTCGGCGCTGTGGGTGGCTCCGGAGCGCGACACCCGCGAGTTGCTTCCGGCAGCCCCGCTGTTCTGGGCGGCGCTGGGGATTCCGCAACCCCCGCCCGATGAGGCGGTGGTGTCGGGCCGGAGTACCGGCGGCCGCGTGTGGCGCTACGTTTCCCGGGCGGACACGATGGACTTTGTGGAGGTGGGCCCGGGCCCCGAGCGGTTGCTCACCGAGGTGCGGCGCGAAGGAAAGATCGTGGCGTCCACGGAGGTGCGGTTCCGGCCCGGCGGGCGTCTGCCCCTCGAAGCCCGGGTGCGCTTCCCGCAGGACGGATCGGCCTTGATCCTCTCGGTGGAGGCTGTGGAGCGCGTTGACGCATTCGACCCGAGTACCTGGCGCCGCCCGTAGGATGCGGTGGCTGGCGGTCGCGGCCGCGGTCTCGACCGGCTGCCTCTACGGATTCGCCGGCGGGGGGTTGCCGCCGCACATCCGGACCGTGGCGATCCTGCCCTTCGACAACCAAACCGCCGACCCGCTGCTGACCCAGCAGGTCACCGACGCCATCCGCGAGGCGTTCGAGAACCGCCTCGGCCTCCGACTGGCGGGGGAAGCGACGGCCGACGCGGTGGTGCGGGGAGCCGTCGTGCGCTACGAGCCTGAGGTCACGCTCTCCTTCCAGGCGGCGCAGCAGACGACCGGCACCGAAGTGACCCGCCGCCTCGTGCGCCTGGCTATCAACGTCGAGATCTTCGATCAGCGGGAGGGGCGCATGCTGTGGCAACGCTCCGGGCTGACGGTGGACGGTGAGTATCAGCCGCCGCGGGAAGCCGAGGGGCGGGAGACGGCGCTCAAGAAACTGGTCAACGACATCGTGGACGGGGCGCAGTCGCAGTGGTGATGGGCCGCCGCCGGCTGGGGCGGCGGGGAGCCAGCCGCACCGGCTGCCTCGTCACTGCGCTGGTGGTCGTCGCCGTGCTGTACTACGGACTGG
This sequence comes from Gemmatimonadales bacterium, assembly GCA_035287045.1. Lineage (GTDB taxonomy): Bacteria > Gemmatimonadota > Gemmatimonadetes > Gemmatimonadales > GWC2-71-9 > JACPAP01. The sequence goes on along the minus strand of DATECF010000194.1, from coordinate 2,066 downwards.
ATATCGGCGGCGTCTATCTCCGGTACTGGCAGATGCTGGAAGAGATGCAATCGGTGGCCCGGCTCGCACCCAACCTGGACGACGCCACCATCCAGCGGCGCCTGGACGCCAAGGCGGACGCCTTGGATCTCCCACCACCCGCGCATCGCTTCATGATCCACCGTACGTCCCAACCGCGCCGGATCCACATCTCCACGTCGTGGACCGAAACGGTAACGCTCCCGTTTACCACCTATACGCTTCGCCTGAACCCCGTCGCCCGCGCTCCGCTCTGATGCTCGGGACCCTGAGCGCGCTCCGGTGACGCGCCCCGACGGCCGGAAGGCGGACGCGCTGCGCCCGGTGACGCTCGAGCGCGCTGCCAACCCCTACGCCGAGGGGTCCTGCCTGGCGCGCATGGGGGGGACGCTGGTGCTGTGCACCGCGACGGTCGAAGACGGCGTGCCCGGATGGCGGCGCGGGTCCGGCCTGGGATGGCTCACCGCCGAGTACGCCATGCTCCCGCGAAGCACCCAGGAACGCACCCCGCGGGAACGAACCGGCCCCGGCGGGCGGACCCAGGAAATCCAGCGGCTGATCGGCCGGAGCCTGCGGGCGGCGCTGAAGAGTTTCGCGTTCGGCGAGGTCACGCTCCGGGTGGACTGCGACGTTCTCCAGGCGGATGGCGGCACCCGCACCGCCGCCATCACGGGCGCGGCCGTGGCGCTGGCGGATGCCTGCGGCTGGCTGGCCCAGCGGTCGGGCGTCGCCGACCCCTTCGCCAGCCTGGTCGCCGCCGTCTCGGTGGGCATGGTTGACGGTGAGGCGCGGCTGGACCTGAACTACGCCGAGGACCGCGCCGCGGCGGTGGACGCCAACATCGTGGCCCTCTACCCCGACCGGTATGTGGAAGTGCAGAGCACCGGCGAGGAAGCCTCCTTTGATCGGGGCCAGCTGGATCGGATGTTGGCCCTGGCTGACGGGGGCCTGGCCCACCTGTTCGCCGCGCAACGGCGCGTGCTGGGGCGGTGACGGCCCCCGTTCTCGTCGCCACCCGCAGCTCCGGCAAGCGCAAGGAAATCGTCCAGATCCTGCGCGACATTCCGTATCGGCTGGTCTTTCCCGAGGACCTGGGCATCATCGAGGGCGTTGACGAAGAGCGCCTGGAGACCGCGGATTCGTTCGAAGGAAACGCGCGCCGGAAGGCCGAGTACTTCGCTCGTCTAACGGGCCTGCCCACCGCCGCCGACGACTCCGGCCTCGAAGTGTTCTCGCTGGGCGGCCAGCCGGGCGTCCGCTCGCGCCGCTTCGCGATGTTCGACGGCCCTCCCGACCAGCAGGACGCCGCCAATAACGCGGAGCTGCTCCGGCGCCTGGCCGGGGCGCCCGCGCCCCGGCGCCGGGCACGGTACCGGTGCGTGATCGCCTACTTCTCCCGGCCCGACGCCATCCCCATGACCTTCGAGGGCACCTGCCTCGGCTCCATCGCCCAGGCGCCACGAGGCAGCGGGGGGTTCGGCTACGATCCACTCTTCCTCTCCGATGACGTGGGGAAGACCTTCGGTGAGGCCGATCCGGACGAAAAGCACGCGGTGAGCCACCGGGGCCGGGCGTTCCGGGCCCTGGGGCAGTGGCTCCGGCATCACCCGCTCCGCTGACGCGCCGCTGACGGGCCAGGCTCACCTTGCGGCGATCCCGAGCGCGTTGACGGCCCACCTCGTCGCCGGCCACTCTCCCGACTAGATTGGGATGGCCGCCGCCGGTATTGTGTCGGCCGATATCCACGGGGCGTGGCGCAGGCCGGTAGCGCGCCTGGTTTGGGACCAGGAGGTCGCCGGTTCAAATCCGGCCGCCCCGATTCGGCGCCGGCCGACATCGTCGGCGTGCGAGCAGAGGAAGTCAACTCTTCATGACGGCGAGCGCTCTTGTGGCGCAGGAATCCGAGATCCGCAAGGTCGCCTGCGGGAACCGGACGTACGTCCTCCGCCGGTTCGCAGACGGCATTTTTGCGGTGTACGACGAAGCCGGCAAGCTCCTCGCGGGATGGCCCCTCACGGCGGTCTGGCCCGACCAGCCGCTTACCGCCC
>DATECF010000193.1:0-19038 GCA_035287045.1 Gemmatimonadales bacterium | reverse complement strand
GGACGACCCGGGCCGATCCCGGGTCCGGGTCACGGTGCTCACCGACGGCCTGCGGGTGGTCCCGGAAGCGGACTCGGCGGACATCCCGGAGATCACCCGGACCATGCGGGAGAAGACGCTCCGGGTGGACAGCTTCCCCGTCATCGAGTTCGTGTCGCGGGCGGTGGAGGTGATTGGCGCGGCAGACCCGGCAGAAGGGAAAACGACGGCAGTGATTCGAGCGACGGGCGATCTCACCATGGTGGGCGTCACCCGGCCGGTGAGCCTGGACCTCACGCTCGAGATCTCGGCGGACACGCTGCGCGCCGAGGGGTCGTTCGTGGTGAAGCAGACCGACTTTGGGATCAAGCCTTACAGCAAGGTGCTGGGGCTGGTGAAGGTGAAAAACGAGGTGCGGTTCGAGCTGCGGGTGGTGGCGACCACCGGATCAGCCGGGCGCTGAGGCGGCGCGGCACGAATCCGGACAAGGGATCGTGCGCCCAATCTGCCCATCCGGATGCGAAACCCAGGCACCCAAGCGTTGTCGGTGACTCAGCGCGCCGAGCCCACGCCGGGCCGGTACAGCGAGGCGATCCGTTGGGCCCGAAACACGTAGCCGGCGTTCCCCACGATCTGCCACACCAGCCGCCCCTCGGCGTCAAACTCCTCCACCCGCCCGGCGGTCCCGAAGGTGACCAACGTCCGTCCGCCGCTCAACCCCTGCACCGTTCCCCCGATGCTGGTGACCACCGCGGGCGTGGAGGCGTACGACTGCACCAACTGCGCGATCCGGGTGGCCTGGTTGAGCAGAAAACGCTTGGCCCGGGACTCACCCGGCGTGCCCAGGTTGTCCAGCAGCAGGAGCAGGCCGGACCCGGTCAGCCGCAGGCTGTGCTGGCTCGAGAACGGCGGGACCGGCGAGTCGAGGAAGGTGAACTGGTTGGCCAGTCCGCCCATCCGCCACACGACGTTCCCCGTTGCCGTGCTGATCTTGGTGATCTCATTCAGACTGCGGAAGGAGATCAACACGTCCCCCTCCGGGGTGAGGTCAATGGAGTTCCCGTGCGTCCAGTTGACCGTGGGGCCCGAGCGGCTCGCGGGGTCGAGGTCCGTGATGGCCAAGTGGTCGAAGGGACTCCACGCGAAGGCGAGCGCGCCGGCGGCGGTCACGTGCTGCACCACCGTTCCGGTCACGCGGGCCGCGGCCTGGCCGCCCACCGCGCCCAAGTCCATCACCCGGGTCTGGTCGCACATGATCCAGTAGCCTCCGTCGGCGTCGAGGATCAGGTCGTGCATGCGGGAGGGCAGGCCGCCGGCGCAGTTCCGCGTCCGGGTGACGTTCCCCAGCGGATCAATCTCGATGAACGGCTCGAGGTCCGTGACGTCGGGTGTGGGCGGGTGGGCCAGGTACCGGCCGTTCGGCAGCGCCATGAAGTTGAGACCGGCGCCGTTGGGAAATCGGTGATACCAGACCACGCGACCGGTGTTGTCGATGACCAGGCCGTACGCGCCCGCCGAGAAGGCCACGAAGCCGGGCGAGGGATCCGGGCCGCCCGCTGTGTAGCTCGGCAGATCGCCCGGCAGCACTCCGGTAACCAGCTCCACGGGAATGCCGGCGGCGCTGTCGCCCCGGCCGAACGCCACCACCCGCAGCGAGTACCGGCTGCCGGGCAACAGCCCGAGGACCGGAATGAGGGCGGAGTCGCCCCGCACCGCCACCGCCGGCGTCACGCTGTCGCCGGCCTCCCCGCTCAGGTGAAACCGCGCCGCCACGCTGTCGGCGTCCCGGACGTCCACGGTGACGACCAAGCTCAGCACATTGCCCGGGTTGACCGCGGCGGACGTCTGGACGATGACCGGGGGCGCGGGCGCTTCCAGCAGCAGCGGCTCGGGGGAACAGGCGAGCACCACGGCGCACAGGGCCGCGGCCGTTGTTCGTAGGGACACGCTCAGCGCCCGCCGCGGAGCGTCCACCGCCCCCGCTCCCGCCGCACGCCGAGACCCAGGGCCAGCGTAAAGGCCTCGAACTGCTCCGAGCGGCCCGCGGCGCTGGGGAAGCGGTAGCGCTCGGTCCGATAATTGAGACCGATCTGGAGGGGGAGTGTTTCCGGAACCAAGGAGATTCCCACGTCGGCGCTCAGCGCCAGCGTGGGATCTTCGATCCCGGTCACCTTGGCCACGGGCGAATAGACCAAGCCCGCGGAGGCGACCACGCCGGGGCCGCCCATCTGGTGCAGCACCCGCGCTCCCACCCCCCACAGCTCCCATCGCTGATAGCCCACCGCGGATTTGGCGGCGCGCACCAGGTAACGGGTCTCGGCGCCCAGCCATGGGAGGACGTCGTAGCGGCCGGCCAGCGCCACCTCGCCCACGGTTCGAGCGAGGAAGCCCCCCTCCGGCGTCAGCCGTCCCCGCGCGCCGCTCCCAAGCAGGGTGAGCCGCCCGGCGCGGAGCCCCATTTCCAGGCCACCCCAGACACCGCCCGCCCGCTCTACTCCTTGGCCGAACCGCACGCTGCTGTGCGGGGCGGTGACCACGGCGCGCGCCGAAACCAACTGGGCGTGGAGCGCGGCGCTTGGGATGAGCAGGCTGGCCAGCGCGGCCGTGAGCCGGAGGGGGATCCGGAGCCGGTTCATGGCGCCCTCGCGATGCGGATGCGGATCGCCGCCCGCCGCAACCGCACGGCGTTCTCCGCCGCGACGCGCCGGTTTTGCTCTTCCCAGCGGGAGCGGCGCCAGCCGTTGGCGCGCATGTTTTCGGGGATCGGCGCCTCGGGCAGGCTGGACACAATGCTCGCCAGCGCCACCGATCCGCCGATGACGGCGGCCGGCGCGGCAATCCACCGCCCGCTGAGATCGGCGTCGTTGAGCGCCATGGGGACGATCACGGCCAGCGCGCCCAGTGCCAGTCCCCGGACGATGCTTCGGGGGGACGGCAGCGTCTTTTCGGTCTCCGGCTCCAGCTCGTACGGCGGGATCGGCGGCAGATGGGCCACGGTGTCCACCGCGAGGCGTTCCACCACCATCTGCAACAGGTCCCGGGCGCTGCCGCCGGGCGTGGCGATTTCTCCCTCGAGCGTGTAGGTGCCGGGCGCCAGTCCGCTGCCGTCGGCGGTGACCAGCTCGACGCCGGTCCCGGCGACGCTGTCCACGGCGAGCACCGTGAGAAGCGAGTCGTAGGGCCGCGGGTCGCTGACACGCAGGAAGATCCGAACCACGCCCGGCTGCCCCACCGCCACCTCGAGGGGCAGGGCCAGCCCCGCGGTGGGCCGCGAAAGTCGGCGAACGATGTCGGCGGGATTCAGCACCGTATCGGCTGGCGCCCGGATGGCGACGGCCGGCGTCTCCCGGCGGACGGCCCAGTAGGCGGCCCGGAACTCGGGGTTGAAGGTGTCGGGATGCAGCAGGTAGAAGGGATCGGTCTGGACCAGCTGGCGCAGGTAGGCGCGCGCGGAGTCCCTCTCACCCAGTGACCAGGCGGCCTCCGCCAGCCGCGCGAGCGCTAGGGTCCTGCCCGCGGTCAACGGCGGCTGGATGCCGAGCAGGCTTCGGAGGAGCTCGACGCCCCGTTCGGTCTGTGCCGAGTCGAGCGCCGCCAGGGCGCCGTCAAGGCGGGGGTCTCCGGTGGCATCGCGCTTGGTCACCCACGCCACCCGGACGTGCCCGCGCTCGGGAACGGCGATCGGGATGTCTTGGACTTCGCCCGAGGGTCGCTCGAGGTGAAGGGCGTGGCCTGCGGCCGCCACTCGATGCCCGGCCGTTGGGGTGTAGCCGATCCGCTCGCCGTTGATGGAGAGCACTGCCCAGGGGCGGGCCGTGACGTACACGAAGCCCGCGGTCTCGGGGAGCAGCGAGACGCCCACGATGGTGGCGACCCCGGGCAGCACTTCGGCGGTGAGGCGGGACGGCAGGTAGCCAGGCGCGGACACCACCACCTGGTAGCTGCCCGGCGGGAGCCGGCGGGATTCCCCGCCCCGCACGAACTGGTCCACGCCGATGCGCGCCGACAGCGGCACATTGGCCGGGGCGAGCCGGATGGCGCCCTCCGCCGGGAGCCGGGGTGTCGTGCCCCACTCGAACGTGGTCACGCTGCCGAATCGGTCCGGCGGCGTCGCCTCGACGTAGGCTCGGGCGGCCCGGCCGGCCTGGGCCACGGCAGGAGGCATGACCTCCTCGTCCACTGCGAAGTCCGGGGCCACCCGCGCGGCCCACCGGAGCCAGGTTGCCGCCAGGGAATCCTGCCGCAGGACCAGCAGCGCGTCGGCCAGGCGCTGCACCCCGCGCATCCAGCGATCGTCCAGCGCGGCGGCGGGATCGAGCCCCGCGCTGAGCAGGGGTATCGCGCCTTGAAAGTCGGCCAGCAGATAGCGCTGGGTGCCCGCCTCCAGGGCCCGGCGGCCGGTTTGCGCCCACGCCGGCGCGGCGGCCAGGACCATCAGCACCAGAAGCTTCTTCATGGAGTCACCCGCCGCATTTCGATCTCGATCAGGTTCTGGCCGGCGCGCAGCGTGAACGTGGTGTCTGCCGGGACGAAGCCGGGCCGCTCGAGCCGCAAGGTGTGCGTGCCGGGCGGCAGCTCCTCACGATGCACCGGGCGCTCGCCACGAAACTCGCCGTCCAGGTAGATCCGCGCCCAGCCGCTCGTAAGCCGGACAATGAGGATCGCCGTGGGCGGGCGGACCGCGGCGGGGCCGGGCCCGGGCACCACCTCGGCCGCAGCGTCCGCCGGAGACGGCGCGGGCCCGCCGGCCGCCGCCACGGGCGGCTCCGCCGGGTGCCCCGGCTGGAGCTCGGCGGCCTTGGGCCCCAAGACGGCCACGCCGAGGTACAGCGTTGCCGCCGCCAGGGCCGCGGCCGCGCTCCCGGTGAACATTCGGCTCCGGCGCGGCCCGGTGCGGCGGGGCACCCCGGGCCCGGCCACCCGTCCCGCCACCGCGTCGGCGAAATCCGTCACGGTCGGGAAGCGATCCTCCGGACGCTTGGCCATCGCCCGTTCGATCGCCTGGTAGACGCGCCCCGGCAGGCCCGGTCGCAGCTCCGCGAGCGGCGGCGGCGGCATCGTGGTGTGCTGGTGGAGCAGCTCGTACGCGGAGGTGGCCTCGAACGGCACGGCGCCGGCGACGCACTGGTACGCCACCACCCCGAGCGCATACTGATCCGCGGCACCGGAGACCTCCTCGCCCAGGTACTGCTCGGGCGACATGTAGTACGGCGTGCCGAGCGGTCCGCCGGACAAGGTGACCGAACCCTCCTCAAGCCCCTTCGCGATGCCGAAATCGGTGACGGTGACCCGGCCGCGGTCGTCGAGCATGATGTTCCCCGGCTTGACGTCGCGGTGGATGACGCCGTGCTGATGGGCGTATTGGAGCGCGTCGGCCACCGGATCCACGATGGCGACGGTTTCCTCGAGCGTGAGGCGCTCTTTTTCCTGGAGCACCGCGTCGAGACTCCGGCCGCTCAGCAGCTTCATGGAGTACCACATCAGCTCGCCGCCGGAGCTGACGCGGTGGATGGGGATGATGTTGGGATGGTCGAGCGCCGCCGCGGTACGGGCCTCGCGCTGGAAGCGCTGGACGGCGCGCTCGCCGGAGGCGCGCGTGGGCGGAAGCACCTTGATGGCGACGCGGCGACGGAGCTGGATTTCGGTGGCGAGGTACACGATGCCCATCCCGCCGCGTCCGATCTCCCGCTCGATTTCGTACTCGCCGGCCGTCTCCTGGCGCAGCAGCCGGGTCAACGTGGCGACGCCGGCGGCGTCGAGTGATGGGGGCCCGGCGGACGAGGGATCCGGCACGTCGGCGCCGCAGTTGGTGCAGAAGCGGCCGCCATCGGGGACGGGGCTGGCGCAGCCGGCGCAGAGCATCGAATACGATACGAGCAGGCTCATGACGGTGCCAGCGCCGAGGCGCTCACGGCCGGCGCCCCAACGGCCCCGACGTGGCCGGCAACGGGGCGGCGCGGCGCCACGATGGACGCGACTCCCCATCCCCGTCGGTAATCTGGGTGACCGCCGTGCCGTCCCGGCTCACCACCCAGAGATGCGGCGGTCCCGGGCAGTCGTAGTAGTAGTAATAGTAGTAGCAGTTGCCCAGGGGGGTGGCGCCAAACACGATCTGCGACCCCAGTGGCGACCAGGTAGGCGGCCAGCTATCGCTCGGCGTTTTTACCGTCAACGCTCTGGTCAGGTTGGCGGCGCCGGAGCCGTCGGCGTTCATGACCCAGATGGCGGAGGTCCCATCCCGGTTGCTGACGAACGCCAGCTGCGTGCCGTCCGGCGACCAGGCCGGCGAGTAGCTGCACAGACCGCTGCCGGGCTCCCCCGTGGTCAAGGTGAGCAGGCCGCCGCCGTCGGCATTGATGACGTGGATGTTGCAGGCTTGATCGAACGCCAGCCTGGCTCCATCCGGCGACCAGGTGGGATGACCTGGGAAGTAGACGTCCAAACCGTACGACACCTCGCCGCGCAGGAACCTCACGTTGGTGCCGTCGGCGTTCATGACGTAGAGCCGGACGTTGCCTCCCCGATTGCTCCAGAAGGCGATTTTGGATCCATCCGGCGACCACGCGGCCTGACCGTTCGCGCCGGAATTACGAGTCAGGTTCACCGTGTCGGAGCCGCCGGCCGCCGCCGTGTAGATGTCGTCCCCGTTGCTGGTGTGCCGCTCGAAGGCGAGTCGGGTGCCGTCGGGCGACCAGGCCGGCCCATCCACCCCTGCCGAGGAGCAGGAGTAATCGTAGTAATAGTTATCGCAGATGGTGCGGGCGATCAACACCGTGCGATTCGTGCCATTGGCTCGGACGACCTCGATGCCCCTACGTGAGGCAAACGCGATCAACTCCTGCGGCGCCCCGCTGACGGTGACGATGGCCGTGTCGGTCGCGCCGTTGGGCGCGAGGTAGGCCGCGACCCAGACTCGCCCATCCCCGTGGGCCGTGACCACGCCGGCGGAATTCACCGTCGCCACGACGGCCCACTGGCTGTGCCAGGTGAACGCTGTTGGATCCGTGTCCGGGATCACGTACCCGTTCCGATCCCGGCCCTCCGGATGGAGCCGGCCGGTCGCCCCTTCGCCGCTCAGCGCCAGCTCGTCTTCCAGCAGCCGCACCTGTGCCAGCTCCTGCCGCACCGCCGCCGTGGCGAAGGCGGACTGGCGGTCGGCGCTGACCGTGACGATGACCGCGCCGTTCCTCCGCGCGGTCACCAGACCGGACGAGTCCACGGTCGCGATACTGGTATCGTCCACCGCCCAGCTGTAACTGAGCGTGGGCATGACGGCGCCTGAGCTGTCTCTCGCCTCGGCGGTGAAGCGGGCGGTATCCGCGAGGGCCGTGACGGTCAGGAGCGCCGGGGAAACGAACAGGAAGCGAGCGACCTGGGCCACGACCAGGGTGGCGGTGTCGGCCGCGCCGCCCACACGCGCGATGATCTTGGTCGTGCCGGAGCCGGTGGCGGTGGCCACGCCAAGATTGCTGACCCGCGCCACGTTGGTATCGGTGCTGCTCCAACGTGGCTTGGCGCCGTTGATGACCCGGTTGGTTGAGTCCAGGACCAACGCGAGATAGCCGATGGATCGCCCGACCGTCCGCAGCGTGTCGAGTTCCGGCGCCAGCCGCACGGCGGCGGCGTCTTGCACCACCACGACCACGCCCACACCCTGGACGCCGTCCACTTCCGCCCGGACCAGGGTGAACCCTTCGTCAACCGCCACCACCTGGCCCGGGGCCACCAACTTCGCGACCAGCGAATCACCAATGGACCAGGTGAAAGGAACGTCGGGGATCCGGTCCCCGCGGGCATCGAGCGCGATGGCCCGAAACTGGTGCGTCTGGCCCAGGCGCGTTAAGGTCGCCTGGTTTCCGAATCCTCCGGAACCGGTGTCCTGAGCTGACACGTAGAGGCCGGATACCACCACCTGCACCGGGAACACCGTGTCCCGCTCGCCAATAGCCGTTGCCACCACCGCGCGCACGGACGTGGTGCCCCGCGCCACGCCCACCAGAACGCGGCCGGTCTCGTCCACCCGCGCCACGCCCTGGTCCTCAACCTCGAGGCGGTACCCGGAGTGCTTGATCGCCCGGCCATTGCTGAGCACGGGGATGATGGGTTGAAGGCTCCCATTCACCCCGATGCGAAGCGGCACGGGGAAGTTGAGCTGGAATTGGATCAGCTCGGCCTCGGGGGGCTCGCTGGGGAGCAGACACCCGGTGAGGTACGCCGCCGCCAGCAGGCCCAGAACGACCCCTGCCGACGGACGTCCCAACCGGCAATCGGAGGAGGGGGTTTCCAGTCTCATGGCGAAGCACAACCTGCGCGCGGCCACCCAAGCGCCGGCCAAGCGATCGGCTCCGCGAGACAAGTCATTGCGGCATCCGTCACTAGGTGGCCCGCCGTCGCAACGACGCCAGCGCCAGGCGCTCGGCCTCCGACCCCGCGGCTCGCTCGGCGATCCGGCCGGCGGCTTCCGCGGTCCGAGTGGCTCCGAGCGATGTCGCACGCTCCGCCACGCACAGCGCCGCCTGAAACGCGTCGGGATGACGCTCGACCGCCATTAGCCGGGCGCGCAACAGCTGCAGGTCGATGTCATCGCGCCCCTCGAGCGCCGAGATGTACTGCTGGCGCAGGCGCCGCCGGCCGCCGGCCTGCATGCACTCCCGCTCGATCACCGCCGGGAGCAGGCGGCCGTTGAACGCGTACCGCTCTCCCTCCACCACCAGGAACCGCTCCCGTTCCAGGCGGTCGAACGCGGCGTCCACCCGTTCGCGTCCGAGGCCCGACACGTCGGCAATCAAGGTCGGATCCAGCACCCCCCCGGCGACGCTGGCCACCCGCAGGACGGCCAGGCCGTCCGGGTCCAGCTTCATGGCGCGCGCGACGAGGACGCTCCGCACCACGCCCGGGAGGGTGATCGGGAGGTCGGCCTCGTAGGTGGAGCCCGCGTCGGGCCACTCGAGCAGGCCCTCCCGTTGCGAGGCGGTCTGCCCCAGGTCGCGGAGCAGGGTCACGGCGAGAAAGGGGTTGCCGCCGGACTCGTGCAGCACCCGGCGGGCCAGCCGCTCGCGCTCGACCCCTACCGGACACCAGGGCGCCATCGCCTCGGTCAGGGCCACGATTTCCTCCGCCGTGAAGGGCTCAAGGCGGACTTCGGCACCGCTGATGTCACGACCGATACCGGCCAATAGCGCTCGCAGCTCGGCCGAGGGCTCGTCGCCGGCCGCGATGGTCAGCACCACCGTGATCGCGGCATCCCGGACCCGCGACCCCACGGCCCGCAGCACGGCGAGCGTGGGCCCATCGGCCCACTGGGCGTCGTCGATGAACAGGCCCACGGGCCGTTCCTCGGTGACGGCCCGCAGGAGCGCCGCCACCGCGTCGGCGACCTGGGCCGCGTCGTTGGGGACCAGCGGTTCCACTCTGGCGGCCAGGTCCGGGACGATTCCGGCGAGCAAGCGCAACGCCAGCGGATCCGTGGCCGCCAGACCAGGTGCCTCCAACAGCCCGCCCCGCATGAGGGCGCGCAGCGTGCTCCAGGGCGCGTCGTGATCGCTTTCCAGAATCCGGGCGCCGGCGACCACGGCTCCGGCGAGGCGCAGCCGTTCGGCGCTGGCCTGGAGGAGTCGAGTGCGTCCGGATCCCTGGTCACCGGCGATGATCACATACGCCGGTCCCTGCGGGCGCTCGAGGGCGGCGAAGAGCCGGGCATGCGCGTCGCGCCGCCCCACCAGCGGAGGCTCGGGCAGGGAGCGGCCCGGTCTGGCGCGCTGCCACTTGCCCTCGCGAATCCGCCCCGCCAGCGCGGTGATGGCGGCGCTCGGCGGCTCGCCGAGATCGCGCTCCAGGCGTTGCGCGAACTCGTGATACAGGGCCAAGGCGCCGGCCGTGTCCCCATCCAGCGCGGCGCTGCGCATGCCCAGCGACCAGGCCCGCTCGGCATAGGGGTTGAGCGACAGGGCGCGGCGGGCGAGGGCCACCGCTTCGATGTACCGGGTGACCGCCAGCTGCTCTTCCGCCCGAGCCAGCAACAGCCCCACGGCCAGCTCGCGGAGCCGCGCCCGCTCGCTTTCGACCCACGCGTCGAAGGCCGGCGACTGGTCAATGTGGAATCCCTCGAGGAAGTCGCCCCGGAGCAGATCCAGGGCGCGCATCTGTCCGTCCGTGCAGAGGGACTCGAAGTCCCGCACATCCACCTGCAGTCCTTCAGGATTGATCTCGATGGCCTCGCCCCGGCTTACGAGTCGCTCGTTCCCCAGCGCCAGCCGAAGCGTCCGGACCGCCTCGTTGAGCGACCGACGAGCTTTTTCCTCAGGACTCTCGGGCCAGAGCAGGCCCAATAGGTGGTCGCGCGTGCGACTTCGTGCCGGAGACAACGCCAGATAGGCCAGGAGGGCAAGGTGCTTCCGCCACAAGACTTCGGCGGGCGGCTCCTGACCGTTGACCCGGGCGGACGGCGGGCCTAGGCACCGAACTTCGAGGGAGGGGATGCCCATTAGGGATCAAGATGAGGTTCACCAGGAACCTGACAAGAGGGGTGGGCACGTCATGTGACGTGCCGCCCATGAAGGTCCAGGTCTTGAGCCGCCGGTCCCCTATGGCGTTCTGGCGCTCAACCGGAACGCGCCGGTCGCTCCCTTGGTGGCGGTGTTCACCACCACCACGTAGGTCCCGGTCTGGGGGAAGGAGACCGTGATCCGCGCATGCAGCTCGCCGCCGCCGTCGTCGTCCGACATGGGCGACGTGATGCCCGGGCCGGTGAGGTAGAGAAACGAGTCGAAATCGTCGGACTCGAGCAGGATGTTCACCGTCTGTCCGGCCTGGCCCTCGAGGGCCCAGGCCTGCGCGTGGGTTCCGTCGGGCAGCTCCCGATCGGTGGTGGCCAGCGCGCCGGTCGCCTGAGCGCCCACCTGCAACCGCCGGCTGTCGGTGGGCAGGTCCCGCAGGGCCGCGGGGTCGGGCCCGCCGCACTCGCCCTCGGCCACCGGGCCGGGCGTGGCCGACGCGCTCAGCGTGTACACGCCGCGCTCGCGGGACCCCGCCGAGGTCGCGATCACCCGGAAGGTGCCGGCCTCGAGGAAGGTGAGCGTGATCCGGGCATGACACCCGCCGCCCCCGTCGTCATCCGACAGCGTCTCCTCCAACCCGGGCCCCACCACGTACAGGAACGCGTCGAAATCGTCGGACTGGAGGTCAATCGTCAGGGAGCCGCCTACCCGCCCCTCCAGCTCCCAGGTATCGAAATAGGCGTCGTTCGGCGCGCGATAGTCGGCGCTGGACAATGATCCCCGCACATCCGCACCCGGCGCCAGCCGGCCGACGGTCGGGGGGAGCCAGAGCACCGAGGTTTCGGTTTGCGCGGCGCCGGCGTGCGGCAACCAGAGCAACCAGCCGGCGAACCCGATGGCGCGGAACAGGGAGCAGCGCTTCGACATGGCCGCGAAGCTACCCTGCGCCGGCCGCAGGGGGAAGCCTGGTCTCCGGAGGGGGCGCAACCAGCCGCGATCGGGGTAATATTCGGACATAAGACCTTCGGATATCGGATATCGCCATGAAGAACACCGCCAAGACCGCATTGCTGCTGGGCATTCTGAGCGCGTTGCTCCTGATCGTCGGCCAGACCGTCGGCGGTCAGCAGGGCCTGATCGTGGCCTTCGGGTTCGCGGCGCTGCTCAACTTGGGGTCGTACTGGTTCTCGGATAAGCTGGTGCTCAAGATGTACCGGGCCAAAGAAGTGGGCCCGGAGCATCCCTTGAGCCGGATCGTGGCGCGGCTGACGCAGCGCGCCGCGCTCCCCATGCCGAAGGTCTATACCATCCCCACGGACGCGCTGAACGCCTTCGCCACCGGACGCAATCCGGAGCACGCGGCCGTAGCGGCCACGGATGGGATCATCGCGAATTTGAGCGAGCGCGAGCTGGAGGGCGTGATGGCCCACGAGCTGGCGCACGTCAAGAACCGGGACACCCTGATCAGCGCGGTGGCCGCCACCATCGCCGCCGCCATCATGATGCTGGCCTACATCGCCCGCTGGGGAGCGATCTTCGGCGGCTTGGGCGGCCGGGACAACGACCGGGGTGGCGGCGCGCTGGGCCTCCTGGCCACGGCCCTGGTGGCGCCCATCGCGGCCATGTTGATCCAGGCGGCCATCTCCCGATCCCGCGAGTTCGGGGCCGACAGAGGCGGCGCCGAGATCGCGGGGTCGCCCCAGGGCCTGGCGGACGCGCTCCGGAAGCTGGAGGTCGCTTCCAAGCGGCTCCCGCTCCCGGCCAACCCGGCCACGGCGCATCTGTTCATTGTGAAGCCGTTCGCGGGCCAGGGGATTATCAGCCTGTTCTCGACCCACCCGCCCACGGAACAGCGGGTCGCCCGGCTGCTGGGCAGGTGAGTTGATTCGCACCACGTGATCCCGGTCACTGCCTCCCTTCGTCCGCGGTGACCAGGGTTGGGGCGACGTATCTCATCGAGGAAACTATGAACCGCAACGCAGCGTTGTTCATGTTGCTCGCCGTGCTCGGGTGCGGCGACAGCGGCACCGACCCAACCGACGTGACGTACGGCCAAACCACGTTCGTGGTGCTGCCAAACCCCATCGTCAACAGTGACAACCAGGTGGCGGTCCCCACGCCCGGCACCACCCGCTCGGGCGTGACCGTCTCGGTAGCCGACGGCCCGTCCGGCACCACCGATGCCAACGGCGTGGTGGTGCTGAGCCCCATAACGTCAGGGGCCAAGACGCTGACCCTGAGCGGCGGCGGCGCCACCGGCGAGGTGAGCGTCGGGATCGCGGACAAGGAGCTGCGCGAGGTGGCGGTGGCGTTGAGCGGGACCACGGCGCAGGTCATGGGCAACGTCAACTACGCCTTCGGCGGCACCGTGGTGGAGATCACGCCCTCCATGTCGCTGGCCGACGTCAACGCCGCCCTGGCCCAGAGCAACCAGATCGTGTTCTTCAAGGCGGGGACCTACACCGGGGACCTCACGTTCTCGGGGAGCAACGTCACCTTATTTGGTGAAGGCAGCCAGGGCGGCTCGGTCACGCTCAACGGCAACGTGACGGTGGGCGGGAGCCAGAACCGGATTCGGGGGGCGCGGATCACCGGCAACCTGTCGGTGCCGGGGAGCAATTTCGGGATGTCGTTCACCCGGGTGGTGGGGACGTTCCAGCTCGATGGCAGTGGCGCCACGCTCCTCAACAATGGGTTCTGCAGCACGGTCACCATCAACGGCAGCGGCCGGACGCTGCTGGGCAACGCGGGGATGGCGCCGATTGACCCGCCCGCGGCGGGCTGCTAGGGAACCTCAGCCACCAGGGCGCCCGTGAAGGAAGGTTGAAAGGCCCGGTCTCAAGACCGGTAGGAACGGTGGCGTCCTACATTCACCGCGCCCGGGCCCTGCTGAAGGGGAAGCTCGGCCCCCTGCGCTCGAGCCAAGCACCTCCCCCACCAGGCCCCCGCGGCAGGGCGTAAGTGAATGAAGGCACTCCTCTAACCCTCCTTCCGGCAATCGCTTAGCCCGGTTCCTGCAATTCAGTAGCGTTTTTTCCGTAGTGTCTAGTAGAAGCCGTTCGCTGATCGGCAACCAACACCATCGCAGCCGGCTGGCGCGCACCGACTGCACAGACCGACCCACT
Source organism: Gemmatimonadales bacterium (assembly GCA_035287045.1). GTDB lineage: Bacteria > Gemmatimonadota > Gemmatimonadetes > Gemmatimonadales > GWC2-71-9 > JACPAP01. The sequence continues at coordinate 5,438 of DATECF010000193.1, read as the reverse complement.
CGACACGTCTCGCACGTGGAGGAGCTGCGTCATGGCTGTGCATGTAGACCGGAGTCTGCGCCTGCCCCAGTCCGAGTACTTCGCCGAGCCCCAGGCGAAGTCCGGCATCGCCCTGCACCACACCGTGTGCGACAGCGCGCGCAAGACCCTCGAGATCTGGCGGCGCGACCAGGGCGCCGGCGGAAAGCCCAGACGGGTGGCCACCGCGTTCGTGATTGACCGGGACGGCACCATCCACGAGGCCTTCGATCCCGCGTGCTGGGCGTATCAGTTCGGCGTCCCCTGGGAGCGCGACCAGCGCCTGCGCTTCGAGAAACGGTTCATCGGTATCGAGATCACCAGCGAAGGCGGCCTGCTCCAGCACCAGGGCCGGCTCTACGCCTACGACACCGCCTGGCCGGAGTTCGAGAAACCGCGGAGCGAAGCGTTCGACGCGGGCGCGCCGTACCGCGGCTACCGCTGGTTCGGTCGCTACCAGGCCGAGCAGCTCGACGCCCTCGGCCGGCTGGTGAACGAGCTGTGCGAGCGCTTCGCCATCCCGCGGGTCCGTCCGGAAGAGCCGTACCGGTTCTACGGTCGGGCGCTCCAGTCGTTCGAGGGCATCATCGGCCACGCCATGGTGCGCGTGGACAAGAGCGATCCCGCGCCGGATCCGCGCCTCTGGCAGGCGTTGCGCGACCTGGCGGGCGTCCGGCCGGCACCCGTCTCGACCGTGGCGCTGGTCACCGAGGCGCCCCCGGCGCTGGCTCGAGCCGAGCGCGACACGCTCTTCACCTGGAACGCGCGCCAGCTCAACCGGATGCACCTGGCGGCGGGGAGCATGGTGAAGGCGCTGCTGATGGAGCTGGAGCGTCGCCACGTGTACCTGAAACTGGGAGTCGCGGCGCCGGGCGCGCACACCGTGGGGTTCGAGCTGGTGCAGGGCGATCCGCACTCCGTGGCGCGCCTGGCCCAGGTGCTCGGCCTCAGGGCCACCACCGATCGCGTGCTGGAGGTGCGCCGTGCCTAGGACGCTCCTCCTGGTCGCGGCCGGCGCCGTGCTCGTCATCCTGGTCACCGCGCTGCCGGGCAACCGGGAAGCCGTGGCCCGCGCCCGCGCGGATGCGGCGCGGCTGGCCCACGAGCGGGATTCGCTGGTGGAAGTGGTGCGGCGGCGTGAGGCAGAGCAGGCGGCGCTCGGAGCCCGAGTCGAAACCCATCAAGCCGAGGCTGATCGGCTGCGCGACTCCGCGATCGCTCTCGAGCGCCGCCGCGCCACCGCCCAACTCAGCGTCCGCCAGATCCGCACGGTGGGCGCGCTCCAGGACCGGCTCCGCGCCGCCTTCCCCGAGCTGGGCGAATCGGGCTGGGGGCTCAGCACGCTCCCCCTCGACGGAGACCCGCTGGGCCTGGAGTACCTCATGGTGCCCGCCTGGTTCGCGGAGACGTTCGTGATCGACCACCAGAACGCGGAGTCGTGGCGGGCGCAGAAGGACCAGCTGCTGGCCGTGGACTCCTTGCAGGTGGTGGTTATCGCGCTCCAGGACTCGGTCGCGCGGCTGGTCGCGGCCAACGCGGACGCCTATCGGACCGGGTACCAGACCGCCTACGCGAGCTACCAGGAGCTGTCGAAACGGCACATCGCGGAGCTGATGAAGCCCCGGATCAGGCTGGGATCGGCGCTGCGGCTCCTGGGCGCTGCGGGTGTGGGCGTGGTCGTCGGGAGGGCGATCCCGTGATGAGGGCCTACCCGAGAGCGAACGGCCTAACCCGTTGGCATAGGGCCGGATGGGGTCGCGCGGCGGCCCCGGCCAACCGGCGATTGTCCACCGACATCAGCTTAATGTCCGCGGCCCTCCGCCAGTTGTCCCGGGACAACAGCCACTTGTCCGCGGCCAACCGGCAATGGTCCATGGACAACAGGCGTTTGTCCGTGGACATCAGCCAATGGTCCCGGGACAACAGCCATTTGTCCGCGGCCGACAGGCGTTTGTCCGTGGACAGCAGCCTCTTGTCCATGGACCACAGCCCAATGTCCGCGGACACCAGCCTCATCCCCTTCACCCCAACAAGGAGGGCAACATGTCGAAGCGGTATCCCCGAACCGAGTCCGAATTCGCGGCGCTGGCGCTCCGGGTCGCCGAAGGACTCGCGCAACACCCGGAGGATTTCCCCAATCCGCCGGTCTCCGCGGCGGACCTCAAGACCAAGTGGGAGGTGTTCAACGCCGCCGACACGGCGACCGTGGCCGCCAAGGACGCCTACCTGGGACAGCACGCCGTCAAGGACGACGCCTTCGAGGACATGGAGGACGCCACCAAGGCGGATCTGCGGTATGCCGAGGTGGCGGTGCGCGACCGACCGGAGAAGTTGACCGCGCTCGGCTGGCGGCCCCGGCGCGACGGCTCCCCCTTGGAGCCGCCGGGTGAGACCCGGGACATCAGCATCGTGTCCGAGGGCGACACCTGGGTCATCCTCCGCTGGAACCCGCCGGTGGATGGCGGCGCGCCCGGGTTCTACCGGATCCAGCGGAAGCGGGAGGGCAGTCCCTGGGAGGACGCTGCCACCTCGACCGAGACGGAGCACCTGGTGAGCAATCAGCCCCGCGGGGTGGATCTGCTCTACCGGGTGATCGCCGTGAACAAGGCTGGGGCGGGCCAGCCGAGCGCTACCGTCACGGTGGTGCTGTAACCACGCAGGACAGTTACCGCGCGTGCGGTCGGGTGACTACTGCGGGCCCAACGGCCCCGCGGTGGGCTGAGGGAGCCAGCCGGCATGGCCAACCACGAATCCCTCGGCCTCGGGTTCGATTCCCGGCGCGCGGTCTATGACTGATACAGTGCTCCGATCCCTTGGCAGGATGCAACAAGGGTCGCCGGATAGGCTCCGGCGACCCCGTTGGGCGTGGCGCACGCCACGCAGGTCTTGGCAAGGCGTTTCCAATGTCCGCTCGGCCGGGCGCCGAGTCAAGGGCCAGGGTGCGTTATGACGAACCTGGTAAGACGCCCAGGGGGGACGTGGTATGCACGCATTTGAGCCGCTGATCAACCTGCTGGTGCTCATGAGCGCCCTGAGCATCGCGTCGGAACGGCTGGCCAACGCGATGAAGCTTGGCGACCCGACGTTAAGGGAGAGGAAGACCGGCGCCCGGGAGGAGAAGGCCCGCGAGCGCCGCATCGCGCATCGCGCGCTGGCGGCGTCGCTGGTGCTGGCACTGGTCATGAAGGCCGACTTCTTCGACATCCTCGCCCACCTCGAGGCCCCGTGGGACACGCTCGGCTGGGCGCGCCCCGCGGACGCCGACTGGACCGCCGGCCGGTTGGTCCAGACGCTCGCCGGCACGCTGGTGACGGGAATGTCCCTGGGTTTCGGGTCCAAGTTCTGGCATGACCTGCTGGATCTGCTCTACGGGGTCCGCGCCAGGCTGAGCGGTAGGTGGAGCGCCGAGTGATGCGGGCGCTCTGGAACCTCCCACGCCGGGTCTTCCGGTACGACCGCGAATTCCGCATTTCTTTCCGGGCCCCGGTCAGGACCGTGTCGGATCACTACCCGGTGTTCGCGGAGTACCGCATTACCGGGCCCGATAATGATGGGCCCAGGAGGAGGTAGCATGGGCGCCGCAGGTATCCAACGCCCCGACGACATCGCACGGGCCCTCCAGGAGGCGCTCGCGGGGCGCTACGTGATCAAGCGCCCGCTGGGCAAGGGCGGCATGGGCATCGTGTACCTGGCGCTGGAAACCGCGCTGGAGCGCATGGTGGCCTTGAAGATCCTCCCGCCCGCCATCGCGAGCCCGCGCCGGCGCGAGCGCTTCCTCCGGGAGGCGAAGACCGCGGCGCGCCTGGAGCACCCCAACGTCGTGCCGATGTACGCGGTGGATGAGGCCGGCCCGTTCGTCTACTACACCATGCAGTACATCGAGGGCGAGACGGTGGCGCAGCGGATCATGATCGACGGCCCGCTCCCGGCCGGTGAGGCCACGCGTATCCTGCGCGACGTGGCCCGGGCGGTGCACTACGCCCACGAGCAGGGCGTGGTTCACCGCGACCTCAAGCCGCAGAACATCCTGATCGAGCGCCAGAGCGGCCGAGTCTACGTCGCGGACTTTGGGCTGGCCCAGGTCGTGGGCGACGGCCTGCTCCCCGACGGGGGCCCCGGAGGCACGTTCGGGAGCTACCTCTACGTGAGTCCGCAGCAGGCGGCGGGCCTTCCGGTCGATCGCCGGAGCGATGTTTACTCGCTCGGCGTGGTGGGATACGTCATGGCGACGGGGAAGGCCCCGTTCCAGGGCACCGTCCGCGAGGTCCTGGAGCAGCACCTCACCCGTCAGGCCCCGCCGCTCAAGGTGTTCAACCGGCACCTCGACGTCACTCTGTCCCGCGCGGTGGCGCGCTGCCTGGCCAAGGACGCCGGGGAGCGGTTTCCCAGCGCGGACGAGCTGGCCCGCGCTCTGTCGGAGGCGCCCGAGCTTCGCTCCGACCTGCCGGGCCCGCTCCGGGCGTTCGTCAACCGGCTGGAGCGGGAGTCCAGCATGGTGCCGGGAGCCGTACTGCTGGGCCTGTTCGCGCTGGCTTGGCTGGCGAGCGCCGCCCAGGCCGGGGACTGGGGCAAGGCCGCCGGTCTCCTGGCATCGGTTGGAGTGCTCCTGGCCGCCCCGGTCCTGGGGGCGCTCCCGGCGACCCGGCGGCTCCTCCGGCAGGGCTATGCGCGGGCGGACATCGTCCACGCGCTCCACATGGACCTCGACCGCCAGCGCGAGCAGCGGGCGGCGAGCTGGGGGCGCGCCATGGATACCACGGCGACGGTCACTCGCCGCATCGTGAAGGTTGCCCTGGGCCTGTTCGCCTTCGGCGGCCTGGCGGCGGTATCGGGTGTTGATCTTCCCCTGCGTCTGGTACTCGGAAGCATGGTGGTGGGCGCGCTCACCATGTTGTTCGGCGGGCTCCTGCTCGCGGGGCTCGAAAGCCGGCGCGCCGAGCTGTCGGGTCATCGCTGGCTGGGCTTCTGGGGGAGCCGGCTGGGCGGCTGGACCGTGAAGCTGGCCGGGATGGGCCTCAAGCGACTTCCCCAGGGGCCTGAGCCCGGCGCCCTACCGTTCCCGGCGGAAGCTCAGCTTCCCGCGCCGAGCGAGCTGGACCAGATCTGGGACGTGGCGAGTCGCTCGGAGTCGTGCATCCGCCGATCGCGGGCCCGCCTCGCGGCGGCGTCCGCGAGCAGGGAGCGAGACGGCAGGACGCCGACGCCCGAGGAGACGGACTTCGAGCAGAGGCTGGAGCAGCGGCTGGCGGTGCTGGAGGCGCTGCTGGACAAGTTCAAGGCCGTGGAGACGGACAGTCTCGAACCCGGGAGCCTCACGGTGGACCTGGAGGCGGCGGAGGCGCTGTACCAGGCGGTGGACGCGTTGATTGCGGAGCGGGAGTTGCCGTTGTAATGGTCCGCAGCTTTCAACCGCCACGGGG
>DATECF010000192.1:0-6616 GCA_035287045.1 Gemmatimonadales bacterium | reverse complement strand
CTCAGCTCCGCGATGTGCCGGTTCGACAGGTCCTGATAGGCCGTGTACGCGGCCTGGTAGCCCGTCTGGTAGGCGTCCGCGTTGGCCGCCAGCAGCCGAGTGATCGAGTCCTGGAGCGCGATCACCGTGAGCCGCAGCGAGTCCACGGCCAGCAGCCCGTCTTTTTGCGCCCGCCACGACGCCGCATTGGCGTGGTCAATGACGAACGTCTCGGCGAACCAGGCGGGCACCATGAGGTACTCGATGCCAAGGGTGTCGCCGTCGTCCAACCGAACCGTGGTGACGCCCCAGGCGGATTCACCCAGCTCGGGGAAGCTCGCGCGGAGCTGGTTCTGGAGCGCCCCCACGGTTCGGAGCTGGCGGACGGTGAGCTGCGCGGCGGCACGGCGGCGCTCAAGGGCGATCACGGAATCGCGGTGCCGATGGATATCGGCTTCATGGGTTTCGCGCTGGATCGTGAGCGCCGCCTGTGCCTGTTCGCGCCGCCGCACCAGGTCCGCGAGCGAGTCGCGTTGGGTGGTCAGCACGGCGGCTTCGGCCCGTGCCCGGGCGATGGCCTCCCGTTTTCCCCCCAGGGAGCCGGCCAGCAAGGCGATGAGCGCGACGGCGGCGATGACGAGGAGGACGAGCTTACGCATCGCGCACCTCCAGCAGCCGGTCGGTCATGTTCTTGAAGCCCAGGGCCCGGGCCAGCGGCGGCACCCGGCGGCGGTCGCCCTGGATCACGTCGTAGCGGATGGCGTGAGCGCCTTCCTCGGGCATCTCCAGCCGCAGGTAGGTCTGCCGCCGTTCCAGCTCCATCAGCAGGGCCTTCACCAGGCTTCCCGCCGCCGCGTCCATGCGATTGAGGTGGCCAACGTTCCGGGCGAACAGCGACTCGATCTCGCGGCTGGTGAGCGGTCCGGCGACCCGCACCGCCGCCGTGACCGGGACGGGCTGCAACCCCGCCAGTTTCTCCAGCGTCTTCCACACCCGTGGGTCGGGTGCGGGATCGCTCTTGTCGGATCGCACCATCGCGTGGCCGATCACGCCCTCGAATGCCGCCAGCGCCTCGCCGTAGTAGACGAACGGCTTGTCGGGGTAGACCCGGGGGATGGAGAACCGGCCGCAGAGGTCGTCCACCAGCCGGCCGAGTGCATCGAGCTGAGCCGGCTCGTAGCGATCGAACCAGCCGTAGCCGCGGTAGGGCGTGCCGCAGGCGAACGCTTCGCCGGGCGGCTTCTCCATCAGCGGATGGACGAGATCGTAAGCGTAGAGCTTGCCGTCTTGCTCGGTGAGCCCGCCTTCGCTGGTGATCTCGATGCCGATGAACCGCTGTTCAAACCGGATGCGCTGGTCGCGGGGCCAGGCGAGGCCGAACTGCCAGGCCCAGCAGGCGGGATCGAAGGCTTCGTAGATGGTGCCGTCGCGGTCCAGGACGTAGGCGGTGGCGACGCGCTTCGGCGTTCCGCCGCCGGCTGAGTCCTGCCGCCAGATCTCGAGCGTGGTCCGCGCCTCGTCGCACACGGTGTGGTGCAACGCGATGCCGGACTTCGCTTGGTGGGAGGCGAAGTACTCCGACTCCGGCAGGCGCAGACTCCGATCTACCTGCACAGCCATGACGCAACTCCTTCACGTGTAGCACGTGTCGAGTGGGTCGGTCTGTGCAGTCGGTGCGCGCGCTGACCGGCTGCAATGAAGTCCCCTACTTAGGTAGACGAAAGAAAGGCTACAAGGTTGCAGGTGATGGGCGTTAAACGATGGTGGGCGAGGCGGTTACGTCCTCAGGCGGGGGTACCGGGCGAATCTGACGGCGAGGAGTCAAGCACGGGGCCGAGCATCTTCTTCAGCTTCTTCCGAGCGCGATGCAAGTAGTTCTTGACGGTTCCCAGCGGCAGACCCAGGGTCTTGGCGACGTCTTCGTACGATCGCCCTTCGACAAACCGGAGCATGACGACCCTGCGGTAGTTGCCTTTGAGCTTTCTGATGGCCCGCTCGATCGCCGGGCGGAGTGCACGCGCCTCCGCCCTGGAGGTGGGCGTGGACTCGCTCTGCGAGGGCACCTGGATGGCGGTCGCCTTGATGTTCCCCGAGGGCGGGGTGACAACGGGGGAGTCGTCCAGCGGCACGGTATCGAGCCGCTTGACCCGGACGTAGTCGGTGGCGGTGTTGTGTGCGATGCTGAGAATCCAGCCTGACACGTTGCGCTCCGGGGGGTGGTGGTCGAGCGCGTTGACGGCCTTGACGAAGGTTTCCTGGGTCAGGTCTTCCGCCGGCTCGCGACGGCGCACCATCCGGTAGATGAGCCTGAGGACGGGACGCTGGTATCGGCGCACCAGCTCCCCGTACGCGTCCTGACGGCCCTGGCGGGCCAGGCTCACCAGTTCCTGGTCGGTGGCGGCGACGAGATCGGGAGGGGCGCTCACATCGCTCAGTACGGTGCATAGCGCCCCGGGTTTCAGGGTGCACCGAGCCAGCCACCAGTCGAAGCGTGGCGTAATTCCCCAGCGCTGCGAGGCTGGCTTGCGGCTCCGGAATGCGCGTACCGGAGCCGAAGCGGGCGCGACCGTGACAGGGTTACGCGACGCCCAAACGATCTTTGTGGAAGTTGAGTGCGTCGTTTCGCAGAGTCTCCCCCGTCTGGGTGGTCATGTACCCCCCGCCGTGTCGGGTGACTAGGCGAAGGTCGGCCAGGATCTGGAGGCAGGAGTCGATTCGGGGCGGGTCGTAGGCCAGATAGCGGGGCTCCTGAGAGCGCACAATCCGGTATCCGTCTGCGTCGCGGGCGATGAAGAATCGGTCCTGGTTGGCAGCCCACTTCTCGAGGGCGACCCGAAGCGACTGCGCGAGCACCCATTGCTCGACGGCGTGACGAACCGGCGGCGGATCGGCCGAGGGGTTCAAGCTGGGGCCGGTGATCGGCGAGTACATCGCGCGGCGGGTGCTGGGCAGGCAGACCGATCCCGAGTGGGACGAAGCGTTCAAGCTGAACGAGGAGACGTTCGAGCCCAACCAGACGTTCGACGACGAGTAACCCAATGCGACGCGCGCTTCAACTGGCTTCGCTGCTCCTCCTGGGCCCCAGCCTCGCGAAGGCCCAGTATCCCGCTCCCACGCAGGGCGACGTCATCCTCGAGGATTTCCGGTTCACCTCCGGCGTCACCCTTCCCGAGCTTCGCATCCATTACCGCACCATCGGCAGCCCTCGGCGTGACGCGCAGGGGATCGTCCGCAACGCAGTGCTCATTCTGCACGGCACCACCGGGAGCGGCGCGCAGTTCGTGCGGCAGGACTTCGCCGGCGAGCTGTTCGGGCCCGGCCAGCTGCTGGACGCGACGCGGTATTACATCATCCTGCCGGACGGTATTGGCCACGGGCAATCGAGCAAGCCCAGCGACGGGCTCCGGGCGCGGTTCCCGCGGTACGGATACCGCGACATGATCCAGGCCCAGTATCGCCTGCTTACCGAGGGCCTCAACGTGAATCACCTGCGCCTGGTGATGGGCACCTCGTTGGGGGGCATGCACTCCTGGCTGTGGGGCCAGATGTACCCCGACTTCATGGACGCCCTCATGCCGCTGGCGAGCCTCCCCACGCAGATCTCGGCACGCAACCGGGTGTGGCGGCGGGTGGTGATTGACGCGATCCGGAACGACCCGGAGTGGAGAAACGGGGATTACACCACGCAGCCGCAGAGTCTCCGTATCGCGCAGGAGATGTTGTTCTTGGTGGGAAGCAACCCGGTCCTGCGCCAGCGGGAGATGCCCACGCTCGCGGCAGCAGACTCGGTGCTGGACGCCTCGCTGGCGCGCTCCCTGCGCACCGCCGACGCCAACGATATCCTGTACGCGGTGGAAGCCTCCTGGGACTACGACCCGGGGCCGGGCCTGGAGAAGATCACGGCCCCGCTCTTCGCGGTGAACTCGGCGGACGACCTGGTCAATCCCCCGGAGCTGGGCATTCTGGAGCGCGACATCAAGCGGGTGCCCCGGGGCCGCGCGGTGGTGATCCCCTTGAGCGACGCGACCCAGGGGCATGGGTCGCACACCATCGCGAGCCTCTGGAAGCAGTACCTCAGCGAGCTATTGAAGGAGTCGGAGCGGTAGCCAGGGCCGTAGGTTTGGACCTTCCGCGGGCCGGCTCGTGCCATGGCCCTGACGTCTTGAGGAGACAGGAGCGCCCGCAAGCGCCGAGGGACGCTCGCAACGCCCCGACGCAGGTAGGGCTTCACGGAATCGCCCTCCCGAACACCGCCCGACGCCCACCGCGCCGAGCGGCCCCAAGGCCCACCCCGTCCAGGCTTGACCGCATGGTATGAGCATGGTATGATCTCGATAAGCGCCTGATATGAGCATGCCATGCCACTGGTGCGCGTTACCCTGACGCTTCCCCCGGACCTCGTGAAACTCGCTGACCGGGCGGCGCGGCGGCTGTCGGCTTCCCGCAGCTCGGTCGTGGCCCAGGCGCTTCGGGCCCACCTGGGCCAACCCGAGCCGCGGCCCGCCGCACCGGGACGCGTGGCCGAGCCGACGTCGGCCCAGTACGCCGGCCGCCGGCCGCCGGCGCTCCGCAACGTCACGAGTGGGGCGCTGCTCGAGGAACTGCGCCGGCGCCTGGGATCTCCAGCGGCGGGGCGTGGCGTGACGAGCGAGGCGGCCGGCGCGGGCCTCAAGCTCTCCTATGATCGCCAGCAGCTCGCCGACCTGTGCCGCCGGCATCACATCCGCCGCCTTTCGCTGTTCGGCTCCGTGCTCCGGGACGACTTCGGCCCCGAGAGTGACGTAGACGTGCTGGTTGAGTTCGAGCCCGGTCACACGCCGGGGCTCGCCATCACCGACATCGAGGACCAGCTGTCAGCCCTCTTCGGCGGACGCCGCGTGGACCTGGTGACCGAGAGATCGCTGCACCGCCTGATTCGCGACGACGTTCTGGCGAGCGCGGTCCCGCAGTATGCCGCGTGACGACACGGTCTACCTGGCGCACATGCTCGAGACGGCCCGCAGGGCCGGCGCCAAAGTGTCGGGCCTGGATCAAGCACGGTTCATGGCGGACGAGAACCTCCACCTGGCCTGCGTCCACCTGGTGCAGACGATCGGCGAGGCGGCGTCGCGCGTATCGGCCGAGACCCGAGCGCGGTGCCCAGCGGTTCCCTGGCGGCAGGTCATCAGCATGCGGCACCGCGTGGTGCACGACTATCTGGAAGTGGATCTGGAGATCGTCTGGAAGGTGGTGAGCGCCGACCTGCCGAGCCTGATCGCCGCGCTGGAGGCCGTGGTTCCGCGGCCGGACTCCCCTTGACTACTTAGGAGAGCCTGGCTACTCTCCTAAACCACATAGGAGAGAGCCCATGGCCGACCAAGCTGAGCTCCTGCCCGGTACCCTCGACCTCCTGATCCTCAAAGCCGTCTCGCTGGGCAAGCTGCACGGCTACGGCGTGCTGCTCCGAATTCAGCAGGTCTCGGGCGGCGCGCTCCAGATCCAGCAAGGCGCCCTGTACCCCGCCCTCTACCGGCTGGAGCACCAGGGGCTGATCTCCAGCGAGTGGGGCACTTCCGACAACAACCGGAAAGCCAAGTACTACCGCCTGACGGCCGCGGGGCGGCGCCGCCTGAGCGAGGAGACCGCGAGCTGGAATCGGCTGGCCGACGCGATCGCCCGGGCGCTGGCCGTCACACCGCAGGAGATCTGATGCTCGCTGGACTCGTGGCTCGGGTCCGCTCGCTCTGGCGCGCCCTCAGGGGGCGCCGCGAGCTGGAAACCGACATGGCCGAGGAGTTCCGCTTGCACCTGGAGCTCCGGACAGCGGACCTAGTTCGCCTGGGCCTCAGCCCCGAAGACGCGGCCCGCCGGGCCCGCCTCGAATTCGGCCACATCAGAAACCACAAGGACGACGCCCGCGATGCTCGAGGGCTTCGGCTGTTCGACCAACTCGCCTTTTCCTGGCTGGACGTGAAGCTGGGACTCAGAATGCTGGCCAAGTACCCGGGGCTGTCCCTGGTGGCGGTCGTCGGAATGTCGGTGGCCGTGGCCATCGCGGCCGGGGCCTTCGGGTTCATCACTTCGTTCACAGACCCGACGCTGCCGCTCGATCAGGACGAGCGCGTGGTTTCCATCCTGAAGGGGGATCCCGACAACTCGGATCGCCGGTTGCTGCACGACTTCGTCCAATGGCGCGACGAGGTGCAATCGGTGCGGGACCTCTCGGCCTACACGTCGGACCGCCGCAACCTGGTCATTCCCGACCGCGGTGTGGAGCTGGTCCGCATCGCGCAGATGACGGCCTCGGGGTTCCGCGTGGCCCGGGTGGCACCAGTGTTGGGCCGACCGCTGCTCGATGACGACGAGCGCGAGAGCGCCCCGCCGGTCATCGTGATCGCCCACGAAGAGTGGCAACGCCGTTTCGACGGCGATCCCGGCATCGTAGGCCGGCTGGTGCGCCTGGGCGGCACGGTGCACCAGGTGGTGGGCGTGATGCCGGAAGGCTTTGGCTTCCCCGTCAACCATCGCTACTGGGTCCCGCTCAAACTGGACCCGACGGACTACCAGCCCGGCGGCGGGCCGTCGCTGTTCCTGTTCGGCCGCCTCGCCGACGGCGCCACGCTCGAACAGGCCCAGGCCGAGCTCACGGTGATCGGGC
>DATECF010000191.1:0-2269 GCA_035287045.1 Gemmatimonadales bacterium | reverse complement strand
TTGGTGGACCTGGCGTCCCCGCTGCCGGCCCGGGTCACCTGGTGGTCGGCGGCCATCGCGCTCGGCCTGGGGGCCAGCGTGGGGGTGCTCTTCGGCGTCTATCCCGCGACGCGAGCGGCGCGGCTGGATCCGATCGTGGCGCTACGGTACGAGCAATGACCCGCTGCGCGGGTTGCTCGGTGGGTCCCGCAGGGTCTGTGGAGCGCGCGTCAGTGGAGCGCGCGCCAGTGGAAAGTGGACGCGGGGGGTGCCGCGCAGAGAGGCTCCCAGGGGTGGGGATGGGCGGACTGTCAAGGAGCTGGAGCGAGCGGCGCCCACCCGCGTCCACCGCTCTGCGATGACGCCATGATGCGCCTCGAGAGCTTCACGGAAGGCGTGGCCATCGCGCTCAGCGCGATCTGGGACAACAAGCTTCGCTCCGGCCTCACCATCCTCGGCGTGGTGATCGGCGTCGCCACCGTGATGGCGATGGCGTCCATCGTGACCGGCCTGCGCCAGCAGATCTTGAACGCCATCGAGGTGGTGGGCCCCACCACCTTCCGGGTCATCCGCTTCTTCTCGCAGACACCGGTCAACCCGGACCAGTTGCCCAGGGAAGTGCGCATCCGGCCGGCGCTCAAAGCGGAGGAAGCCGAAGCCATCGCCAAGCTGCCAGAGATCTGGTACTCAGCGATCTGGACCCAGGTCTTCGAGCGGCTGGAGTACGAGGAGGTGCGCACGCAGCACGTGAGCGTGTACGGCGCCGACGAGCGGTTCATGGAGATCCTGGGTGGGACCCTGCTGAGCGGGCGGACGTTCACCCCGGCCGAGGCCCGCTCGGGAGCGCCGGTGGTGGTCCTGGAGCGTCGGGCGGTGGAGCGATTGTTCGGGCAGCGAAGCCCGTTCGGCATCGTGGTCCGCGTAGGCGGGCGGCCGCTTCGGGTGGTAGGAGTCTACCAGAAGGCCGAGAACATCTTCGAGCCTCCGGGGCCGGAGATCGCCGCCATCGCGCCATTCGAGACGGCCCGCCGCGCGTTCCGGGTGGACGAAACCAACGGCCTGATCATTCTGGTGAAACCCCGGCCCGGCGTGTCGGTCCCGCAGGCCATGGATGCGACCACCGTGGTGCTCCGCCGCATGCGGGGGCTCCGCCCCGGCCAGCCCAACACGTTCGACATGCTGACCTCGGACCAGGTGCTCGACATCTTCGACCGGTTGACCGGGGCGTTCTTCCTCGTGATGATCGTGCTGTCCAGCGTAGCGCTGATGGTGGGCGGGATTGGGGTGATGGCGATTATGATGGTGTCGGTCACCAGCCGGACGCGAGAAATCGGGGTGCGGAAGGCGATGGGCGCCACGCGGCGAGACGTGCTGTGGCAATTCCTGGTGGAGGCCGCGACGCTCACGGGCGTGGGCGGCGCCATGGGCATCGCCGTGGGCCTGGTGCTGGGGGAAGTGCTCAAGCGGCTGCTCGGCTTCCACGCCGGCGTTCCGGTGTGGAGCGCCGTGGTGGCGACCGGCGTGTCGGTGGGGATTGGGCTGTTCTTCGGGCTGTTCCCGGCCAACCGGGCAGCGAGGCTGGATCCGGTAGAAGCGCTCAGATACGAGTAGTACCCTCCGGGTTCCTTCGCGGACGGTAGTCGCCCGGATCGACACATGCGTCGTACGTGGCGCGGTCGATCCTGATCCAGTCCGTTCGGTCCACACCGCGCCGGTTCCGACTGGCCGGACCGACGGGGAAGGCGCAGGCGAGTTTGATCCAGCGCCTCGATGCCCTTCTCTTCTCCCAGCAGGACGGTGTGGTCGGTACCGTCAGGAAGCGTGATCGACCGATAGCGGTATTTCAAGCTTCGGGTGTAAACGATGACGCCCTTTCGTCGCATCACGCGCCCGCGTGCCGCCCAGAAGTGATGCCAGTGGGCGTTGTCTCCCCGGTCCGGCACACCGGTGTAGAACCTCACCTGCGCAACCTTCCATCCGCGGCTGCGGCACACCGCCTGGGTGAGCGCCACCACATCGTAGTTGGGAACCTGGTAGCCGAAGGCGGCGCGCGCGCTGTGGAAGAGGTTCTGCCCGTCCACGAAGGCGATCGCGCGTCTGGGGAGCGCTTCAGCTACCACCAGAGGGAAAAAGAATAACCCCGCCCGGGGGCTTGCGCCGTGTCGAGCGGGGAGCAAATGACTCCCGGTAGCCTAGGTGCCGAGCGAGCGGATGTCAAGACAGCGGCGAGTATACCGCCGGCGGACCTTCGCTACATCACCGAATCATCGCCGGCGTAGGGCCGATTTAC
>DATECF010000190.1:0-2732 GCA_035287045.1 Gemmatimonadales bacterium | reverse complement strand
ACTGCAAGGGCTCATGCGCGAACAAGGCCATGAAGTCCGCCGTACGGCGCAGGTCGTTGCGGGATCCGCCGGCCGGTGCGGCGAAGATGTTCCCGCCGATCCCCGATGTGTGCTCCAAGATCTGCGCGATGGTGACGCGCTCGGCCACGTCGCGGTTGGGGTAGTCCGGGAGATGCTGGATCAGCCTATCGGTGAGCGCCAGTTTCCCGGCCTTGGCGAGCTGCCGGATGGCGATTGCCGTGAACGCCTTATTGATGGAGCCGAGATTGAAGCGGGTGTCGAGCCCGTTCCGTGCCCCGGCCTCACGATCGGCCATTCCATATGCCCGCTGAAACACCCGCGTGTCACCTCGTACCAGGACCACCACGCCGGAGAAGCGGTCGGAGGCGGCGAGGCTATCCAGATGCGCCTCGAGCGCCGCCACCAGCTGCGGCTCGGCGAGACGAGTGCCCGGCGCGGGTGGGAGTTGTTGGGCGGCCGCGGTGGTCGCGGCGAGCACGGCGAGCAAAACCAGGCGGGGCATCGAGGCTCCTAGGTCTGAGGCGTTCAGGGAATGTGATGCGCCGGCCGGTGAAAGCGTCGCGCGCCGCGAGCCGGCCCCCACCTTGCGGTCCCCGGTCCGCCGGGCCATGATTGCGCCCGCGAAAACCCTCGCTGGCTCGCGCCCTGTCTCCCGCCGGCCGGCCACTGATAGTCCCCCATCTTGCCCGGGCATGCTCCGCCTACGGAGCCGGTGCCTGAGGAGGTCCCATGCACGCTCGTTCCCATTGCACCGCCGGCGCTGTCGTGTTCCTGGCGCTCGCGTCGGCTCTCCCCCTGACCGCGCAGTACTCGGCCCAGCCGGCCGGCACGCTCAGCGTGACGACCAGCTCGGACGAGGCGCGAGCCGCGTTCCTAGCCGGCCTGGACGACCTGGAGAACATCTTCTTCGAGCGTGGCGCGCAGCAGCTGCGGCGCGCACTCAGTACAGACCCGAAGCTTGGGATCGCGCGTGCCGCATACGGACTGTTCGCGCCGGGCCTCACCGCGGCGCAACGGGACCAGGAAATCAACCAGGGTGTTGCCGACGCCGCGAACGCGTCCACCGGGGAGCTGTTGCTGGCGCTCGCGTGGCGGGCTCGAGGCGCAGACCGCGCGGCCGAACGGTCGACGCTCTTCAAAGCCGCCGCGGCGCTGCTACCGGAAGACCGCCACCTCGCGTACTACGTGGCAAACTCGGAGCCGAGCCTGCAAGAGCGGGTCCGGCAGCTCGAAGCCATCACCCGCAGGTTCCCGGACTACGCACCCCCGCTGAATCAGATCGCCTACGCCAAGAACACCCTGGGGGACGTGGCCGGCGCGCTGACCGCCGCCGAGCAACAGGTCAAGGTGGCTCCCAACAATCCGAATCCGCACGACAGCTACGCCGAGCTGTTGCAATTCGCCGGGCGGTTGGATGAAGCCGCAACCCATTACCAGCAGGCGATGGCCCTGGACGGCGACTACATCGCGGCGCACACCGGCCTGGCGGAGGTGGCGCTGCTCCAGGGCGACGGTGCCACCGCCCGGACCCACTACGGTCACGCGATGGACAAGGACCAGGTGCCGCAAAACCGCCTGAACTACCGTCAGGCTATTGCGGTCACCCACGTGAACGAAGGGAACCTCACGGCGGCCATGGCGGGATTCACGGCCGTCGCTGAAGAGGCGGAGCAAAACCGCTACCCGGCCATCGCCGCCGCGGCGCACCGCAATCTCGCGGTGCTCGAAGCCGCGCTGGGTGACAAGAACACCCCGCACGGGCACCTGGCCAAGTCGCAAGAGATCGGCGGCGACGTCCCGGCGCAACAGGTATTCGCCGCGGTGACGCACGCGCTGCTGGGTCACATGGCTCCGGCCAAGGCCGCCGCCGCCCGGTTCGCCGAAGGTGGCTCCGCACCCAATCCGGCGCCCGCCCTGATGCGCAACATCCACTCCGTGAACGGTATCGTGGCCGCCGCGGGAGGTGGGTCAGCGGCCGCCCTCGACGAGTCGCAAAAGGCCGGGCCGGCAGGCGCGCTCGCCAAGGCGCTGGCGGCGGAAGGCCTCAAGAAGGAAGGCAAGCGGAGCGAGGCGCAGGCCCTGCGCGACGAAGTGCTGGCGTACAGCCAGGTTGATCTCTTCACGGTTATCGCGAAGCAGCGGGCCAAGAAGATCTAGGGGAATCGTCTGGAGGCGGTCGCTCAGCGGGCCCGAGCGATCGCCTCCAGCGCCTCCGGGTTCTGGAGCGACGATAGATCCCCCAGGTCCTGTTCGCCCAGGTATTTCGCCCGTACCAGACGCCGCAGGATCTTGGCACTCCGGGTCTTGGGCAGGTCGCTCACAAACAGAATTCGCTCCGGCCGGTCAATCTTCCCCAGTCGTTGCACCACGGACTCGGCCAACTCGCTCCTGAGTTGGTCTGACGGCTCGTGGCCGGGTCTCAAGACCACGAAGCAGATGATTGCCTCTCCCTTGATCTCGTGCGGCACGCCGATGGCGGCGGCTTCGCTCACCGCGCCGGACGCGATCAACGCGCCCTCCACTTCCGCCGGCCCAATCCGGTGCCCAGCCACTTTGAGCGTGTCGTCGGCGCGGCCCTGGAGGAACCAGTAGCCGTCCTGGTCCACGTAGGCCCAGTCGCCGTGGTTCCACACGTTTTCCCAGCGAGACCAGTAGCTCTCGAGGTAGCGCTGGGGATCGTTCCACAGGCCACGGGTCATTGAGGGGGCCGG
>DATECF010000189.1:0-2334 GCA_035287045.1 Gemmatimonadales bacterium | reverse complement strand
CACCTCCGAGCCGCTTACCGACGTCCAAACGGTGAGCGTCCCCCCAGGAGGCGCCGTGATGGTCGAGTTTGAGATCGATGTTCCCGGCCGGTATCTGCTGGTCGACCACGCCCTCAGCCGCCTGGAGCGAGGCCTTGTGGGATTCCTATACGCGGAAGGGGAGGATCACCCGGAGATCTTCTCCGGGGAGGTGACCGCCGGCTCGGGGCACTAGAATCAGCCGAATGGTTCTCGTAGGGGCGACGCACGCCCACTGGCACTGCGCTCACTCACTGGCACTGCGCTGGCGCGCAGCGCCAGCGCATGTGTGCACCGCACTCACCTGCACCGCACCTGCGGTGCTTTGCAGGTGCGGTGTGCGTGCTGCCTGCACAGTGCCGCACACCGTCCCGGCCCAGTACCTGCGCTCTGGGCAGGTGTGTCCTATCGGGAGGCACACGTGTGCAAGCGCGGTGGGCGCGCACATCGTCCCGATCCAGCACCTGCGGTCTGGGCAGGTGTGTCCTTCGGGAGCGCCAGTGCAAGTGTGCCCTGCCGCACCATCAAGCCCCGCCTCGAGTGGCTTGCCGCCCAGTACGCGGGCAAGGTCGAGCTGGTGCGGGTCAACGCCGATGAACAGCCGGAGACCGCCGGCGCGTTCGGCGAGCCGGCAATCCCGACGCTGATCGCATTCCACGCCGGGCGCGAGGTGAGGCGACGGACCGGGGCACCGGCGTAGCCGATCCTGTTGGAATCACTTCGAGCGGCCCTCGAGGGCGCCGCGCTTCGCGGCACGGCTAGGCCCATGGCCGCGGGAGAGATCGCGGCGTGGCCCGGGCTCAAACCCCGGCAGACCTTCACCGGGCTCGCTTGCACACCGGGGTCGGGATCCGCGGGCAGAATAGGCCCTCAGCCTCGTCCGTGGACGTCCTTTGCAGGAGTCAACCATGACCGACCGATCCTCAAATGGCTCCCTCTCATCTGCGGAGTCGGATTTCCTCCGTCGGTTCCCGGAGTTCCTCCAGACCCGGGCCCTGGACGAGCTGCGCAGCCGTGAGTATGCCCGGCTGGAGCGGGAGGGCCACATCTACCTCGACTACACCGGGGGCAACCTGTACGCGGAGTCCCAGGTCCGGGCGCACGCCGAGATGCTGCTCGGCCACACCTTCGGCAACCCGCATTCCACCAATCCGACCTCGCTGGCAATGACCGAGCACATCGAGCGCACCCGGCGAGCGGTGCTCGAGTTCTTCAACGCTCCTCCGGATGAGTATGTGGTGGTCTTCACCCTGAACGCCAGCGGCGCCTTGAAGTTGGTCGGGGAGTCCTTCCCGTTCGGGCCCGGCGGCCATTATCTCCTCACCTTCGACAATCACAATTCGGTCAACGGGATCCGGGAGTTCGCGCGCGCCCGGGGAGCCACGGTCACCTACGCGCCGGTGCTGCCGCCGGACCTGCAGATCGACCAGGCTCGTCTGGACTCACTGCTCGAGCGGGATGGCCGTGCGCCGCGGCTCTTCGCGTACCCGGCGCAGTCCAACTTCTCCGGTGTCCAGCACAGCCTGGAGTGGATTGCTCGCGCCCAGCAGCATGGGTGGGACGTGCTGCTGGACGCGGCGGCCTTTGTGCCCACCAACCGCCTCGATCTCAGCCGCGTGCATCCGGATTTCGTCGCGCTCTCGTTCTACAAGATCTTCGGCTACCCCACCGGCGTCGGGGCATTGCTGGCGCGCAGGCAGGCCCTGGCGCGGCTGCGCCGCCCGTGGTTCGCGGGCGGCACGATCGAGGTGGCTTCGGTCCAGGGCGACCGGTACTACTTCCACGAGGGTCCGGAGGCGTTCGAGGATGGAACCCTGAACTACCTGGCCGTCCCGGCCGTGGAATCGGGTCTGCAGCATATTCAGCGCGTAGGCCTGGAGATGATCCATGTCCGCGTGCACTGCCTCACCCGGTGGCTGCTGGAGTTCCTCACGGCATTGCGCCATCGCGGGGGCGCCCCCGTTGTCCGAATCTACGGACCGGTCGGGATGCAGAGTCGCGGCGCCACGGTGACGATGAACTTCTACGGAGCGGACGGCCGCTTCATCGATCACCGCCTGGTTGAACGCCGCGCCAACGACTGGAAGATCTCCCTGCGAACCGGCTGCTTCTGCAACCCCGGTGGCGGCGAGTTGGCCCTGGGGATCTCGGCCGATGAGCTAACCTCCTGCTTCATCACCCACGACCGCATGACGCTGGACGAGTTCCGCCGCTGCATCGACGATAAGAGCACGGGGGCGGTCCGGGTCTCGCTCGGGCTGGTCAGCACCTTCGCCGATGTGTACCGCTTCTCGGAATTCGCCCGGGGGTTCGTGG
>DATECF010000188.1:0-6027 GCA_035287045.1 Gemmatimonadales bacterium | reverse complement strand
CTTCCTCTTCTGCAGCTGCTGATAGGCGGGGTCGACGTCCCGCTGGCGCTGGAGGTCGGCCTTAGCTCGGTTCAGCTGCTGGAGCTTCTGAATGGTGAGCCGGTAGGTCTGAACCTCGCGGGTGTCGGCGGCGGAGGTATTGCCCTGGGCGACCGCGGGCGCCGGCGCCGCCCCAGCGAGCAGCACGGCGGTGGCAAGACAGATTCTCACACGCATCGGAACCTCCTTAAAGGCTCTCATTGACCCTTGGGTATCCCCTCGCCAAACGTCCGGTTGGTCGCCGCCAGTACCGCCAGCGCGGTGGCCTTGGCCCGGTCAGCCTCCACGGGGTGGAGCCCGTGGAGCCGGCGCTTCTTGCCGTCCAGCATCACGCGCAACTCTACCGCCACCGCCGGATAATCCCCAATCTGGAACGCCACTACGTCGCGGAAAGTCAGCGTGTCCGCGACGAGCGCAATGGCCTGCCGCAGGGCCTCCACCGTGGCCGCCCCCGCGTGCCACAGGTCCGGGTCCTTGCCCCGTTCGCCCTCCCCCGCTGAGACGCCGGTGAACGTCTTGCCGGCATGGTTGGCCAGCGCCACCTCCACCCGCACCCCCTTCGCCTGGGGTTCCAGCCGGCACTCCACGAACCGAACCCGCCCCCGCGGTTTCTCGGACATCGCACCTTCCTCTAGGGCTTCGATCCCTTAGGGCTTCGATCCCTCTCCGGTTGTCCCTTGCAGGGCGCGTTCCACCTCGGCCTGCGCTTCCAACAGCCGCTCGATGTCCGCCGCGATCTCCCCGGCCTTCGAGAGGTTCTGCGTGATCCCTTCGACCTGGGCGGCGCCGGCATGCATGCGCAACAGATCCAGCCGGATAGTCTCCAACGACGCCACCGCCTCCTGCAACCTGACCTGCGCTGCTTCGCGGGCCCGCTCGAGGTCCTCCGCCACGTGCTCACGCCGCGCGCCCAGCCCCGGAGCGGCCGAGCCGGAGCGGCCGTCACCCCCGACATCGCCCAGCAGACTGTTCAGCCCCTCAACCCGCTGCCGCATGGCCTGCGCGTCCTGCTCCAGCCTTCCTACCACCGAGGGCAAGTCCTTGAGCTGCTTCCGAACGGCCTTGGGCAGCTCCTCGAACAACCGCTCCGCCGCCATGCTGATCGCCATTTCCGTGGGCCGATAGCCCGTCGTGGGAGCGGGCAGCCCCTTGAGCCCGAACCCCGCGGTGCGGAACAGCCACCTGCCCACCCGGCTCTCCCAGAACCTCGCCCAGCCCTTGTCGGCGCGCCCCGGCCGCCGGCCACCCCGCACGGCGCCGAGCGGGAGCCCCACCAGCGATAGCAGGGCTCCACCAAATGTCAGCACCGCGGCGGTGCCGAACACCACGCCCGGAAGCGCGCTCAAATCGAAGACAAACGCGATCGCCGTCCCCACCCCGGTGGCTCCCAGACCTCCGTATAACAGCCCGGAGGCCAGGCGATCCACCCAGGTGTGCTTCTCACCCAGCTCGAACGCCAGCTCTTCCCGCTGCGCATGGAGATCGTCCTTGAGCGCGAGCAGCAGCTCGCGGTGGCCATATCCCGACCGCAGCAGCTGGCGCGCCATCCGCAACAGCATCGCCGGAGGCGCGGATCCCATCCCGATTGCCCCGAGCGCTGCAAACACACTCGCTACCGGCTCGCCGTTGATCCCCAAAAACGCGGCCATGACTGCACACTGGCCGGTGAATATCGTCCAGATCACCAGGCCACGGACCTGCTCCCGGTTCTGCTTGATGAACACGCGGAGCGGGAGCGGAATCTCGCGGCGCACGGCCAGCGACCGGCTCAGGGCCTGGGCCAGGTCCTCGCCGTTGGCGAAACGCTCCCCGGGGCTCTTGGCGAGGCACCGATCCACCGCCTGGGCCAGGTGCCTCGGCACCTCCGGGGCCACACTGGCCACCGGCGGTGCCGGCTGGGTGATGTGCTTGGCCAGGATCGCCGTCACGCTGTCGCCGTCGAACGGCAGCCGGCCGGTCAGCATGTAGTAGCCCACCACGCCGAGGGAGTAGATGTCGCTCCGCTCGTCCACCGGCTCGCCGCTCGCCTGCTCGGGACTCATGAACTCGGCCGTCCCCAGCACCTCGCCCCGGCCGGTCAAGCCCGGACCCGCCCTCACCTGCGCGATCCCGAAGTCCGTCACCAGCGCGCGTCCGCTCCCCTCCTCCAGCAGGATGTTGTCGGGCTTCACGTCCCGGTGCACCACGCCCTGCGCATGGGCGTAGGCCAGGGCCCAGGCCACCTCGCGCACGATGCGGGCCGCGTCCGCGGCGGGCAGCGGTCCCCGCCGCCGGATGGCCGCGCCGAGCGACTCGCCCTCCACATAGGCCATGGTGAAGAACACGAAGCCCTCCACCTGGTCCACCGAGTGGATGGGCACGATGTTGGGCTGGGACAGCCTCGCCGAGGTGCGCGCCTCCCGCATGAACCGCTCGCGCAACCCCGGCTCGGCGGCCAGGAGCGGGGGCAACAGCTTGAGCGCCACAGGACGGTCCAGGGCCACTTCGTGGGCCAGATAGACCACGCCCATGCCCCCCCGGCCGAGTTCCCGCTGAAGGGAATAGCGGCCGGCGAGCGCCTCCTGGAGAGCAATGAACTCGGAGTTGGCGTCGCTCGTCATGAGTCTCGCTGGCGCCTGATACTGCGGTCCGGTACTCGGGTTGTCCATCGGACAACACCTTCCTGGTCAAGGTCTCGTACTGGCTCAACCGGTAGCCAGCCCCCAATCTGCTGATTTCGTGTAACTTAGGTCCCGTTCGCACCGGCCTAGGACGGACGGATCACGGATGGACGAGACCACTCCCACCCAGACCCCGGTAGACGAGCTCGAATCCGCCGTTCGGGACGCGCTCGGGGCCGAGTACCGGGTGCAACGGCTGTTGGGACAGGGCGGGATGTCCGTCGTGTTCCTGGCGGAGGAGCTGGCCCTCGCGCGTCGCGTGGCGCTCAAGGTGTTCCCCCAGGCGTTGGCGATCGAGAAGTCGGCGGCGGACCGATTCCAGCACGAGGCCCGGATCGCCGCGTCGCTGGAGCACCCCCACATCGCGCCCATTCACCGCTTCGGCATCGCCCCCGGGTTCCTGTGGTACACCATGAAGTACATCAACGGCCGCTCGCTGGCGGAGACCCTGAAGGAGGTGGGGCGGCTCGACATGTACAGCGTCCTGAGCCTCACGGAGCAGGCGGCGGGCGCATTGGAGTACGCCCACCGGCACGGCATCGTCCACCGGGACATGAAGCCCGCCAACGTCATGCTGGACGGGAACAACTGGGCTTACGTCTGCGACTTTGGCGTCGCCAAGGCCCAAAACACCAAGCTGACGCAGACCGGCGGGACCCTCGGCACGCCGGCCTACATGTCTCCCGAGCAGCTCTACGGCCGCCCGCTCGACGGCCGGTCGGACCAGTATTCCCTGGCGGTGGTGCTGTTCGAATTGCTGGCCGGCCAGCACCCCTTCCCGGCGGGATCGGTGGCGGACATCGTCCAGATGCACGTCACCGCCCCGCCCCCGCTCCTCTCCGAGCTCCGGCCCGACCTCCCGGAGCGCCTGGTCCAAGGCGTGGCGCGGGCCATGAGCAAGGATCCGGCGGACCGGTTCGATTCCGTCATCACCTTTCTCACGGCGATCGGCGGCCGCCGTCCGCCGCAGGCTCCGCAGCCGCGGCTCTCGGTCCCGGTGAGCGACGCGGTCACCGAGCGTCTGGACGTCGCGTCGCCGCCCCGCCGCCACCTGCCGTTCCTCGCCGGGGCCGGGCTGGGGGTGGTGGCGACGGTGGCGGTCGTGTGGTTGACGCCGGCCGGACGCCGGCTGAGCGACGGCCGCGACGCGGGAAACGGGAGCGTCCCGGCCGCCGCGCCCGGTCACGTCTGGATCAACGCGAACCCTTGGGGCCAGGTGTATATTGACGGCGACTCCGTGGGAAGAACGCCCCTGATCAATCTCACCGTCGGTGCCGGGAACCACGTTCTGCGCGTCCAACGTGACGGGTACCTGCCCGTCGAACGGGCCTTCGATCTCACCCCGGGCCAGGAGCTCCGCATCATCGACATCGAGCTCACGCGAGCACCATGAGACGGCGTGAGCTCGCGGCGGTACTGGCCGCGCTCGCTTGGGGAGGGCCCGCACTCGCGCAATCCGGTCTCGAGCTCCGGGAGCAGGGCGTGCGTGCCTACCGGGCGCTGGAGCTGGAGGCCGCAACCCAGCTGCTGCGCCGCGCCCTCGCCGCCCGGGACTTGCCCGACACGCTGGTGCTGTCCACCCAGGCCTATCTGGGTGCGGCGGAGGTCTACCAGCAACGGCCGGATTCCTCCCGGGCCGTGTTCCGCCGGATGGTGCTCCTGGAGCCGCGCTACCGCCTCGACTCCATCGCCTTTACGCCCGAGGTCGTGGCCGCCTACGACAGCGTCCGGTTCGCGACGCCGGCCGTGTCGGTGGAGGTCCCGGAGCGGGTGACCCTGGAGCCCGGCCGAGGCGCCATGCCCGCGCGGGTGTATCCCAGCGGCCCGCACACCGTGCGAGTCCAAATCGAGACGTCGCGAGGCGATGTGGTGCGAACCCTCCACGATCGCCGAGTCACGGGCGCCTTCACCGTCAACTGGGACGGGGCCGGGCGGAACGGCGCCAGGCTGGCGAGCGGCCTCTACGTGTGGAGCTTCGCGTCGCGGGACCCGCGCGGCAGGGTCCAGCGGGTCGTGGACGTGCCGGTGCGGCTGGAGCATGTGAGTGTGGACGCGCCCGACCTGCCACCCTCGCCGCAGTTGCTGCCGGAACGCCGCTCCACCGGGTCGGCGCTGATCCCCCTGGGCGTGGGGCTGGGTGCGGCCGCTGTGACCTGGATTGTGATGCCGGTCATCACGGACAACCAGGCCCCGCGGATCGCCGTCTCGCTGGCCCTCACGGCGGGCGGGATCGTGGGGTTCATCGAGCAGCGTCCGGGGAAGCCCATCCCGCAGAACGCGGCCGCCAATCAGGCGGCGCTCGCCAAGTGGCAGGCGGACGTCGATCGCGTGACCGCCGCGCAAGGACGCCGCCTGGGGCCCCGCATTATCCTGGAGACCTCCCGGCCCAGCGTGCGGCGATAATCAGCGACGCCCCGTGCCGGTCACGTACGGCAGGTCCCGTGCCCCCCAATCGTGCCACGAGCCGTCGTAGAACTTCATGTCGTAGCCGAGCATTCGTCCCACCAGGTAGGTGAGGCTCGCCCGCATACCCACCATACAGTAGGCGACCACCGCCTTGCCCGGCGCGGCGCCCGCGGCCTCAAACTCCCGGCGCAGGACCTCGAGCGGCAGCAACTGCGACCGATTCCCGGATTCCACCAGCCGCTCCCAGTACATCTGGTAGGCGCCGGGAATGTGTCCGGGATGGACCATGCCCCCTATGCCGTTGTCCGCACCGGTGTATTCGTTGTCGGGCCGGGCGTCGATCAGCAGCACATTGGGGTCGTCCAGCCGCGGGTGGATCCAGTCAGCCGTCACCAGGAACGGTGCCCGCTCGCGACGCGTGAGGTTCCCGACGCGCGGCGTTGGCTCCTCGAGCGTGACGGCGCCGCCCGCGGCCCGCCAGGCCGCCAGCCCCCCATCCAGCAGGGACGCGTGGTCCGCGTACCCCAGGAAGTCGAGCGTCATCCACAGCCTGGCGGCGCCCAGGGGGCTCGCCGAGCTGTAGATCACCACCCGCGAATCGTGGTTGATCCCAAGACCCCTCAACACCCGCTCCAGCTCCTCCACCGGCGGCAGCTCGCGGCCAAGACCGCCGGCGTCGGTGGCAAAGTCGGTGAGCGCCAGGAACCGGGAGCCGGGAATGTGTCCCTGGGAGTACGCGTCGCGCCGCCCCTCCACCTGCACCACCACCAGGTTGGCGTCGTTCAGGTGCTCGGCTAGCCAGGAAGGCGACACGATGGGTTCCGACGGCGCCTGCAGCACCATCGCGGTGACTGCTATCATGGAGAACAGCATGGCTCTCGATCCTTGGGCTGGAGGGCGAACGGGAAGTTAGTTGTTCGCG
>DATECF010000187.1:0-9687 GCA_035287045.1 Gemmatimonadales bacterium | reverse complement strand
CATGCTCGCCCTGCTTCGAGATCGTATTCGGCTGGGGGTTACCAGTTGGGATCCGCTCTCTCGCGAGGACGGCCTCGGAGACTACCAGCTCGAATACCCCATCCCGGCGCTTCGATCCGCTGGCGCACCGCTGTCGTTGGTACGCAGCTTGCCGGCGTGTGGTTAGGCGAAATGGCGGCGTCAGTGAGGGGTGAGCCTGACAGCGAATTGCCCGCGGTCGGCGCGGAGTGGGCTAGCCCGATACCATTTCGTCAGGGGGCACTCCTCGCATCCAAACGCAGTGGACTGGAATGAGGAGCCAGGCAAGGCGACGGGCATGCAGACCTGGAACACTTGCCCGCATCGCGTCGCAGTACGCCCTAGCCGTGGACACGAACCTAGATATGCACCGCACTTCAGACGGCGGATACACCCACGCGGTTGCCTGCCGTGGGCGGTGCCGCCGACCTACGCTGAGGTCACCGTGTCCGAGCGCAAACGCACGTCTCGCCTGATGGTGCCGAACCTCCGGCAACATTTCCTGCCGGTTGTAGTGTCGGTCGTGTCGCAGTACCTCACGCCGCTGGTGGGCCGGGTCGGGGACGCATTCGTGGAACCCCGGCTCCCATCTGCGCAACCATGAGGAAGGTCGCGCGCCTCTTGGCGGGGGCACTCATTGTGGCCGGGTTGGCCCTCGTTGCCGCCCGCGGCGGGCAAGCGATCGCTGCGTACGCGGTCGGCCCGAAGGTTGATTCAGTCTGGCTCTACGACTGGCGAGTCCACTATGCCGGGGCCCTCGACTTCCTGGAGCGCGACCTGTACCAAGATGGCGGCATCGGCGTAGGGGCATTGAAGATGCCGGTCGACGTGTTCAACCTACCGCCGGCGTCGGCTGCCTTGGCGCTCCCGTTCGCTCTCCTTGGGTACGACGTCGGCGGGCTCGCATGGGTCGTCCTCGGCATTGTTGGAGTCGTGGGAGCCGGCGCCGGGGCGGCGAGGATGGCAGGTCGGTCCACTTGGCTCGCGTGGTTCGGTCTCTTCTGGCTGGCTTATGCGCTGCAGCCGTTCTTCGTCCGAGTCACGGTTCTCGGCAATGTGAACAGCTTCATGCTGCCCCTCGTCGTCGGCTTCGTGTGGGCCCATCTGAAGGGGCACCAGCGGCTCGCCGGCATTCTGCTGGGCCTATCAGTCACGATCAAGATCTGGCCGATTCTCATCGGCGGCATGCTGATCCGGGAGCGCCGGTGGCGGGAGCTGGCATGGGCCGCATTGGTGCTCGCCGCACTCGGCATCCCGATTCTTCTCTGGCTGGGGCCTGACGTGGTGCCGGACATTGTCTCGGCGCTGCGCACGCAGGTGCCGATTCCCGACGGCGTGCTGGTGGTGTGGACAAGCTGGGCTCGCGAATCGTTGAGCTGGTGGCCGGCCTGGGGATCGTTGGCTGTGGCCGCCGTGTTGATCGGGATTCCGGCGCGCGGGCGACTCGGCCTGGGGCTCGGCATCCTCGCCGGACTGAGCCTCATCGCAAACCTCTGGGACCACTACCTGCCGACGTTCGCCTTCGCAGCCCTCCTCTTGCTCTCCTCAGGCGAGGTGGAACGGCTGGCGCAAGCCCTGAGGTCGCGGCTATCCCGGCGAAGGTCGCACGTCGGGGTGATGCCCGTCGGATAACGCGGTGCGGCGGCCAACGGACGCTTGGTCGGCACCGACGAGCAGGTAGGTCAGGTCGTACAGCAGGAGTCGTGGGAGCGCCAGGATGGCGGCGCCGGCGGCGGCTGGGGCTGCGTACCGGGGAATGCGCCAGGCAACGATGAGCGCCAGGACTCCAGCCGCGGCGGCTCCCGCGAGCCAGGCCAACGGCGAGACAAGGTAGTAGAGGCTGATGCTCTCGCCGGCCTGCACGGTGCCCGGCTCCCAGCCGAGCAGCGGCATCGGCGCGACCAGTGCCGCGGTGATGGCAACGGTCCATGCGGCACGCCACCATTCACGCCGCGCCAGGTAGACGAGGACGAACAGGATCGGCACCGCCTTGAGCGAGGCCGCCAGGGCGACCCAGATTGGTCCCGACCGACGATCGATGCCGTGCACGAGGGCCATCATGAGGAGGGGATGCACGTTGCCGCGCGCCGCCGTCCAGAGCAGCATCGTGCCGCCCAGGATGGCCAGCAGCCGTGGCGCGAGGTCCGGTCGCTTCATCAGCGGCAGGACCGCCACCACGCTGGCGGCCACGAGGGCGATGGCCCACAACGCGTCGCCCACCGCGCGTGGGAGCGCCGCGATGGGGACCCAGGCCGCCGCGAACCACGGCGCGTAGCGGAACGCCTCGCCCTGCGTGGCCGCCGGCTGGTACAGGTCGTCCCCTGCGAGCAGGCGCTCCGCCGCGACGCGGTATGCGTGCGCATCGGACAGGCTGAAGCCGTTGAAGGTCCAGATGAGCCAGGCGATAGAAAGGCCGAGGACGGCGGCAGCCACCAGGAGCCGCGCCCATCGGTGCATTCGTGTCATGGGGCTGGGATGGTATCAGCCGGGTCCGGACGTCTCCGCTGGGTTCCCCTCGGCGCGGCGGGTGACTGAACCATCCGGTCGCTGCGCGCTCGCACCTAGACTGCGCACACATGCCGAAGTCGAAGCTCACGCCAGTGCGCCTGGCGCGAACCGTGGCGCTGGCGGTCATCATCGGGATCGGGCTGTTCAACCTGTTCCAGGCGGCCGCCAACTGGACCCTCTCCGACGCGGCGGCGTACTGGAACGCCGCCCTACGACTTCGCGACGGTGAGGCGCTCTACCCGCTGCTGACCAACGTGGACGCGTCGGAGGTGTACCGATACGCCCCGTGGTTCGCCTGGGCCGCCGTGCCGTTCACCTTCCTGCCGGCGCAGGTCGCCGCGGCGCTGTGGTCGCTGGTGCTCCTGGCGGCGAGCGCCGTTGCCCTCCTGCCGCTGATGCGGGCACGGGCCTGGCTGCTCGTCGCGCTCTTCGCCCCGATCCTGGTCGGGATCAGCGCCGTGGGCAACGCCCAGCCGTTGATCGTGGCGGTGCTGGCCTGGAGTGTGGAGCGGCGCGCTGGGCCGGTCGCGATAGGCGTTGCTGCCTCGCTGAAGATCTTCCCCATCGTGTTCGCCGCGGTGTACCTCGGCCGACGACAGTGGGGTCGCGCGGCGGGGGCGCTGGCGGTGGCGGCGCTGCTCTGGGCGCCGGCGCTCCTGTACGACCTGCGCGGCTACGCCACCGATGCCGGCCAGGCCGCCTCCCTCTACGCCGTGCCGGTTCTGTGGGCGGTGGTGGTGGGCGTGGGGATCGGTCTGACGCTGCGCCTCGCGCAGTCACGCTTCGCCTGGCTCGCCGCGGCGACGACCGTGGTTGTCGCGCTGCCTCGCCTCTTCGTCTATGACGTGACCTACCTGATGGTGGGGATGCCGCCGGTTGCTCGGCCACAGCCTGAGAAGGCTCCCAATTGACGCGTGGATCACGCCAATGATCCGTTGGGTGGCCCGGCTGCTGGCCGATGCCCGCATGAGATACGGCGGCGGCACGCTCTTGGCAGGTCTCGCGATTGCGATCGCTGCCACCGTCCGCCTTGGACCGATTCTCATCGCTCCGTTTCCCCTGGGCGACGGGGGTCTGTTTGCAACGATGGCGGACGACATCCGCGCGGCAGGCTTCGGCCTCCCCGCCACGACCTCGTACAACGGCGGTGGCATCCCGTTCGCCTATCCGCCGCTCGGGTTGTACGTGCTTGCCGCGGTTCCGGGTGACCCGGTCAGCACCGAGCGGTGGCTGCCGTTGGTCTGGAGCCTCGCGGCGGTCGTCGCCGCATGGTCGCTGGCACGGGAGCTCAGCAATGCGCGCACCGCCGGCGTGGCCACCGTGATCTTCGCGGCCATGCCGATTACGTGGGCGATCGAGGGGGGCGGGGTCACCCGCGGGCTCGGGTTCCTCTTGCTGCTCGCCACCCTCTGGTCCGCGGCGGTGACCACGAGACGGCCGACAGTCTCCTTGACTGCAACAACCGGCATCCTTGCGTCGCTTGCGCTGCTCGCCCATCCGGCGGTCGGTCCCTCCCTGGTGGCGCTAGGTACCCTTCTCCTCGCACGGAGGTGGTCGGGACGGGCGGCGATCGCCATGACCGGCGCGGTGGGCATCGCGCTGCTGGGCATTGCTCCCTGGCTATGGCTGGTGCTGTCAAGGCATGGACCCGGGCCGCTCCTCACGGCCGCGACATCACACACGCAGCGCCAGCGCTCGTGCGGTTGCTCGCGCATGGGCCGTCCTGGCTCGGCCCGCTGGACATCACCCTTGCCGCTGCACTGTTGGGCTGGCGATCGCGATCCGCGGCCGTCAGTGGTTCTTGCCTGCCTGGATCATCGTCCTGCTCATCGTCCCGAGCGGGGAGGGCCGGTACTCCGCACTGGCGTGGGCCATGCTTGCCGCTACCGGGGCCCTTGCCATGGAGCCGGCGCTCCGCGCGGTTAGGGCGGTGCGCGCAGTTGCGACGCTCGCCCTCTCGGCGCTGGTCCTGGCCTCGATGCTGGCCGGCTTTCAACGGTTCCGGGCGATCCCCACCGCGGTTCGGCTGGCGATGATCGAGGCATCCAGGACGACGCCCGCGGCGGCGGCCTTCGCTGTTCAGGCCGGAGCCTACGACGGTGGACTCATCGAGTGGTTCCCCGTGCTGGCAAAGCGGGTAAGCATCGGTACGTACATGGGCCTCGAGTGGACCTCAACCGACCGTTGGCTGGAGACCCTGCGGCTGAATGGGGAGATCCAGCGCGGTGAAATCCCGGCCGCGGCGGATTACCTGTTTCGCGTTTCGGACGGCGTGGTGAGCATCGAGCAGCGGGGTGCTCGCCGGTGAGCGCACGCTTGCCCATGCCCTTTCGCTGGGCCTTGGTCGGCTCGTCCCTCATCCTGCTGGTTGCGGCCAATGTCGTTGGCCTTGCGACGATCGTGATCGACCACCAGCGGCCGTTCGACTGGGATAACTACATCGAGGCGGCGCGCCGCTTCCCGCTGGGAACCCTCTACGACTGGGAGTATCCGTACGGCTACCACTACGCCCCACAGGTCGCGCCGGTGCTGGGCGTGTTGACCGCGGCCGGCATCACCATCTGGCGCCTGGCGCACTTCGCGGCGCTTGCTTTTCTGCCATCGCGAAAGCTCGCCCTGCTCATGCTTGTCTCTTACCCGTTCTGGTTCGACGTGAACACAGGCAACCTCATGGTGTTCGTTTTGCTCGCCGCAGCGTGGGCGTACCGCGGAAGTGGAGTGGCAACCGCCGCATACCTCGCCATCTGTGTGCTCGTCCCGCGCCCGATCATGCTGCCGCTGCTGGCCTGGATCCTCTGGGAGCGGCCGTCGTGGCGTTGGCCCTTCGTCGGAATCGTGGCGCTGGTGATCGCCACCGCCATCCCGACCGGGTACCTGGGCGACTGGGTGGCCTCGTTCAACGCGTCCGGCGTGAAGGACATCGCCAACGACTTCAACCTGTCGCCGTCGCACTTCGTAGGGGTGTGGTGGATGGTGGTTGGCCTGCCGCTGGCGATCTGGCTGACGCTGCGGGGACGGCTCGGTTGGGCCAGCATGGCGATCGCCCCATACCTGCTCCCGTACTGGGTCCAAATGCTGGGCCTGGAGCTGGTGCGGCCAGGGAAAGGGCAGGGTGCTCAGCAGGTGAGCGTATGGACCAGGATGCGCCGATAACGGGGCCTTTTCCCGGCTGACCTGCCCAGATCCTGAGCATTCGGCCAGGATGCGGGCCTATCCGGGACCACATGCTCAGATGCTGAGCAGTGAGCTGGCGGCTCAGGGGGCGAGCCGCGCGACCAGCCGCTCCGCCAGCTCGATCGAGTAGTTCTGCCCCCGGTCGTGGGGGTAGACCTGGAACATGCTCGCCACCCAGAGGCCTGGGACCGGCGTCTCGAAGGGCGGGATGTGGTCGCGGTAGTCGGCGGTCACGATCGGTTGGGCAAACGGGGCGCCGAACGACCAGGCATCGGTCACCCATTCCGGACGGAACGCGGGGTTGATGCGCGCCAGGTGCGGCGCGAACTGCGCGACCACCTCGGGGGTGGGCGTGCGCAGGAGCGGGTCGTCCATCGGCCGGTAGTTGCCCAGGTAGACCAGGTGCCGACCGCCGTAGTCGGCGCGATCCATGTAGTTGGTGTGCTCCACCAGCGCCATGAATGGGTAGCCCGGATCGTTGACGTTCATCCAGTAGCTCTGGGTCAGCGGCCGGTCGAGGGCCAGCACCAAACAGTGGGCTCCATAGGCGGTCCCCCACTCATGTCTGGACCGATACTCCCCGGGCAGCTCCGGGGTCAGGCGGCAGGTGAGCCGCACGGCGAGCGTGGAGACCACGCGTTCGGCGGTGATCGTGTCGCCGGCGGCGGTCTCGACGAGCAGGCCGCCGTTCGGGTCGCTGTGGATTTCACGGACCTCGGTGCCGAAGCGGAGCTCGCCGCCGGCCTGCGCGATCCGCTCGGCGAGCCGGTCATAGAGCCGCTGGAAGCCGCCGCGCAGGTAGCCCAGCTGGGCGGTGCGGTCGTGGACGCGTGCCCAGAACCAGGGCATGGCGATCTCGTCGGCAAGCGCACCGAACTTCCCGCGCAGGAGCGGACCCCACACCACTTCGTAGGCGCGGGCGCCCATGCGGCGGCGGATCCACTCGGCGGCGGTGTGCCCCTCCAGCCGGTCCGCGCTGCCCAGCGTCCGCAGGTATGCCAGCCAGGCACCCATGCGGATCCGGTCGAGCAGCGGCAGCGGGCCGAACCGCAGGAGGCTGATCGGAGAGTCGAGCTGGTGGGGGGTGCCGTCGCGAAGGGTCACGGTCAGCGGGCGCCGCCAGAGCAGGTCGTCGCCCAGGCCGAGCTCGTTGATCAGGCCGATGGCGTGGCGGTCTGACTGAAAGAGGTGGTGGTAGAACTTGTCGAGCCAGATCCCCGACTCGATCTCGAACCCCGCTGCCAGGCCACCGGGAAGCGGCTCGCGCTCCAGCACGATCACCTCATCGCCGCGCTGCGCCAGGCGCAGGGCGACGGTGAGGCCCAGGGCGCCGGCTCCCAGGACGGCGGTTCGGGTCATTGCAGCCCCTCGAAGTACGCGTAGATCGGCCAGCCGGCGACGGTGTCCACCAGGACATAGTGCTCGGACACGAAGGTGCGAAGCGGGTCGAGCAGGTCGAGGTCGCGCCCGTCGGTCGAGATCGGGCGGTCGACCAGCAGCGGCAGGAAGCCCGGCTGCCCGGGAGCATCCGAGCCGGCATCCACGACGACCGCTGGGGGATTCGCGGCCAGCTGGCGTGCCACGTCGTCGACCATGGCCGCCGTCGAGTAGCCCGGAGTGGTGAGCGGGTAGAGATACGAGTAGCGGGTCGTCGGTGCGCGGCCGGACAGTTCGTAGAGGCGCGGCTCATTCCCCCAGACCAGCAGCGTGGCGCCGGCGAGGTGCTCGATCCGCTCGGCCACGGCTTGCATTCGCACGGATCGATCGGCCACGGGGGCGATCTGCATGGCCGCCGAGATGGTCCCGGTCACCACCGAGATCGCCAGGGTCGCGATGAGGGGGAGGAAAACGACGGCTCGCGTGCGCGGACTCCCGGCGCGCCGGAGCGTGTCGCCCACCCGCTCCAGCCCGACGCCGGCGAGCAGCCCCAGCGGCACCGCCAACGGGATGGCGTAGTGAGCGTAGAAGCGGCCCTGCACCACGAAGAGCGCCAGCGAGGCGCCGATCCACACCAGCGACCCGATCATCACGCGACGGCGCGGCGGAGCGGCCCTCGACAGGGTCGCCGCGCCGAGGAGCGCGGGGGCTACCAGGAAGAGGGAGCTGAGCGCCGCCCACGCCGCGACCGGCGCCGCCAGGGTGGGGCCATACTCGCCGCTCGAGGCGCGATAGGCCGCCGAGTAGTTGACGACGGCGTCGAAGGCCACCGGCAGCACCCCGATCACCGCCAACCAGGCAGCGACGAGCGCCAGCGGCGCCGCGAACCCGAGCGACATGGCTGTCGCAGCCCGCGGCCGCGTTCCGTCAGGTCGCAGGAAGACGGCTAGGGCAAGCACCACCAGGCCGGCGGGCAGGAGCTGGACGGAGAAGAGGGCCGCCAGGCCAACGAGCGCGCCGACCCCGGCGAGGTGGGCGGAGGACGTGGGCCCGGTCGCCAGCACCAGAACCAGCGCCCAGGCTACAAGGGCGGTTGCGGGCGGCTCGGTGAGACCGCCGCCCAGCGCGAGGAGGTAATGGCTCGCCACGATCGTCGCTCCGGCTGCGGCAAGTGTCCGCGGCCACCCGGTCACTTGCAGGCGCGCCAGCGCCGCCGCGACCGCAGCGCCGAGGCCCACCGTCGCCGCGAGGGAGAGCAGCCATTCCGCCGTCCACGGTCCTAGCCAGCCCAGGAGCACCTGCGCTGCCGCCGTGGCGAGATAGATCCCCGGCGGCTTGTGATCCCAGGCACCGACGTACGGCGCGACGCCGTCCAGGATACGGCCGCCCACGTGGCTGAAGACCGCCGCGTCGAGCGACGGACCGATCGGCAGCCCCGGAGCCAGCAGGGCTCCGGCGAGCAGGGTCAGGACGACGATGAGGGCCACTTCGCGGATTGTGGGCCGCGGCGAGGCGGCGTCGCTGGCACTATCGGGCTGTTTCGGAAGCGGGCAACGATGCGCGACGCTGACCGCCACGCCACAGGGGAGAGAGGGAGACATGTCGAATCGGCTTCGGCTGGTCCTGCTCAGCTTCCTCATGCTCTTCGTGGAGCTGGCGCTCATTCGATGGACCGGGTCGAATGTCATCTACCTCAGCTACTTCAGCAACTTCGTGCTGCTCGGCAGCTTCCTGGGAATCGGCATCGGCTTCCTGCGGGCGCGGGCGCGGCTCGACCTCTTTGCGTACGCGCCGGTGGCACTCACCTTCTTCGTCGCATTCGTCCTCATCTTTCCCGTGGAGATTGACCGCTCCGGGAGCGAGCTGATCTACTTCGGCGCCTTTACGCCGACGGGGCTGCCGCCGTGGCTGACGCTGCCGCTCATCTTCGGAGCGGTGGCGGCGGTGATGGCCATGATCGCCGAGGGCGTGGGGCGCACCTTCGTGCAATTCGAGGCGCTGGAGGCCTACCGCCTCGACATCGCCGGAAGCCTATGCGGCATCGCGGTGTTCAGCGCGCTCTCTCTCCTGTGGGCGCCGCCGCTGGCGTGGGGTGCGGTGGTCGCCATCCTGTTCGTCCTCCTGCTCCACCGCGGCGGTGAGAACCGGTTGCGCCTGCTCCAGGGGGTGGCGCTCATCGCGCTGGCCTTCCTGCTCGGTCGCGAGACGCTGGCGGCAGGACTGAGCTGGTCGCCCTACTACAAGGTCGCCGTTGCGAGCCCAACGGACCAGCCGTACGACTACGTCATCAGCGTCAACGGCATTCCCCACCAGGCGATCCTGCCCACCGACCGACGCCGCGAGGTCGAACCCATCTACTTCCTCCCGTACGAACATGTCGCCGGCAATCCGCTGCGCAACGTGCTGATCATCGGGGCGGGAAACGGCAATGACGTCGCGACGGCCCTGGCCATGGGTGCGCAGCACGTGGATGCGGTGGAAATCGATCCACGCCTCCTCCAGCTGGGGCAGGAGCTGCACCCCGACCGGCCGTACGCGGATAGCACGGTGGATGCCCATGTGGACGACGGCCGCGCCTTCCTCGAGCGAACCGATGCCTCGTACGACCTG